>NZ_JALNPN010000008.1:0-183787 GCF_024520835.1 Pantoea sp. Fr+CA_20
AGCGGTGCTCATCTGTAAAACGTCATAATGAATTTCATTATGTGTTCACTCGTGAGACTTGATATTTTTTACGTCCGGAGACGCTGATATCAATCCTGCGAGTGCCCACACAGATTGTCTGATAAATTGTTAAAGAGCAGTGCGAACAGCGGGTTAACCGTCTGTCGCGAGGTGGCGTATATTACGCTTTCCTCCTTCAGAGTCAACTTCTTTTTCAGAAGTTTTTCTCCGGCGATTCAGTTTCCTGAACCTCCCGACACCGCATTCCGTAAGCCGTTGTGCCGTGTCAGTGGAGGCGCATTATAGGGCGTTCTCTCTGAGTGACAAGCATTAATTACAAAAAAATGACTGAGCGGTTTATTTTTAAACGAACGCGCTAAAAACCAACACTTCCTGCCTAAAGAACGCACGGAAATCACCACACAGTCATGAAAAGAGGCGTATTGTGCATTTCTGCCAATGCTATTCTTCTTCATTATCTTTGCTGAAAACATTACGAAGGACGCTCAATGATCACATCCGCGCGCAGTATGGCCGGTCTGCCATGGATTGCCGCTATGGCATTCTTTATGCAATCACTGGATGCCACCATATTGAATACCGCTCTGCCCGCGATCGCCACCAGCCTTGAGCGTTCCCCCCTTGCCATGCAGTCCGCCGTGATCAGCTATACCTTAACTGTTGCCATGCTTATCCCGGTTAGCGGTTGGCTTGCAGATCGTTACGGCACACGCAAAATCTTCATGATTGCCGTCTCTCTCTTTACGCTGGGGTCGTTAGCCTGCGCCTTATCGCCCTCTTTATCGGTTCTGGTCACTTCACGCATCATTCAGGGAGTCGGTGGCGCAATGATGATGCCGGTGGCCCGCCTGGCACTCCTGCGTGCTTATCCGCGCAGTGAACTCCTGCCCATCCTTAACTTTGTGACGATGCCAGGTTTAGTGGGGCCAATCCTTGGGCCTCTGCTGGGCGGTGTTATGGTGACGTATGCCACCTGGCACTGGATATTCCTGATTAACATCCCTATTGGCATACTTGGCATATTCTATGCGCGAAAATATATGCCTGACTTCACCACGCCAAAACGCCGCTTCGACTTTCTGGGCTTTCTACTGTTCGGAATTGGATTGGTGATGCTCTCTACAGGTATCGAGCTATTTGGTGAGCGCATTGTCTCGCCCTGGATTGCGGCAGCGGTACTGTGCGGCGGTATTGTGTTATTGCTTCTCTATATAGCACATGCCCGGCGCCATCCTTCTCCCCTGATCAATCTGCCCATGTTTAAGACCCGCACCTTCTCGGTAGGTATCATTGGCAATATCGCTTCACGACTGGGTACAGGCTGTGTTCCATTTTTAATGCCGCTGATGCTTCAGGTGGGATTTGGTTATTCAGCGATTCTGGCAGGATGCATGATGGCACCAACGGCCGTTGGCTCTATTCTCGCGAAACAGAGCGTGACGCAACTGCTGCGCTGGTTTGGTTATCGCCGCTTGCTGGTGAGCATTACGGTAATCATCGGGTTTATGATCGCCAGCTTCTCCCTGCAGTCGCCTTCTGAAAGCATCGCGTTATTGTTGATACCGCTCTTTCTGCTGGGCATGGCGATGTCCACCCAGTTTACAGCGATGAACACGATTACTCTGGCCGATTTAGATGACGACAACGCCAGCGGTGGAAATAGCGTCTTAGCCGTAACGCAACAACTGGCTATCAGTTTTGGCGTCGCGGTCAGTGCTGCCGTACTGCGTTTTTATCAGGAATTTGATGGCACGACGGTAGAACAGTTCCATTCTACCTTCCTGACGATGGGCATTGTTACCGTGCTGTCGGCGCTGACATTTATGATGCTGCGCAACGGTGACGGACGTAACCTGATTAGCAATCGGGACAAAAAGAAGAAAGCTTAAACCGAGCCTCGCGGTACTAACTCCGGCGTCAGCACCAGCGTTTGCTGACTGACGTCGGGATTGCTCAGACGATGAATCAGCGTATCTATCGCCAGTTCACCCAGTTCGTCTTTGGGTTGATGGATGGTACTGAGCGGGGGTGACATATAGCGCGCCAGTTCAATGTCGTCATATCCCATCACCGCCATATCTCGTGGAATCTGCAATCCGGCCTGATGCAACGCGTGATAAACCCCGACCGCCATCGCGTCATTGCTGGTAAAAACGGCATGCGGGGGCCTGTCCAGCGCCAGCAATTCAAACATTGCGTTGTAGCCGCCTGAAAACTCAAAGTCGCCACTCACAACATATTCGGGCGGAACATCCAGACCGTTTTTCTGCATCGCCTGGTAATACCCTTCCAGTCGCATACGCGCCGGCGTTTTATCAAGCGGCCCTGAAATACAGGCGATACGTGAATAGCCACTATCAATAAGATGCTGTGTTGCCAGTTCACCGCCCAGAAGCGCATTGTCCTGAATAATATCGCCCCGGCCTTCAAAAGGTGCCCAGTCCATCATCACCATTGGGATAGAAGGATAACGATTAAGGATTTCAGCCGAGGGTAGATGGCTTTCAGTGCACATGATAAGTAAACCATCCACGCGCTTTTGCAGCAGCGTTTCCAGACTGCGGTTCATGCGCGCTTCATCGCCAGCGGTATTACACAGAATCAGGCTGTATCCACGCTCATAGCAACTGTCTTCTACGCCGCGCACGACTTCAGCATAAAAAGGGTTACTACTGGCGGTCAGTAACATACCAATGGTATTGGTTTGGTTAAGCTTAAGGCTACGTGCTAATGCCGACGGCGCATAATTAAGATCGCGGATCGCCTGTTCGATTTTTTCACGCACGCCATCACTGACAAAACGGTTCTTATTGATAACGTGTGAAACCGTTGAAGTTGACACTCCCGCCAGTCTGGCAACATCTTTCATCGTAGCCAAGCGCTTAACCCTGCTGCTGTAAAAAGTCGTCGATCTCCGCACGCCAGGGTACAGAAGGCTGGGCGCCAGAACGGGTTACCGCAATTGCTGCGGCGGCGTGGGCAAAGCGAACGGCATCATGCATGGCCTTACCTTCAAGACGAGCTGTGATAAATGCCCCGTTAAACGTATCGCCAGCCGCAATGGTGTCGACCGCGTTAACGTCAAAACCCGCAATGCGCTGCCCTTTACCATTTTCACTCAACCAGACGCCGCGACGGCCAAGGGTGATCAAGACGGTCGCAATACCTTTGTCATGCAATGCGGCGGCGGCACGTGCGGCATCGTCATCATTATTAACCGCGATGCCGGTGAGAATTTCTGCTTCAGTTTCATTCGGCGTAATGATGTCGATAAGCGCTAACAAACTATCGGACAGTTTTGTCGCCGGGGCGGGATTTAAAATTACGCGGGTCTGATGCTGTCTGGCTAAGGTCGCCGCAGCTAAAACACTGTCCAGTGGCGACTCAAGCTGCATCAGCAAGGCATCGGCCTGCGCAATCACCTGCTGGTGACGTTCGACATACTGCGGCGTTAACGCCGCGTTAGCACCGGAATAGATGCCAATATTATTCTCACCTTCGCCGTTGACGAAAATCATCGCGACACCGGTAGATTCACCTTCGACCGCTTCTACTGGATGGGTATCAATATTGTCCTGCGCTAACTGCTGGCAGATGCGTTCACCAATGTCATCGGCACCGACACAGGCTATAAAGGCAATATCGGCACCCGCACGGCCCGCGGCGACAGCCTGATTTGCGCCTTTACCGCCAAACGCAATCTGATATTTCTGCCCGATCACCGTTTCGCCGGGGCGGGGAAAGTGAGCCAGATTAAGGATATGGTCAGCATTGATGCTACCGAGAACGGCCAGTTTTGCGTTTTTGCTCATTGGGAGAGTCCGAAATAAGTGCGCCACCGACGGGTGACGCAGTGCCCTGCTTTTCTTCGATTTATTTGGTAACCAGTTTCAGGTCGACCGGATTGATCGCCTGCACTTTTTCACCTTTCAGCACTTTATCAGCAGTCTGAACGCCGATCATGCCAATTTTCTCTGGCATCTGAGCCACGGTCGCGGCCAGTTTTCCGCCTTCAACCGCTTTCACACCATCTGGCGTGCCATCAAAACCCACAACCATTACATCGGTTTTGCCCGCCGTTTGCAGCGCACGCAGTGCACCCAGCGCCATTTCATCGTTCTGAGCAAACACAGCCTGCACATCCGGATGCGCCTGCAGCAGGTTCTGCATAACGTTCAAACCTTTAGTACGATCAAAGTCAGCCGGCTGGCTGGCCAGAATCTGGAATTTATGTGCATCAGCGGCCTGTTTAAAACCTTCGCCACGTTCACGTGCAGCCGAGGTACCCGCGATGCCTTCTAATTCGATAATTTTCGCGTTATCACCCAGTTTACGTGCGATGTAGTCACCCGCCATTTTACCGCCAAAGCGGTTATCAGATGCCACGTGACTGACCACGGTGCCCTGTGCAGCGACACGGTCCAGGGTGATCACCGGGATCTTCGCCTGGTTAGCCATTTTGATTGCGTTGCCGACAGCATCAGAATCGGTAGGGTTAATCAGCAGCACTTTCGTCCCGCGCACGGTTAAGTCCTGAACGTTGGCCAGTTCTTTTGCCGGGTTGTTCTGTGAATCCAGCACGACCAGGTTGTAGCCCAGTTTATCGGCTTCTTTTTGTGCACCCTCTTTCAGTGAAACGAAAAACGGGTTGTTCAGCGTAGAGATAACTAAGGCAATGGTATCTTTAGCCATTGCGCTGGCGCTGAGCGTTGCACCAAGGATCACAGCTAATGCAGTTAACTTTTTCATCATTTTATCCTGTATAAAGGTCTGAGTTATTTGCTGCTTTTATTGTCCACCAGCACCGCCAGCAGAATGACTACCGCTTTTACGATCATCTGGTAGTACGAAGATACACCCATCAGATTTAAACCATTGTTCAAAAAGCCGAGGATTAATGCGCCAATTAAGGTGCCAACAATCCGGCCCTTTCCGCCCGCCAGGCTGGTACCACCCAGAACAACGGCGGCAATGGCATCCAGTTCATAACCTGTTCCGGCCGTCGGCTGGGCTGAAGAAAGACGGGCGACTTCGATAGAACCCGCCAGCGCCGCCAGCATGCCGGACAGTGAGTAAACAATCACTTTGACCCGGTTAACATTAATGCCGGAAAGACGTGTTGCGGCTTCATTACCACCCAGCGCATAGATATAGCGGCCCAACCGCGTGTGGTGCAGCATGTACCAGACTGCCACGAACACCACCGCCATCAGCCATACCGGTGTAGGAATGCCCAACGGACGACCGATACCAAACCAGCCAAACAGGTCGGCATTGTCATTAAAGCCGGTATTCACAGGGCTGCCGTTGGTGTACACCATGGTGACACCGCGCAGTAACAACATCATCACCAGCGTGGCAATAAAAGCCTGCACCTTACCGCGCGCCACAATGGTGCCGGTGACCGCACCAATAGCGGCCCCCAACGCCAGCGAAGCCGCTACGGCAACAAAGGCATTTACCTCCATCCCTACCAGCGATGCCGCCACCGCGCCCGTAAGCGCCAGCAGCGATCCCACAGACAGATCGATACCGGATGTCAGAATAACCAGCGTCATGCCCACCGCCATGATGGCGTTGACCGATGTCTGCTGCAGGATGTTGAACAGGTTTGCCACGGTAAAGAAATTTGGGCTCTGGCTCGCGACCACGGCAATCAACACAATCAACGCAATCAGCGACTTTTGCTCAAGCAACCAGGCTTTGCTGAACCAGCGACGGTTAGACGGAACGGTTTGGGTGGTCATACAACTAAATCCTCACTGTGTTGCTTACCGACGGCTGCCGCCATCAGGCTTTCCTGAGTAGCGTCTTCACGGGTAAATTCGCCGCTTAAACGGCCTTCATGCATCACGACAATGCGATCACTCATGCCCAGAACTTCTGGCATTTCTGACGACACTAAAATAATGCTCAGCCCTTCGGCCTTGAACTGGTTAATAAGCTGATAAATCTCTTTCTTTGCCCCCACGTCGACACCGCGCGTCGGTTCATCAAGAATCAATACGTTGGGGCGCGTCATGAGCCCGCGGGCAATCGCGACTTTTTGCTGATTACCGCCTGACAGCAGGCCAATCGGCTGCTCCATTGACGGCGTTTTAACGTTAAATAAGCGGATAAAGTCGCTGACGGCGAGTTGTTCTTCAGCGTGCCTGAGTCTGCCGCCCATGTGGCTGAAGTAGCGCAGTGCGGTCAGAGACATGTTCTCTTTTACTGACATGCCCAGCACCAGGCCATCGCGCTTACGGTCTTCCGAGATATACACGATGCCATTGGCAAGGCCATCCTGTGGTGAGCGAGTCACCACTTCACGTCCACTCAGCCAGATCTGCCCAGCGCTGCGGGGCGCAGCACCGTAAAGAATTTTCATCAGTTCGGTACGTCCGGCGCCCATCAGCCCAGACACGCCCAGAATTTCACCTTTACGCAGGGTAAACGAGACGTTATCGACGCCAGGCCCGCTAAGGTTTTCCACTTTAAGACGCACTTCGCCCGGAGCATCGTCAACATGGGGATACTGATCTTCCAGTTTACGGCCCACCATCATCTCAATGAGGCTCTCTTCACTCAGATCGCTGACGGCACGTTCAGCAATAAACTGGCCATCGCGAAACACCGTGACGTCATCGCAAATCTCGAAAATCTCTTTCATGCGATGGGAGATATAAACGATACCGCAGCCTTGCGCTTTCAGCTCATTGATGACCCGGAACAACGACAGGGTTTCGGTATCCGTGAGCGCGTCAGTCGGCTCATCCATAATGATGACTTTCGACTCGAAACTCAGGACCTTGGCAATCTCGACCATTTGTTGATCGCCGATGGATAAATCGCCCACCAGCTTATGGCTGTTAAAACGCAGATTCAGACGTTTCAGCAGCGCGTCGGCCTCGGCATACATCCGCTTCCAGTTAATACAGCCAAAACCATTGACGAATTCACGCCCCAGGAAAATGTTTTCCGCGACGGTTAACTGAGGGATCAGGTTAAGTTCCTGATGGATAATACCAATGCCCGCTTCCTGCGATGCTTTAGGTCCGCTAAACGTGGTTTCTTCACCAAGCCATAACAGCGAACCGGCGTCACGGCTGTAAATACCGGTGAGCACCTTCATCATGGTGGATTTGCCGGCGCCGTTTTCACCTACCAACGCCATTACGCGTCCCGGCCAGACTGACAATGACGCACCATTCAGCGCTTTAACGCCGGGAAATGATTTTTCGATGCCTTTAAGCTGCAGTAAGGGTTGCATAATGGCCTCAGAAGGTCACACCTGCGCTCAGGATGACATTCGCAAACGGAGAACACTCTCCGCTGCGAATGACCGCCTGGCTACGTTGTGTTTGTTGTTTGAACTGTTCATGACTGATGTAGCGGGTAGTGATGGTGTTTCCCTGGTGCTGTTGCAATGCGTCGAGCACGGCGATCAGTTCGCTGTGGAGCTGCGGATTGTGCTGCTTAATTTCTTCCGCAATAAAGGCGCTTTCCACCTGCATCTCAAGCGTAACGGCTTCTACCACCTGCATAAATCCCGGCGTACCCGGCGTCAGCGCCAGATCGATACGTTGTGGTCCTGCCGGAATCGGCAAGCCCGCATCGGCGATCGTTAACGTGTCCGTGTGGCCCAGGCGGGCGATAACGTGAGAGAGTTCAGCGTTTAACAAGCGACCTTTTTTCATTTTTACACTCCATAGCGAAACGTTTCGCTTTCTGGAGTGTATAAAAAACAGGTTACAACTCAACCACAGGATCAAAAATTTGTGATCGTTATCGAAACGTTTCGCTGTTGCAGAAAAGAATTTGAGTTAGGCGCATAGCCAAAGCGGAAAATGGACCGCCGGGGCGGTCCATTTGGGGGGCGTTATGGCAGCTTCTTGACCTGTTTAACGTCCAGCTCAATGCTGTTGAAATCTTTATCCAGTTCACCCGTCAGTTCGACGCGATCTTTTGGCGAAACGGTCAGGCCGTTCCAGCGCTTGTGGTCAATTTCTACCTTCATCGTGCCGGTCTCGTCACGGAACAGGTAATCTTCGTCGCCAACCTGCTTTTCAAGCTGGCCACGAACGGTAATCCAGCTGTCATCTTTCATTTCTTCAGCCTGTTTCACCGTCACAACGCTGCTTTGACCGGCTTTAAAACCGCCTTGCTGATGATGTGCTGCCGGTGCTGACGCATTCGGGTCAACGAATCCGCCCTGTTGAGCGGCAAATACCGGCGCAGAAGCCAGCATAGTCACGGCTAATAGTGCAGCATACTTTTTCATTTTGTCACCTCTTGTCCATGAAGCTGTTATGTCAGTGGCTGTAGTAAAACATAGAGTTCTTAACAGGATCTTAAGGCGAAAATAACCTCAGTTTTTAGCCAAACTCGCTGTACAACGGTCACCCAGCTTCGTATAAATCGCTTATTAAAAGGGAGAGAGAATGCGAATTTTACTCATTGAAGACGATCGCCTGATTGGAGATGGCATCAAAGCAGGGCTCAGTAAGCTGGGGTTCAGCGTCGACTGGTTTGTCTCAGGTGAGGCGGGTTTTCAGGCATTAACGGCGGCACCGTGGGATGCGGTCGTACTTGATTTGTCCCTGCCGGAGCGTGACGGGCTGGACATATTGCGCCAGTGGCGTCAGCAGGGGCACGATGTGCCGGTCCTTATCCTCACTGCCCGCGATGCCCTGGATCAACGCGTTGAAGGATTACAGATGGGGGCTGACGATTATCTGTGCAAACCCTTTGCCCTTACAGAAGTTGCCGCACGGTTACAGGCATTGATTCGCCGCCGCCACGGGCAACTTCAGCCCGAACTGCGCCACGGGGATGTGGTATTGATTCCCGGCAATCTCAGCGTAGAAAGAAACGGCGAAAACATTGCGTTAAAAAGCCGTGAGCTGGCGCTGCTTGAGCTGTTTATGCGTAATCCGGGTCGGGTACTGACGCGTAGCCAGCTTGAAGAAAAGTTGTATACCTGGGATACCGAAGTGTCGAGTAACGCGGTGGAAGTACACATTCATCATCTGCGTAAGAAGCTCGGTAATCGCTTTATCCGCACTATCCACGGCGTGGGTTATACGCTGGGAGACAGCGAATGCGATCGATGAGTTTGTTCCTGCGTCTTGGCATTGGCCTGGTGCTGATCCTGGGCATTTGCTGGGGAACAGCGACGCTCAGCGCCTGGTATAAAACGCGTGACACCATTAATGAGCTGTTTGATACGCAACAAATGTTGCTCGCTAAACGCCTGCTGACCCTGGACTTTACCTCGCTCAACGGCACGTCGCTGCCAAAAACGAAAACGCTGTTACACCATAACCGTGGCGAACAGGACGATGACGCGCTGGCCTTCGCGGTATTCGACCGCGCGGGGAAACAGATCCTCAACGATGGCGATAATGGCAAAGATCTGCCCTTTAATGCGGATCATCAAGGTTTCCAGAATGGCCAGCTTAACGGGGATGACGATCTCTGGCGCTTTGTCTGGCTGACCACGCCCGATCAACGTTACCGTGTCGTCGTCGGCCAGGAGTGGGAATACCGTGACGATATGGCAAAAGATCTGGTCAATGCCGGCATGATGCCCTGGCTGATTTCCTTGCCTTTTATGCTGCTGATGTTGACGGGCCTGGTCTGGTACGAACTTCGTCCACTAAAAAAACTGAGCCAGCAGCTTGCCGCGCGCGCGCCCGATGATGACGCGCCCTTGCAGGCCCAGCGCGTTCCTAAAGAAGTCCGCCCGTTGATTGATGCACTTAACGGCCTGTTCAGCCGCATTCATACCATGATGCAGCGGGAACGCCGCTTCACATCCGATGCGGCTCACGAATTACGCAGCCCGCTGGCCGCGCTGCAGGTGCAAAGCGAAGTCATTCAGTTGGCCGCCGATGACGAGGCGATGCGCACCCACGCGCTGCAGCAGTTGGATGCCGGTATCGTCCGGGCCACCCGCCTGGTTGATCAGTTGCTTACGCTGTCGCGCATTGAAGCCGATGATGTCCGCAAGGCGTTCCAGCCCGTTATGCTGAAAAAGGTGGCACAGGACACGCTGGCTTCACAGTTACCGCTGGCAGATAAGGCTGACATTAGGTTACGCCTTAACGCTACCGCCGATCCGGTTATTTCGGGACATGCGCTGCTGCTGTCTCTGCTGATCAGAAATCTGCTGGATAATGCTATCCGCTATACACCATCAGGCAGCCGCGTTGACCTTACCCTTAGCCAGAATACGTTAAAGGTGGAAGATAACGGCAACGGTTTATCGGCAGATGAACTGCAACGCCTGGGGGAACGTTTCTGGCGTCCGCCGGGGCAGGAAAAAAGCGGCAGTGGGCTGGGGTTATCGATAGTGCGCAATATTGCACAGCTGCATGGCATGACACTGCACTTTACTCCGCATCCCGGCGGCGGATTATGCGTCACGCTACGTTGGTAACATACTGCGCCTGACCGGCAGGCGCAGTCGTCGTCTAAATCTCGACCTGCGTACCCAGTTCTATTACCCGGTTTGGCGGGATCTCAAACTGATCGGGCGCACGCAGCGCATTGCGTTGTAGCGTCATAAACAACTTGCCGCGCAGACGCAAATACCAGGGCCGTTTACCGATAATCAGCGATTCATGGGACATAAAGAAAGACGTCTCCATCATCCGGCAGTTAAGTCCTTCCAGACCGCAACGGTGGAAAATCTCTTCCACGTTCGGTGTTTCGCGCCAGCCGTAACTTGCCACCACGCGCCAGAAGGTGGGCGACAGCTGTTCGATGGTGACGCGCCGAACGTTATGCACGTAAGGAGCCTCTTCAGTACGCAGGGTTAACAGCACGACGCGTTCATGCAGCACCTTGTTGTGCTTAAGGTTGTGCAGCATGGCAAAAGGAATAACGTTCAGTGCACGCGACATGTAAACCGCGGTGCCCGGCACGCGCACAGGCGGCGATTTTTCCAGAGACGCAATCATCGCCTCCAGGGAGTTACCGTGTTCATGCATGCGGCGCAGCAAACGAAAACGTTCGCTCTTCCACGTGGTCATCACGATAAACATCATCAGCGCCAGCGTCAGCGGCAGCCAGCCACCAGAGAAAATCTTGATCAGGTTGGCCGAGAACAGCGACACATCAATACACAGCATGGCAATTAAAATCAGCCCCACCAGATAACGATTCCAGTGCCAGTTCAGTATCGCGACGGTCGCGCAAAGAATAGAGGTCAGTACCATTGTCCCCGTCACTGCAATACCGTAAGCCGCGGCCAGGTTACTGGAGTGCTCAAAGCCGATGATGACAATCACAACAGAGAAATAAAGCAGCCAGTTAATTACCGGAATATAGATCTGCCCAGACTCATTTTCTGATGTATGAACGATGCGCATAGGGGGTAAATAGCCCAGGCGCACGGCCTGGCGGGTTAACGAGAAAACCCCGGAAATCACCGCCTGTGAGGCGATGACGGTGGCTAACGTTGCCAGAATTAACATGGGAATCAGCGCCCAGTCGGGTGCCAGCAGGAAAAACGGGTTTTTGATCGCTTCAGGATGCTTCAGTAATAACGCGCCCTGACCGAAGTAGTTTAGCACCAGCGAAGGCAGCACCACCACAAACCATGCCAGCCGGATAGGGAATTTACCAAAATGCCCCATATCCGCATACAGTGCTTCGACGCCCGTAATCGCCAGTACCACCGCGCCGAGCGCAAAAAAGGAAACTGTCTTATATTCCACAAAGAAGTGCAGCGCCCAGTAGGGGTTTAACGCCTGTAATACCTCAGGATTATTAAGAATGCTGCGCGCACCCAGTACGGCCAGGACGATAAACCACAGCAGCATGACGGGCGCGAACAGTTTACCCACGATACCGGTGCCATGTTTTTGAATGACAAACAGCAGGGTCAGCACGGCAATGGCCATCGGCACAATATAGCTGTCGAGGCTTGGCGCAGCGATTTCCAGACCTTCAATCGCCGACAATACGGATACGGCAGGGGTGATCACCACCTCACCATAGAAAAAACTGCCGCCAATGAGCCCCATAATCACCAGGATCGCAGTGGCACGTCCGCCCGTATTTCGCCCCGCCAGCGACATCAGCGTCAGAATACCGCCTTCTCCGGCATTGTCGGCACGCATCACGTAGCTGATATATTTCAGCGACACCACCAGCACCAGCAGCCAGAAAATCAGCGAAAGAAAGCCAAAGACCGCATCCCGTTCCACGCCAAAGCCAAACTGCCCCGAAAGACATTCGCGTAAGGTGTAAAGCGGGCTGGTGCCGATATCTCCGTAGACGACACCAATGGCAGCCAGCGTTAATCCGCCTAGTGAGTGCTTATTATCCGAGCTCATAAAATTATCTTTTGTTGGAGTCTGAGAGGCGCACAAGCCATCAAAAAGCGCACAGTATGCACGTATTCACAAAAATTCCTACCTCCGTCGTGGTAACAGACGGCCATCCCCTGTTTTTTCTGTTGCCTGCAATCTTTAAAGCCGTGTTGTCGAACCTTCTGAAACAAAAAAGCTGACATCGATTAACGCTTTCGCGCATCATACCCTATAGAGTATTGCGTTCGCTAAAACGCGGCGGCTCGACGATTGTAAGGACATTGATGTGATTATGGCTCAACCCCATCTTTTGGCAGAAAGAATTTCTCGTCTCAGCAATGCGTTAGAAAAAGGTTTGTATGAGCGTCATCATGCCATTCGCCTTTGTCTTCTCGCCGCCCTCAGCGGCGAAAGCGTGTTTCTGCTGGGGCCGCCGGGCATAGCAAAAAGCCTGATTGCCCGCCGCCTGAAGTGCGCCTTCCAGCATGCCCGCGCCTTTGAGTATCTGATGACCCGCTTTTCCACGCCGGAAGAAGTGTTTGGTCCACTGTCGATTCAGGCGTTAAAAGATGAAGGCCGCTATCAGCGGCTGACCAAAGGCTATCTACCGGATGCAGAAATCGTATTTCTGGATGAGATCTGGAAAGCAGGCCCGGCAATCCTCAACACGCTGCTCACCGCCATCAACGAACGCCGTTTCCGCAACGGTGATAGCGAAGAAAAAATCCCCATGCGCTTGCTGGTCACGGCCTCGAATGAGCTACCGGAAGCCGACAGCGGGCTCGAAGCCCTCTATGACCGTATGTTAATTCGTCTGTGGCTGGATAACGTGCATGAAAAGCAGAACTTCCGCAGCATGCTGACTCATCATCAGGATGAAAATGACAATCCGGTCGCCGAATCGCTGCGCATCAGCGACGAAGAGTATGTGCAATGGCAACAAGGTATCAGTCAGGTCACGCTGCCCGATAACGTGTTCGAACTGATCTATCAGCTACGTCAGCAGTTGGAAAAGTTGCCAGACGCGCCTTACATCTCCGATCGTCGCTGGAAAAAAGCCATACATCTGCTGCAGGCCAGCGCCTTTTACAGCGGGCGAAACACCATTGCTCCGCTGGATCTGATCTTGTTGAAAGACTGTTTGTGGCACGACGTCACTTCGATGCAACTTCTGGATCGCGAAATCGATCAGTTGATGACGCAACATGCCTGGCAACAGCAGTCCATGCTACTCAGGCTTCAGCAACTCAAGGCGCGACGTCTGGCACTGCAACAGCAGCAAAGCGTGGCCGTCGCCATTACGCTTGAGAAACACAGCGGCATGTTCAGCCGTAAACCGCATTACGATATGCCCGAAAGCTTTACCGATGCGCAGTTGACCCTGATGCTGCAAAAGCCGCTTACACTGCATGATATGCAGGTCACGCATCTGGTTATTGAGCGTGAAGCGCTGAATCACTGGCTACAGAAAGGTGGTGACGTTCGCGGCAAATTAAACGGCATTGGCTTTGCACAAACGCTGGATATGCTGGTGGATGCTCAACATTGTCTGGCCGTGCGTGATGTCAGTCTGCAAACGTCCAGGCTGACTCTGCCAGGCGCAAGCAGCAGTGATGCGCTGCCTGAGGAAATCCGCGAAGCGCTGGATGAACTCGACAGCCAGCTACGTCAGCAGCGCCATCAGTTCAGCCAGCAACAACGTTGCCTGTTTATCAGTGATGACTGGCTGGCTCGCGTCGAAACCAGCCTGCAGGACGTGGCGGAACAACTTAAACAGGCGCGTAAATGATCTCTCTGGAGACGCTGAGTACCTTGCTGTCAATCGGTGAAACCGAACTGATTGAAGAGTTAATTCTGGCACTCCTCGCGTCCCCACAGCTGGCCCTGTTCTTTGAAAAATTCCCCGGCATGAAAAAGGCGCTGTTACGCGACGTTCCTCGCTGGAAGGCGGAGATTGATGCCGAACTCAAAGCCACGCCCGTACCGGAAGCGCTGGCGGAAGAGTTTCAGTTATTCCAGCGTATTCAGTTACTCAGCGATCGTGAATTCAGCCAGCAGCTTGATGAAACCCTTGCTCACCTTGAACGTCTGACGTCCCCTTTTCTGGAAGAGGCACAACGCCTGCTGCTTCATAACGATCCCGGCAATCTTAGCAGCGCCCAGCATACGCTGTTCCTGCAACGCTGGCGGCTCAGCCTTACGCTGCAAACGCTCACGCTTAATGAGCAGCTTCTTGAGCAGCAGCGCGAACGTCTGATGGCCGAGTTACAGCAACGTATGGCATTGAGCGGTCAACTGGCGCCTGTTCTGGCAGACGATGACGAAGCCGCAGCCGGACGCTTATGGGATATGGGCAAAGCCCCGCTTCAGCACGGCGACTACCAGCTGATGCTGCAATACGGTGAGTTTCTGGCGCAGCAGCCTGAATTAATGGAGCTGGCCCAGCAGTTAGGCCGCAGCCGTGAAGCAAAATCGGTTCCCTCGCAGGACGCACCGATGGAGGCCTTTCATCACCTGGTGCGCGAACCTGATGCCGTACCGGAAGAAGTCAGCGGCATTCATCAGAGTGATGATGTGCTGCGTTTGCTGCCGCCCGAGCTGGCGGCGTTAAGCGTCAGCGAGCTTGAACTTGAGTTCTACCGCAGGCTGGTAGAGAAGCGACTGCTTACTTACAAACTTCAGGGTGATGCCTGGCATGAAAAAATCACCCAACGTCCCGTCAGCCACCAGCAGCACGAAGAACAGCCACGAGGTCCGTTTATCGTGTGTGTCGACACCTCCGGTTCGATGGGCGGTTTTAATGAACGCTGCGCAAAAGCCTTTTGCCTGGCACTTCTCAAGGTCGCACTGGCCGATCGCCGCCGCTGTTACATCATGTTATTCGCCCATGACGTAATTGGTTACGAATTAACAGGTGATGACGGACTGGAGCAGGCCATCCGTTTTCTCAGCCAACGTTTTCGTGGCGGAACCGACCTCGCGGCCTGTCTTTCAGCCGTGGTCAAGCGGATGGAGGGCGCGTTATGGCACGATGCCGATGCCGTGATAGTGTCGGATTTTATTGCGCAGCGCCTGCCAGAAGAGGTGGTACGCAGCGTTAAACACCGTCAGCAGCAACAGCAGCAGCGCTTCCATGCCGTCGCCATGTCTACGCATGGAAAACCCGGCATTATGCGCATCTTCGATCACATCTGGCGTTTCGATACCGGCTTAAAGAGCCGCCTGTTACGTCACTGGCGCCGTTAAGCGAGGCAGCAGAAATTCCATTTTGCTTTATAGTAAATATCTGCAATTACTTATTCAGCAATCAGGAGTGTCCTGTGAATACCGTTCAACCCCATCGCGATTTACCTGCGCCGACCCGTACGCTGATGCTCTCTGGCCAAAATGTCGAACAAAAACGTGCAGAGCTGCTGGCTTACTTCAATCAGACCTGGGCGCTGTACGAAGACCTGTTTACCTGTCTTAACGATCAGCGCGCCTGGTTTACCAAAGCGATTCCCCTGCGCCATCCGCTGATCTTTTATTTTGGTCACACCGCCACCTTCTACATTAATAAGTTAATGGCGGGCCGTTACATCGATGACCGCATTGATGACCACATTGAAGCCATGCTGGCCATCGGCGTGGACGAAATGAGCTGGGATGACCTCAACGACAACCATTATGACTGGCCTACAGTGGAAGCCGTGCGCGACTATCGCGGCAGCGTAAAAGCATTAGTGACGCAATTTATTCAGGAGATGCCGCTTGAACTGCCCATTCGTTGGGACAGCCCGGCCTGGGTGATCCTTATGGGCATTGAGCATGAGCGAATCCACCTCGAAACCTCTAGCGTACTGATTCGTCAGTTGCCGGTTGAATGGGTGAAATCCCAGCCGCAGTGGCCTGCGTGTGCTGAAGCGCGCCATGACCGACAGTCAGTACCCGCGAATACGCTGGTTCCCCAGCCCGGCGGTCACATCACCCTTGGCAAGACAGATGAGACCTATGGTTGGGACAATGAATACGGTACTCAGCAAATTGAGCTAAAACCGTTTAAAGCCAGCAAAATGCTGGTCAGTAATGCAGAATTTTATGAGTTTGTGCAGGCTGGTGGCTATCGGGAAACCCGCTGGTGGGATGAAGAAGGTTTGGGCTGGCGTCAGTTTGCGCAGGCAGAGATGCCCACCTTCTGGGTGGGCGACGCTACGATGCCCGATCAGCTAAAACTCCGCCTGATGTGTGAAGAAATTTCCATGCCCTGGGACTGGCCAGCGGAAGTCAATCAGCTGGAAGCCGCTGCTTTCTGTCGCTGGAAAGCAGAAGAAACCGGTAAATCAGTGCAGCTACCCTGTGAGGCTGAATGGTACCAACTCCGTGGGCAGGTAGAAGGCGATCAGCCAGACTGGCAGCAGGCTCCGGGCAATATTAACCTGGCTTACTGGGCTTCTTCCTGCCCGGTCGATCGTTTCCCTCAGGGTGAGTTTTACGACATCGTGGGGAATGTCTGGCAATGGACAACGACGCCGATCAATGGTTTTGAGGGGTTTAAAGTCCATCCGCTGTATGACGATTTCTCTACGCCCACCTTTGATGGTAAGCACTCACTTATAAAAGGTGGAAGCTGGATTTCTACCGGCAATGAGGCGATCAAATCGTCACGTTATGCTTTCCGTCGCCACTTTTTCCAGCATGCCGGTTTCCGCTATGTGGTCTCCTCGCATCAGGAAACCATGGCGCTGAATCCCTATGAAACAGACAGCATGGTTTCGCAGTATCTCGATTTCCAGTACGGTCCGCGCTATTTCGGTGTCGATAACTACGCTGAAGCACTGGTCAAACTGGCCCTGCCGCACAGTCAGAATCGAGGTGAAGCACTGGACATCGGTTGTGCAACCGGCCGCGCCAGTTTCGAGCTTGCCCGCCACTTTGAACATGTCACCGGGATGGATTATTCGGCGCGCTTTATCGATGTGGCGCTACAGCTCACGACCGGCGAAGATTTCCGATACGTGGTGCCAGAAGAAGGCGAGCTGGTGGAATATCGGCAGGTACGGCTTAAGGACTTTGATGTCAGTAACGAACAGGCGAAGCGTATTCAGTTTGTACAGGGCGATGCCTGTAATATGAAGCCTCAACCCGCGCGTTACGATCTGGTGCTGGCTTCGAACCTGATCGATCGTCTGCGTCAGCCGGCGCGCTTCCTTCAGGATGTAACACCGATGCTGCGTCCGGGTGGTGTCTTAGTGCTGTCATCGCCTTATACCTGGCTGGAAGAGTTTACACCGAAGGAAAACTGGCTGGGCGGCGTGCGTGAGAATGGCGAAGCCCTGACCACTCTGCAAGCGTTACAACGCCTGCTGGCCGCGGACTTCGAGCAAATTGGTTCTTCACAGGATGTGCCGTTTGTCATCCGTGAAACGGCCCGTAAGTTCCAGCACACGCTCGCTCAGGTGACGCTGTGGCGTAAGCGTTAAGATAACCGGCAGCGGCCCAGTCGCTGCCGGTGAGTTGCCAGTTTGATTATTTTGCTGCACATTCTCCTCAGTTCATTGAAGAAAAACGATAACGAGGATGACCATGCCCGAACATCTGCAACTGGATAATCTCGACCGGGGTATCCTGAATGCATTACTGGAAAATGCGCGCACCGCTTACGCCGAACTGGCAAAACAGTTCAATGTCAGCCCGGGAACCATTCACGTCCGTGTCGAAAAGATGAAGCAGGCAGGCATTATCCTGGGCACGCGGGTTGAGATCGATCCCCGCCAGCTGGGCTTTGATGTCTGCTGTTTTATCGGCATTATTCTTAAAAGCGCCCGTGATTACCCGTCGGCACTGAGCAAGCTGGAAGCCCTGGATGAAGTTGTTGAAGCCTGGTACACCACCGGGCACTACAGTATTTTCATCAAGGTAATGTGCCGATCTATTGATGCCCTGCAGCAGGTATTAATCAACAAGATCCAAACTATTGACGAAATCCAGTCAACGGAAACCCTTATTTCTCTGCAAAACCCCATCATGCGAACCATCAAGCCCTGATCTTTCCACCAGCTTGTGCACAATCTTATCCTTAGACGATCGGCCGCCTGACAACGGCTGCATCGACATCATCTAAACTAATAACCCTGTTTTCCACAGGTGGATCACCGCTTGATCACAGCGTACAATGCTTTCCTTGATCTCAGGAGAGCACGATGGCCGACATTACGTTAATCAGTGGCAGCACCTTAGGCAGCGCCGAATATGTTGCTGAACATCTCGAAGAAAAACTGCAGGAAGCGGGCTTCTCAACGCAGATGCTGCACGGCCCTGAGCTGCATGACGTGCCGCAACAGGGCATCTGGCTGGTGGTGAGTTCTACCCACGGTGCCGGAGAGTTGCCGGATAATCTGCAACCTTTTTATGAGGCCATTGATGAGAGCCGTCCCGATCTGTCAGCCGTACGTTTTGGCGCAGTTGGCATCGGCAACCATGAATACGATCTGTTTTGTGGTGCAATACGCAATCTTGATGCCCTGTTAATTGCCTGTGGTGCACAGCGCATCGGTGAAAGGCTCGAAATTGATATTCTGGAACATGAGATCCCTGAAGATCCGGCTGAAGAGTGGGTGATGACCTGGAAAGATGCGATCTAAGCTGGTCGGGGATCGGGAAATAGCTACGATCCCCAGCAGAAGATACTGTTTTTCACACGATCCTGCCATTTATTTTGTGGATAACTACCCTGTTTAGTTGCGTATAACCGGTAGTTATCCAAAGAGCAACCGGAGTTCACTTTGTGAGCTGTGGATAACAAGCCATTTTGATCCCAGCTTATACGGATCAGGATCACCGATCATTAACAGGTATCGATCCTCTCTATACGCTTGTTTACGCTGTGCTTTTCGCAGATATCCACAGGGAACCGCGATCCTAATAAGAGATCTAACAGAAAGATCATATAAAGAATTAAGATCTTTTCTTTTAATACCTGACGATCCCGCTGCTTTCACCTCAGCCATAATTTCAGTAGAATCCACGGCCCAGAGAGAACGATCTCTGACTATTCATCAACGAGGTACCACTTCATGTTTTATCAAGATCCTTTTGACGTCATCGTAATTGGTGGTGGTCATGCGGGCACGGAAGCTGCCATGGCAGCAGCCCGAATGGGTCAGCAAACCCTGTTACTGACCCATAACATCGATACGCTGGGACAAATGTCTTGTAATCCTGCAATCGGTGGAATTGGCAAGGGACATTTGGTAAAGGAAGTGGATGCCTTAGGCGGTTTGATGGCTGGAGCAATCGACCAGGCAGGTATTCAGTTTAGGATACTAAACGCGAGCAAAGGCCCTGCTGTTCGGGCCACTCGTGCTCAGGCTGACCGCGTGCTCTACCGCCAGGCCGTGCGTAAAGCGCTGGAGAATCAGCCAAACCTGATGATCTTCCAGCAGGCCGTGGACGATCTCATCGTCGAAAACGATCGTGTCGTCGGTGCGGTAACCCAAATGGGCCTGAAATTCCGTTCCAAAACGGTCGTATTAACCGTGGGAACCTTCCTCGACGGTAAAATTCATATCGGGCTGGATAACTACAGCGGTGGTCGTGCAGGTGATCCACCGTCGATTCCTCTGGCAAAACGCCTGCGCGCTTTGCCACTGCGCGTTGACCGCCTGAAAACCGGTACACCGCCGCGCATTGATGCACGCAGCATCGATTTTAGCGTACTCGCCCCGCAGCATGGCGATAACCCGATGCCGGTATTCTCTTTCATGGGCAATGCCGGACAGCACCCCCAGCAGGTGCCGTGCTGGATGACCTACACCAATGAAAAAACACATGATGTGATCCGTAATAACCTCGATCGTAGCCCAATGTACGCCGGGATCATCGAAGGGATCGGTCCACGCTATTGTCCGTCGATCGAAGACAAAGTGATGCGCTTTGCCGATCGTAATTCACATCAGATCTTCCTTGAGCCTGAAGGGCTGACCAGCAATGAGATCTACCCTAACGGTATCTCTACCAGCCTGCCATTCGACGTACAGATGCAGATCGTTCGTTCTATGCAGGGTCTGGAAAATGCGACGATCGTGCGTCCGGGCTATGCCATTGAGTATGACTTCTTTGATCCACGCGATTTGAAACTCACGCTGGAAAGCAAATTTATCGACGGTCTGTTTTTTGCCGGTCAGATCAACGGCACCACAGGCTATGAAGAAGCCGCAGCACAAGGTTTGCTGGCTGGCCTTAATGCGGCACGCCAGTCTGCTGACAAAGAAGGTTGGGCGCCGCGTCGCGATCAGGCTTACCTGGGGGTTCTGGTCGACGACCTGTGCACGCTGGGTACCAAAGAGCCTTACCGCATGTTTACCTCGCGTGCGGAATATCGCCTGATGCTGCGCGAAGACAATGCTGATTTACGTTTGACGGAAACCGGCCGTGAACTTGGCCTGGTGGATGATGCGCGCTGGGCTCGTTTTAATCAGAAGCTGGAAGCCATTGAGCAGGAACGCCAGCGGTTGCGTGATATCTGGGTGCACCCCAAGTCAGAACATGTCGATGCGGTTAACGCCATTACCAGCTCGCCACTGACGAAAGAAGCCAGTGCGGAGGATCTGCTACGTCGTCCTGAAATGACCTACCTGAAGCTGATGGCGCTTGATGCGTTCGGTCCGGCTTTAGCGGATGATCAGGCTGCCGATCAGGTTGAAATCCAGGTTAAATACGAAGGCTACATTGCACGTCAGCAGGAAGAGATCGATCGTCAGCTGCGTAACGAAAATACGCTGTTGCCCGCGACGCTTGATTATCGCCAGGTCAGTGGCCTTTCAAATGAAGTTATCGCCAAGCTGAACGATCACAAACCGGTTTCTATCGGCCAGGCATCACGTATCTCAGGCATCACGCCTGCTGCCATCTCGATTTTACTTATTTACCTGAAAAAACAAGGTCTGCTGCGCAAAAGCGCCTGATCTGAACCGGGGCGGGTTATCCCGCCCCCGCTGACTGGACTGATGCTGTGATCAACAAACTCACTTCGCTGCTGCAAGCGGCTAACATTTCCCTCTCCGATCAACAAAAACAGCAACTGGTCGCTTATGTCGGGCTGCTGGATAAATGGAATAAAGCCTATAACCTGACCTCGGTGCGCGATCCTCAGCAGATGCTGATTCGCCATATCCTCGACAGTATCGTGGTGGCGCCTCATCTTGAGGGGGCACGCTTTATTGATGTCGGCACCGGTCCTGGTTTACCGGGCATTCCACTGGCCATCGTCATGCCGGATGCGCATTTCACCCTGCTGGACAGCCTGGGTAAGCGGGTACGATTTTTACGGCAGGTCCAACATGAGCTGGGGCTGACCAATATCGAACCGGTACAGAGCAGGGTAGAAGCGTTTCCTTCTGAGCCGCCCTTTGACGGCGTGATCAGCCGTGCCTTTGCTTCGCTGGAGGATATGGTGAACTGGTGTCACCATTTGCCGACGAAGAACGGCCGTTTTTATGCCCTGAAAGGGGTCCGGCCCGATGATGAAATTACCAGCCTGCCCGCAGGCTATTCGCTGGACAGGGTTATCTCGCTCCAGGTTCCACAACTGGACGGTGAGCGTCATCTGGTTATTATTACACCGCCTGGAAGCGTTCAGGCACCGTGAAAGCCTGGCGTTTCATCGTGCCTGTGTTACCAAAGATGCGATAGTTCGAGGGGCGAGCCCGGCGATGTTGAGTGTCGCATTGTTAAATTTCGCCCCGGAAATTATCTGAAAAACTTTTTCACATTTAACTTTTATTTCACAAAGTTTTATCAAAATAATCACTACTCCGCTGGGGATTAAATGCGTGCATCGCGATTAATCCTATTTAAGGGCAATAAAATTTTTGCATGAGTAATAGGCATTTTACGATTCTGAAGCAGACTTCGATGTCAATAGACCATTTTCATCGACAACAAAAATTATCAAGGACGTTTTTCTTTTTAACGTTATGATTATCAATGTTTTTATCCTTCATACCTTAGTTGGATAATGGCTCCTTATTAAAAGTTACTGTGGTGTGAATGCTTATTATGTGATCTAAAGCACGCTTTAAAATTGAGCCGCTGCAGAACTTTTCACAGCTTTATCCATAAACGGCTGCTCCGTATCTTTGGAAAAATAGTCATTCGGAAAGAAATTTAGATAATTGTTCACCTTTTCGTTACTTAACGATTGAAATCACAGGGACGGCCCGTATAATTTGCACGGCTTTTGCTACTTGACTCAAATGCACAAAGGCAGTCTTATACGACACGCGACATACCCCTAAAGGGGCAGGAGAGTATCAGCGCCATGTCAGTGTCTCTTTACAGTGTAAAATACGCCCGAACGGTGCTGATGATTCAGCTAGTGACCATTGTCATCGTCGGTGCACTCTTTGCCTTGAAAGATGTCACCTGGGGCAGCTCTGCTCTTGCTGGCGGGATGGCAGCCTGGCTGCCAAACGTGTTGTTCTTGTTTATAGCCTGGCGCCTGCAAGGGCAAACTCCGGCTTCGGGGCGCGTCGCGTGGAGCTTCGCTTTGGGTGAAATAGCCAAAGTGTTCGCGACCATTATTTTGCTCATTGTGGCGTTGGGCGTATTCGATGCGGTCTTTTGGCCGGTCGGGATCACCTGGTTATCGGTGCTGGTCGTTCAGATGTTGGCACCGGCGGTAATTAACAACAAAGGGTAAGAGGCATCATGGCTGCAGGAGAAATCTCTACTCCGCAAGAGTACATTGGTCACCACCTGACTCATCTTCAGTTGGACCTGCGTACCTTCGAGTTAGTGAATGCTCACGACGCTCCCGCGACGTTCTGGGTATTAAATATCGATTCCATGTTTTTCTCTCTGGTGCTGGGAGTTATCTTCCTGGTGTTGTTCCGTAGCGTGGCGAAAAGCGCCACCAGCGGTGTGCCAGGGAAAATGCAGGCGGCTATCGAACTGGTTGTCGGTTTCGTTGATAGCAACGTGCGCGACATGTATCACGGTAAGAGCAAACTTATCGCCCCGCTGGCTCTGACAATTTTTGTCTGGGTCTTTCTGATGAACTTCATGGATCTGCTGCCAATCGATTTGCTGCCCTATATTGGTGAGCACTGGTTGGGGTTACCGGCGCTGCGCGTGGTACCTTCTGCAGACGTGAACATCACGTTATCAATGGCGTTGGGCGTCTTTATTTTGATTCTGTTCTACAGCATCAAAATGAAAGGCATTGGCGGCTTCACGAAAGAGCTGACGCTGCAGCCTTTTAATCACCCGATCTTTATCCCCGTTAACCTTATTCTGGAAGGTGTTAGCCTGCTGTCCAAACCGGTTTCTCTCGGTCTGCGACTGTTCGGCAACATGTATGCGGGTGAACTGATCTTTATCCTTATTGCCGGTCTGTTGCCGTGGTGGTCACAGTGGATTCTGAATGTGCCTTGGGCCATTTTCCACATCCTGATTATTTCGCTACAGGCTTTCATCTTCATGGTCCTCACGATTGTCTATCTGTCGATGGCATCTGAAGAACATTGATTTTTTTCTCAACAATACGCGTTTAACTGAAACAAACTGGAGACTGTCATGGAAAACCTGAATATGGATCTGCTGTACATGGCTGCCGCTGTGATGATGGGCCTGGCGGCAATCGGTGCTGCGATCGGTATCGGCATCCTCGGAGGAAAATTCCTGGAAGGCGCTGCTCGTCAGCCTGACCTGATTCCTCTGCTGCGTACGCAGTTCTTTGTTGTAATGGGTCTGGTGGATGCAATCCCAATGATCGCTGTTGGTCTGGGCCTCTACGTGATGTTCGCTGTCGCCTAAAGCCCCCGTGTTCACTCTGCACCTGGTGTGAGAGTGAACGGATTCTGCCGTTTATCGTTGATAGCGGCAGAAAAGTTAAATACTTAATTAGAGGCATTGTGCTGTGAACATTAATGCAACAATCCTCGGCCAGGCCATCGCGTTCATCCTGTTTGTCGCGTTCTGCATGAAGTACGTATGGCCACCGATTATGGCTGCCATCGAAAAGCGCCAGAAAGAAATTGCTGAAGGCCTTGCTTCTGCTGAACGCGCGAAGAAAGATTTGGATCTCGCGCAGGCTAATGCGACCGACCAGCTGAAAAAAGCGAAAGAGGAAGCTCAGGTCATTATCGAGCAGGCGAACAAGCGTCGCACGCAGATTCTGGACGAAGCCAAGACTGAAGCTGATAACGAACGCACTCGCATTGTTGCACAAGCGCAGGCCGAAATTGACGCCGAACGCAAACGTGCACGTGAAGAACTGCGTAAGCAAGTCGCGTTGCTGGCTATGGCTGGTGCCGAGAAGATCATCGAACGTTCCGTGGATGAAGCTGCTAACAGCGACATCGTTGATAAACTGGTCGCTGAACTGTAAGGAGGGAGGGGCTGATGTCTGATCTGATTACTGTAGCTCGCCCCTACGCCAAAGCAGCTTTTGACTTTGCTGTTGAGCATCAAAGTATTGAACGCTGGCAAAAGATGCTGGCGTTTGCCGCAGAAGTGGCTGCCAATGAACAGATGGCCGACCTGCTTTCTGGTGCTTTAGCACCTGAAGCACTGGCTGCCTCGTTTAATGCAGTCTGTGGTGATCAACTGGATGAACCCGCACAGAACCTGATTAAGGTGATGGCGGAAAACGGACGTTTGACAGCGCTTCCGGCTGTTCTGGCGCAATTCATTCAACTGCGAGACGCTTATGAAGCGACTGCCGAAGTGGATGTTATTTCTGCCAGCACGCTGAGTGACGACCAGCTGACTAAAATCAGCGCCGCGATGGAAAAACGTCTGTCACGCAAAGTTAAGCTGAATTGCAAAATTGATAAGTCTGTGATGGCAGGCGTGATCATCCGTTCGGGTGATCTGGTTATTGATGGCAGCGTACGCGGCCGTCTTGACCGTCTGGCTGACGTCTTGCAGTCTTAAGGGGACTGGAGCATATGCAACTGAATTCCACCGAAATCAGCGAACTGATCAAGCAGCGCATTGCTCAGTTCAATGTCGTGAGTGAAGCTCACAACGAAGGTACTATTGTTTCTGTAAGTGACGGTATCATCCGCGTACACGGCCTGGCCGATGTTATGCAGGGTGAGATGATTTCCCTGCCGGGAAACCGTTACGCTATCGCCCTGAACCTCGAGCGTGACTCTGTAGGTGCGGTGGTGATGGGTCCGTATGCTGACCTGGCCGAAGGCATGAAGGTCAAGTGTACTGGCCGTATTCTTGAAGTACCGGTTGGCCGTGGCCTGCTGGGCCGCGTGGTGAACACCCTGGGTGCACCTATCGACGGTAAAGGCGCAATCGACAACGACGGCTTCTCGCCAGTTGAAGTCATTGCACCTGGTGTTATCGACCGTCAGTCTGTCGACCAGCCTGTTCAGACCGGTTACAAATCTGTCGATGCGATGATTCCAATCGGCCGTGGCCAGCGTGAGCTGATCATCGGTGACCGTCAGACCGGTAAAACCGCAATGGCAATCGACGCCATCATCAACCAGCGCGATTCAGGCATCAAATGTGTCTACGTTGCGATTGGTCAGAAAGCGTCAACCATTTCCAACGTGGTTCGTAAACTGGAAGAGCACGGTGCGCTGGCTAACACCATCGTCGTCGTTGCATCTGCGTCTGAGTCTGCTGCACTGCAGTATCTGGCTCCGTATGCAGGTTGCGCCATGGGCGAATACTTCCGTGACCGCGGTGAAGATGCGCTGATCGTATACGATGACCTGTCTAAACAGGCTGTTGCTTACCGTCAGATTTCTCTGCTGCTGCGCCGTCCACCAGGCCGTGAAGCTTTCCCAGGCGACGTGTTCTATCTCCACTCTCGTCTGCTGGAGCGTGCATCACGCGTGAGCGCTGACTACGTTGAGCGCTTCACTAATGGTGAAGTGAAAGGCCAGACCGGTTCTCTGACCGCGCTGCCAATCATCGAAACTCAGGCGGGTGACGTTTCTGCGTTCGTTCCGACCAACGTAATCTCGATTACTGATGGTCAGATCTTCCTGGAATCTAACCTGTTCAACTCCGGTATCCGTCCGGCTGTTAACCCGGGTATCTCTGTATCCCGTGTTGGTGGTGCTGCACAGACCAAGATCATCAAGAAACTGTCCGGTGGTATTCGTACCGCGCTGGCACAGTATCGTGAACTGGCAGCATTCTCCCAGTTCGCTTCTGATCTGGACGATGCAACCCGTAAACAGCTGAGCCACGGTCAGAAAGTGACCGAGCTGCTGAAGCAGAAACAGTATGCGCCGATGTCTGTCGCGCAGCAGGGTCTGGTTCTTTTCGCAGCGGAACGCGGCTATCTGAACGACGTTGAGCTGGCAAAAATTGGTAGCTTCGAAGCTGCTCTGCTGGCGTTCGCAGATCGCGATCACGCCGAGCTGATGGCTGAAATCAACCAGTCTGGTAACTTCAATAACGACATCGAAGAGAAGCTGAAAAGCCTCCTCGAGACGTTTAAAGCAACCCAGTCCTGGTAATGTCTGGCGGCTTGTCTGAAAAGGCAGGCCGCAAGGCTTTGAGGAGAAGCTAATGGCCGGCGCAAAAGAAATACGTACCAAGATCGGAAGCGTAAAAAATACGCAGAAGATCACCAAAGCGATGGAAATGGTCGCCGCCTCCAAAATGCGTAAAACGCAGGAACGCATGGCGGCCAGCCGTCCGTATGCAGATACCATGCGCAAAGTGATTGGTCACCTTGCGTTAGGTAATCTGGAATACAAGCACCCTTACCTGGATGAGCGCGACGTTAAGCGCGTCGGCTACCTGGTCGTTTCGACTGACCGCGGGCTTTGTGGTGGTTTGAACATTAACCTGTTCAAAAAATTGCTGGCAGAGATGAAGGCCTGGTCCGACAAAGGCGTCCAGAGCGATCTGGCGATTGTGGGATCGAAAGGCGTGTCATTCTTCGGCGCTGTTGGTGGCAACGTTGTGGCACAGGTCACTGGCATGGGCGATAAGCCTGCGCTCTCTGATCTTATCGGCCCGGTAAAAGTGATGTTGCAGGCCTATGATGAAGGCCGCATCGACAAGCTGTACATTGTCAGCAATAAGTTCAACAACACCATGTCTCAGACTCCGACCATTACCCAACTGCTGCCGTTACCGCCAGCGGAAGGTGAAGAAGAGATGAAGGCGAAGACCTGGGATTACCTGTACGAGCCCGATCCGAAAGCGCTGCTGGATACGCTGCTGCGTCGCTATGTCGAATCGCAGGTTTATCAGGGTGTGGTGGAAAACCTGGCCAGTGAGCAGGCCGCACGTATGGTGGCAATGAAAGCTGCAACCGATAACGGCGGAAATCTGATCAAAGAGCTGCAGTTGGTTTACAACAAAGCTCGTCAGGCCAGCATCACCCAGGAACTTACCGAGATCGTCTCGGGAGCCTCCGCGGTTTAACCAGGTTTGGAATTAGGTAGAGGATTCAAGATGGCAGCTGGAAAGATTGTCCAGATTATCGGCGCCGTAGTTGACGTCGAATTCCCTCAGGATGCAGTACCGCAAGTGTACAGCGCTCTTGAGGTTATGAATGGTGATGCTCGTCTGGTGCTGGAAGTTCAGCAGCAGCTGGGTGGTGGCGTGGTTCGTACCATCGCCATGGGTACTTCTGACGGCCTGAAGCGCGGTCTGAACGTCACCGACCTGAAAAAACCGATCCAGGTACCGGTTGGTAAAGCAACCCTCGGCCGTATCATGAACGTGCTGGGCGAGCCTATCGACATGAAAGGCGACCTGAAAGAAGAAGACGGCAGCGTCGTAGAGGTTTCCTCTATTCACCGCCCTGCGCCTTCTTATGAAGATCAGTCTAACTCGCAGGAACTGCTGGAAACCGGCATCAAGGTTATCGACCTGATGTGTCCGTTCGCTAAGGGCGGTAAAGTCGGTCTGTTCGGTGGTGCGGGTGTAGGTAAAACCGTAAACATGATGGAGCTTATCCGTAACATCGCGGCTGAGCACTCAGGTTATTCGGTCTTTGCTGGCGTGGGTGAACGTACTCGTGAGGGTAACGACTTCTACCACGAAATGACTGACTCCAACGTTATCGATAAAGTCGCGCTGGTGTATGGCCAGATGAACGAGCCGCCGGGTAACCGTCTGCGCGTGGCGCTGACCGGTCTGACCATGGCGGAGAAATTCCGTGATGAAGGCCGTGACGTTCTGCTGTTCATCGACAACATCTACCGTTATACCCTGGCCGGTACGGAAGTATCAGCACTGCTGGGTCGTATGCCATCTGCGGTAGGTTATCAGCCAACGCTGGCAGAAGAGATGGGTGTGTTGCAGGAGCGTATTACCTCCACCAAGACAGGTTCAATCACCTCCGTACAGGCCGTTTACGTGCCAGCGGATGACTTGACTGACCCGTCACCAGCAACCACCTTTGCTCACTTAGACTCAACAGTCACCCTGAGCCGTCAGATCGCCTCTCTGGGTATCTACCCGGCAGTTGATCCGCTGGACTCCACCAGCCGTCAGCTGGACCCATTAGTTGTGGGTCAGGAGCACTATGACGTTGCACGTGGCGTACAGTCACTGCTGCAGCGTTATCAGGAACTGAAAGACATCATCGCCATCCTGGGTATGGACGAACTGTCTGAAGAAGACAAACTGCTGGTGGCACGTGCGCGTAAGATCCAGCGCTTCCTGTCTCAGCCGTTCTTCGTAGCAGAAGTGTTCACCGGTTCTCCAGGTAAATACGTGACGCTGAAAGACACCATCCGTGGCTTTAAAGGCATCATGGAAGGTGAATTTGACCACCTGCCAGAGCAGGCCTTCTACATGGTTGGCGCCATCGAAGAAGCGGTCGAAAAAGCGAAGAAACTGTAATAACGGTTTCCCAGGAGGAAAATTATGGCTATGACTTATCACCTGGATGTTGTCAGTGCAGAGAGCCAACTGTTCTCTGGTCTGGTGCAGAAAATTCAGGTGTCAGGTAGCGAAGGTGAACTGGGAATTTTTCCTGGTCACGCCCCGCTGCTGACTGCCATTAAGCCTGGAATGATCCGTATCGTGAAACAGCACGGCGAAGAGGAGTTTATTTACCTCTCTGGCGGCGTGCTGGAAGTGCAGCCTGGCAGCACCACTGTTCTGGCCGATACCGCGATTCGCGGTACCGATCTGGATGAAGCGCGTGCGCTGGAAGCAAAACGTAAAGCAGAAGAGCATATGAACAGCAGCCACGGCGACGTGGACTACGCTCAGGCCTCTGCGGAGCTGGCGAAAGCCATTGCGAAACTGCGCGTGATCGAGCTGACCAAAAAAGCGATGTAATCCGGCTTTATGCGTCACGAAATGCCAGCCCTTTGGGTTGGCATTTTTTTTGCCTGTCATAGGGGTAACAGGGTTCTGGCTAATTTCGGGACAAGAAAAATGTAGTAATCTCAGTGCTAAATCGTTTAACTTTCTTCAGTCTACAATCAGTCAGGATGGATATGTCTAACAGTGCGATGAGCGTGGTAATTCTTGCCGCTGGCAAGGGCACCCGTATGTATTCCGATCTGCCAAAAGTGTTGCATACGCTGGCAGGTAAACCGATGGTTCAGCACGTGATTGATGCCGCAAAAGGGCTGGGTGCACAGCAGGTGCACCTGGTATACGGACACGGCGGCGATCAACTGAAAGCAACGTTAACTGACAGCGCAGTCAACTGGGTGCTGCAGGCAGAACAACTGGGTACGGGTCATGCTATGCAGCAGGCGGCCCCGCACTTTGCTGATGACGAAGACATCATGATGCTCTATGGTGACGTTCCGCTGATTTCTGAAGCCACCTTACAGCGTTTGCGCGAGGCTAAACCCGCGGGCGGTATCGGATTGTTGACGGTTGTACTGGATGACCCGACAGGTTACGGTCGCATCGTGCGTGAAAATGGCACCATCGTCGGTATTGTTGAGCAAAAAGATGCTAACCCTTCTCAACTGACTATCAATGAAATTAATACCGGTATTCTGATCGCCAACGGCGGTGATCTTAAGCGCTGGCTGTCCAGGCTAAATAACAATAATGCCCAAGGCGAGTATTACATTACTGACATCATCGCATTAGCGCACGGTGAAGGTCGGGTAATTAATGCCGTCCATCCGGCCCGCAATAGCGAAACCGATGGCGTCAACAATCGCCTGCAACTGGCTACGCTTGAGCGTACTTATCAACACGAGCAGGCTGAAAAACTGCTGTTGGCTGGCGTTATGCTTCGCGATCCTGCACGTTTCGACCTGCGCGGAACGCTGCAGCACGGTCGGGATATTGAAATTGATACCAACGTCATTATTGAAGGCCAGGTGACGCTGGGCAACCGGGTTAAAATTGGCGCGGGCTGTATTATCAAAAACAGCGTTATCGGGGATGACTGTGATATCAGCCCTTATTCGGTGATCGAGGATGCAAATCTGGCCACTGACTGTACCGTAGGACCATTCGCGCGTCTGCGCCCGGGTAGTGAACTTGCTCAGGCTGCGCACGTGGGCAATTTTGTTGAGATGAAGAAAGCCCGTCTCGGCAAAGGGTCCAAAGCGGGTCACCTCTCTTACCTTGGCGATGCTGAGATTGGTGCCAATGTGAACATTGGCGCCGGGACAATCACCTGTAATTACGATGGTGCCAACAAATTTAAAACGATCATTGGCGATAACGTCTTTGTCGGATCGGACACGCAACTCGTTGCGCCGGTCACCGTGGCGGCAGGCGCAACGATTGCGGCAGGTACCACGGTGATGAAAGATATTTCCGGCGCTGATCTGGTCTATAACCGTAAAGAGCAGAATCACAAAGCCGACTGGCAGCGTCCGCAGAAGAAAAAATAATTTTTACGGCCCGTGTTAACGGGCCGCTGTGTAGTACCAAAACTATAATCCCCACTCTCTACAAGGCTCGGGGAACCGGCAAAGCCGGACTATCAGGTCATATGACAACGCAATGGCTTAACGCCATGAAGTCAGGAAATAACTATGTGTGGAATTGTTGGTGCAGTAGCACAACGTGATATCGCAGAAATTTTATTAGAAGGTTTACGCCGCCTGGAATACCGTGGTTATGACTCAGCCGGTCTGGCCGTCGTCGATCAGCAGGGACACATAACGCGCCTGCGTCGCCTGGGTAAGGTGCAGATGCTGGCTGCCGCCGCAGAAGAACAGCCCCTGGTGGGTGGAACCGGTATTGCCCACACGCGCTGGGCAACGCATGGCGAGCCCTCAGAAGCCAACGCGCACCCGCACGTTTCTGAGCACATCGTTATCGTACATAACGGCATCATCGAAAACCATGAGCCTCTTCGCGAAGCGCTGATGGCTCAGGGTTATCACTTTGCCTCAGAAACCGATACTGAAGTCGTGGCGCATCTGGTCCATCTGGAACAGAAACAAGGTGGCTCGTTGCGTGAAGTCGTGCAGCGCGTGATCCCTCAACTGCGCGGTGCTTATGGCATGGTGATCATGGACAGCCGCGATCCGTCGCTGCTGGTAGCGGCCCGTTCCGGTAGTCCGCTGGTCATTGGGCGCGGTGTGGGCGAAAACTTTATCGCGTCTGACCAACTGGCACTACTACCGGTCACCCGTCGCTTCATCTATCTGGAAGAGGGCGATATCGCTGAAGTGAGTCGCCGTGATGTCACCATTATTGATGGTGCCGGTAACCAGGTCCGTCGCGAAGAGATCGAATCCAGCGTGCAGTACGATGCCGGTGACAAAGGTCTGTATCGTCACTACATGCAGAAAGAGATTTACGAGCAGCCTAACGCGATTAAAAACACCTTAACCGGTCGTTTTAACCACGGCGAAGTGGATCTCAGCGAGCTCGGCCCGCATGCAGAAACGCTGCTCAGCAAAGTTGAGCATATCCAGATCATTGCCTGCGGTACGTCTTATAACTCAGGCATGGTTTCACGCTACTGGTTTGAAGCACTGGCTAATCTCCCTTGTGATGTCGAAATCGCGTCTGAATTCCGCTATCGCAAATCGGCGGTGCGTAAAAACAGCCTGCTGATTACGCTGTCTCAGTCGGGTGAAACTGCGGATACGCTGGCTGCGTTGCGCCTGTCAAAAGAGCTGGGTTATCTGGGATCGCTGGCTATCTGTAACGTCGCCGGTTCGTCCCTGGTACGAGAATCTGATCTGGCGCTGATGACCAAAGCGGGCACGGAAATAGGTGTCGCGTCGACCAAAGCCTTTACTACCCAGCTTACCGTGCTGCTGATGCTGGTGGCAAAACTGGGTCGCTTGAACGGTATGCCAGCGGAAAAAGAGCATGAGATTGTTCATGGTCTGCAGGCACTGCCAAGCCGCATTGAACAAATGCTGGCGCAGGATAAGCTGATTGAAGATCTGGCAGAAGATTTCTCTGATAAACATCATGCGCTGTTCCTGGGCCGTGGCGATCAATATCCGATTGCGATGGAAGGCGCGCTGAAGTTAAAAGAGATCTCTTATATTCATGCCGAGGCTTATGCTGCTGGTGAGCTCAAACACGGGCCGCTGGCGCTGATTGATGCCGATATGCCGGTTATCGTCGTGGCACCGAATAACGAGCTGTTAGAGAAGCTGAAATCGAATATCGAAGAAGTGCGCGCGCGCGGCGGTCTGCTGTACGTGTTTGCTGATGAAGATGCTGGTTTTAGCGACAGCGATGGAATGAAGATCATTCCCCTGCCGCACGTGGAAGAAGCGATTGCGCCTATCTTCTATACCGTGCCGCTGCAGCTGCTCTCCTATCACGTGGCCCTGATTAAAGGGACCGATGTGGATCAGCCGCGTAATCTGGCGAAATCGGTGACGGTCGAGTAATGCGTCTTACGCGTGAATCCCGCCAGGGATTCACGCGTTTCTTTTATTTAATTTTGCTGCTGACTTGCTCAAGTGCGCGCTGCTGATCCCTGATTTTGCGGTTAGCCTCATCGAGTGAACGTTGCAGGTTATTGATCACATCTTCATTTTTGCTTAGCTTTTGTGAGAGCGTATTGAGGGTATCAGTCTGGTTTTCTTGCGTTTTTATTAACGCTTGTACTTGTTTCTTCGTTTCACTCACATCCTCAGCATTGACAGACGCTTGTCTGACCGCGCCATCACTGTCAATTGTGGCCAGAGTGCCTCTGTTATCTGTCATTGCAAAAGATTCATTCGAATGAATCTGCGGTACGTCGTACGCATGGGCGCTGGCCAGCGTACAGAGGAGGACGACATTGCATACCAGAAGCTTTTTCTTAAATGTCATTGAACATGTCCTTTTCAATAGTGGGCTTGTAAAAATGAGCAATAATTGTGTCTGTCATATAACTGTAATATTAACTACATTTTTCTGTCACTAAACTGTCCTATTTTCCCTCCTGCAGCAATCACTGACTCTTACTAAAAAGGCATTGAGCCTGAATTTTCTCCCCTGGAGGGAACATGACACTGATGCGTAGCACCGTAGCCCGAATCCTTGCCGCCTCTTTTGCCGTTAGCGCGGTTTCTGCCTTTGCAGCCACCGATCTGACGGGTGCGGGCGGGACTTTCCCGGCGCCGGTTTATGCCAAGTGGGCAGCAGAATATCAGCAAGCCACCGGTAGCAAAATCAACTATCAGGGCATTGGTTCATCTGGCGGTGTAAAACAAATTATCGCCAAAACCGTTGATTTCGGTGCGTCTGATGCGCCTATGAAAGACGAAGATTTGCAGAAAAATGGCCTGTTTCAGTTCCCAACCGTGATCGGTGGTGTGGTGCTGGCGGTTAACCTGCCGGGCATCAAATCAGGTCAACTGACGCTGGACGGTAAAACCGTTGGCGACATCTATCTGGGTAACATCAAAAAGTGGAACGATCCTGCGATTGTTAAACTGAACCCAGGCGTGAAACTGCCAGACACTAACATCAACGTGGTACGCCGCGCGGATGGTTCCGGTACCTCTTTCGTGTTCACCAGCTATCTGGCAAAAGTGAACGAAGAGTGGAACAGCAAAATTGGTAAGGGCAACACTGTTAACTGGCCAACCGGTCTGGGCGGTAAAGGTAACGACGGCGTCGCCGCCTTCGTACAGCGTCTGCCAGGCTCAATCGGCTACGTTGAATATGCTTATGCCAAACAAAATAATCTGACCTACACCAGGCTGGTGGATGCGGATGGTAAAGCGGTTGCGCCAAGCGAAACCAGCTTCTCTAACGCGGCGAAAGGCGCGGACTGGAGCAAATCTTTTGCTCAGGACCTGACTTTCCAGAAAGGCAACGACGCATGGCCAATCACCTCAACCACGTTTATCCTGATTTACAAAGACCAGGCTAACGCGGCGAAAGGTGCCGAAGTGCTGAAATTCTTCGACTGGGCTTACAAAGACGGCGGCAAAACGGCAAACGCGCTGGATTATGCCACCCTGCCTGACAGCGTAGTTCAGCAGATCCGCGCTGCATGGAAAGCCAATATCAAAGACAGTTCAGGTAAAGCGCTTTATAAGTAAGTGAATGACCCTGGCCAGACCTACGTCTGGTCAGCCTTCAGGGGCGGCGTCTGCCGCCCTGATAACTTCTGAGGACTGAGACTTCTATGGCTGCAACGAAGTCGGCATTCAAAGCCCCAGGCAAGCAAGGCGACAGAATTTTCGGTGCACTGGTAAAACTCGCTGCGCTGATCGTCCTGTTACTGATGGGCGGCATCATCGTCTCCCTGATCTTCTCTTCCTGGCCAAGCATACAGAAATTTGGTTTCGCGTTTTTGTGGACCAAAACCTGGGACGCCCCTAACGAACAATTTGGTGCGCTGGTACCGATTTACGGTACGCTCGTCACCTCAATTATTGCCCTGATTATTGCGGTACCGGTCAGTTTCGGTATTGCGCTTTTCCTTACTGAACTCGCACCAGGCTGGTTACGTCGTCCACTGGGTACCGCCATTGAGCTGTTAGCGGCGATCCCCAGCATTGTTTACGGCATGTGGGGCTTATTTGTTTTTGCGCCACTGTTCGCACAGTACTTCCAGACGCCGGTTGGCGATGTGATGTCGGGCATTCCTGTCATTGGCGAGCTGTTTTCTGGCCCCGCATTTGGTATCGGTATCCTGGCCGCAGGCGTTATCCTGGCCATCATGATCATCCCGTATATCGCCTCGGTAATGCGTGACGTGTTTGAACAGACGCCGGTGATGATGAAAGAGTCGGCTTACGGCATTGGCTGCACGACCTGGGAAGTGATTTGGCGCATTGTTCTGCCCTTCACCAAAAATGGGGTGATCGGCGGTGTCATGCTCGGTCTGGGACGTGCACTGGGTGAAACCATGGCCGTGACCTTTATTATCGGTAACACCTACCAGTTAGACAGCGCCTCGCTGTTTATGCCTGGCAACAGTATCACCTCAGCGCTGGCGAACGAATTCGCTGAAGCAGAATCAGGCGTACACGTTGCGGCTCTGATGGAGCTGGGCCTGATTCTGTTTGTTATCACCTTTATCGTGCTGGCGATTTCAAAGTTAATGATTATGCGGCTGGCCAAAAGTGAAGGAACGCGATCATGACAACGATGGAAGTGCAGGCTCGCGCAGAACTGGAAGCGTCACGTCGTAAGATGCAGTCATGGCGCAGTACCAAGAATAAAATTGCGCTGACGATGTCGTTACTGACCATGGCTTTTGGCCTGTTCTGGTTAGTGTGGATTCTGTTTACTACGGTAAGTCGTGGCATCGATGGTTTGTCATGGTCGCTGTTTACGGAGTCCACTCCGCCGCCAAACACCGCGGGTGGTGGCTTAGCCAACGCCCTGGCAGGAAGTGGTTTACTGATTTTCTGGTCTACCTTCTTCGGTACGCCGCTGGGCATTATGGCCGGCGTTTATCTGGCGGAATACGGACGCAAATCAGCACTGGCAGAAGTGATTCGTTTTATTAATGACATTCTGCTGTCAGCGCCGTCGATTGTGGTTGGCCTGTTTGTCTACACCATCGTCGTGGCGCAAATGCACCACTTCTCCGGCTGGGCGGGCGTGATTGCGCTGGCGCTGCTGCAGGTTCCGATAGTGATTCGAACCACGGAAAACATGTTGCGACTGGTACCAGACAGCATGCGCGAAGCCGCCTATGCGTTGGGCACGCCGAAATGGAAGATGATCTCGGCTATTACGCTTAAAGCGTCGGTTTCCGGCATCATCACTGGTGTGCTGTTAGCGATTGCCCGTATCGCCGGTGAAACCGCGCCGCTGCTGTTTACTGCGCTGTCGAATCAGTTCTGGAGCACCGACATGATGCAGCCCGTGGCTAACCTCCCGGTCACCATATTTAAATTCGCCATGAGCCCGTTTGCCGAGTGGCAAAATCTGGCCTGGGCTGGCGTACTGATTATTACCCTGTGCGTGCTGCTGCTGAATATCGTAGCAAGAGTTGTTTTCGCCAAGGGCAAACACGGTTAACTACCGACACTGCCCTGCGCGGTGTTGATTAAGAGAGAAAAACAATGAGTACTGCGACTGCATCAGCCGGAAAAATCGAGGTTCGTAATCTGAATTTCTATTACGGCAAGTTTCACGCTCTGAAAAATATCAACCTGGATATTGCTAAAAACCAGGTCACGGCGTTTATTGGGCCATCAGGCTGTGGTAAGTCCACCCTGCTGCGCACTTTCAACAAAATGTATTCGCTCTATCCGGATCAGCGAGCAGAGGGTGATATTCTGCTGGATGGCGACAATATTCTGGCGTCGCATCAGGATATCGCACTGTTGCGCGCCCGGGTTGGCATGGTATTCCAGAAGCCGACGCCTTTCCCGATGTCGATTTATGACAATATCGCTTTCGGCGTGCGCCTGTTCGAGAAGCTGTCTCGTGCCGACATGGATGAGCGCGTGCAGTGGGCGCTGACCAAAGCGGCCCTGTGGAACGAAACCAAAGACAAGCTGCACCAGAGTGGCTACAGCCTGTCTGGTGGACAGCAGCAGCGTCTGTGCATTGCCCGCGGCATCGCTATCCGTCCGGAAGTGCTGCTGCTGGATGAGCCATGCTCTGCACTGGACCCCATTTCTACCGGCCGTATCGAAGAATTAATTACCGAACTGAAGCAGGATTACACGGTGGTGATCGTGACCCATAACATGCAGCAGGCTGCACGTTGTTCCGATCACACGGCGTTTATGTATCTGGGCGAACTGATTGAGTTCAGCGACACTGACACGCTGTTCACCAAGCCGGCACAGAAACAAACAGAAGACTACATCACAGGTCGCTACGGCTGATTCGACAGGAGATCGCCATGGACAGTTTAAATCTGAATAAACACATCTCCGGTCAGTTCAATGCTGAGCTGGAGCACATACGCACTCAGGTGATGATCATGGGCGGGCTGGTCGAACAGCAACTGACCGATGCGATCACCGCGATGCATAATCTGGACGGTGATCTGGCCCAGCGCGTCATTGATGGCGACCAGAAGGTCAACATGATGGAAGTGGAGATTGATGAGGCCTGCGTCCGCATCATCGCCAAACGTCAGCCTACCGCTATCGACCTGCGCCTGGTGATGGCAATTATCAAGACCATTTCCGAGCTGGAACGCATTGGCGATGTGGCCGAGAAAATCAGCCGTACCGCACTGGAGAAGTTTGGTCAGCAACATCTGCCGCTGCTGGTTAGCCTGGAATCCCTGGGCCGCCACACCGTACAGATGCTGCATGACGTGCTGGACGCGTTTGCGCGTATGGATCTTAACGAAGCCGTTCAGATCTACCGCGAAGACAAAAAAGTGGATAAAGAGTACGAAGGTATTGTGCGTCAGTTGATGACTTACATGATGGAAGATCCGCGTACCATCCCCAGTGTATTAACGGCACTGTTCTGCGCCCGCGCCATTGAGCGTATCGGTGACCGCTGCCAGAACATCTGCGAAATCATTTTCTACTTCGTTAAAGGACAGGATTTCCGTCATGTCGGCGGTGACAGGCTTGATGAGCTGTTATCCGGCGACGACGGCAGCAATAAGCCGTCTTGATCCTGGGCAACCGTGTGCGATTCCGGCACACGGTTGCGGCTATTCTGCATAGACCCCATCATCGTAGCTCTTTATACTTGCGCCAGTTTTTTAACCAACGGGTGCTGACTCATGTCCTCTTCTTCCCCTTCTAAACAGAGCATTACGCCTGCTAAAGCGATGCTGGCCGCCATCAGTGGTTATGCCATGGATGGATTCGACCTGCTTATTCTGGGGTTTATGCTGCCCGCGATTAGCTTGTCTCTGGCACTTGATCCCTCCCAGGCCGGTTCACTGGTGACCTGGACGCTGATTGGTGCCGTAATTGGCGGCATTGTGTTTGGTCATCTCAGCGATCGCTATGGTCGTATTCGTGTGTTAACGCTCACCATTTTGATGTTTTCCCTTTTTACCGGTCTGTGTGCGGTGGCTCAGGGGTACTGGGATCTGCTGGCCTATCGCACGCTGGCGGGAATGGGGCTTGGCGGTGAGTTTGGCATCGGCATGGCGCTGATTGCGGAAGCCTGGCCGGCAGAGAAACGCAACCGCGCCTCCGCGTGGGTCGGGATCGGCTGGCAACTGGGTGTTCTGCTGGCGGCATTTATCACGCCACCGCTGCTGAGTGTTATTGGCTGGCGCGGGATGTTCCTGGTGGGACTGCTGCCCGCGCTGGTGTCGTTTGTCATTCGCCGCAGTATGGGCGAGCCTGAGAGCTTTACCCGTCAGATCCAACATGTTCCCTCACTGTCCTTTCCCGCCCGACTGAAACTGCTGTTTAAAGACCGCGCCACCAGTAAAGCCAGCCTGGGGATTTTTATTCTCTGCTCCGTCCAGAACTTCGGTTATTACGGCCTGATGATCTGGATGCCGAGCTACCTCTCCTCAAATTTTGGTTTTAGTCTGACGAAATCCGGCATCTGGACGGCGGTCACTGTCGTAGGGATGACCTTCGGGATTTGGTTGTTTGGCGTGCTGGCAGATCGCTTTGCGCGCTGGAAAATTTTCCTGCTTTACCAGTTCGGCGCAGTTGTGATGGTGGTGGTTTATGCGCAACTGCGCGATCCCACTGTTATGCTGTTCACCGGCGCGCTGATGGGGCTGTTTGTAAACGGCATGATCGGCGGTTACGGGGCATTAATCTCGGATACCTTTCCACCGCAGGTGCGCGCCACCGCGCAAAATGTGTTGTTTAACCTGGGACGTGGCGTCGGTGGGTTTGGCCCGCTGGTTATTGGCCTGCTGGCAGGCAAGTTTTCTTTTGTGGCGGCCATTACCTTACTGGCGCTCATCTACCTGCTGGATATTGTGGCAACGCTGTTCCTGCTGCCGAAGAAGCAGAGCCAGGACGATGCGCTGGGGGCAATTGGCTAAGTAACCTGACTGATGTAAACCGGCCTCACAAAGAAGCCGGTTTACGTGGTGATCCATGTCCATACCAGATGCACCTCTCACCATTTCAACTTTCAGGCTACTTTTTCGCATGAATCGCGCGATTTGCATCGTTGGTCGCGCAGGGTCAGATTCTGCTGCAACAACCTTTATGAACCCTGAGGAAATGATGAGGGCAAGATAGCCCGACAGTGCCACTGTGGCAGATAGTTGTGAGCATGATGGGAGACATCGCTCAAATAAAAGGGCAACGTCGTTGCCCTCGGGTTTGGATTACTGCTGCATCAACGGCAGCAGCTGCTGATACAGCCGGCTGAACGTCTCACGTCTCGGCTGATAGTGCGCATGACGCGCCGGGTCCGGCTGGTGGCGCTGCACCTGCTTCAGGGCAGGCACGGTCAGATTCTCATCCAGCGCCATTTGCGCCAGACGTGCAGCGCCCAGTGCGGGTCCGACATCGCCGCCTTCGCAGTAATCCAGCGTCTGTCCGCTGATATCGGCCAGCATCTGTCGCCAGTAACCGTTTCGGGCACCGCCGCCAATCAGCATGATGCTGCTGGGCGTGACGCCGCAGTCGTGTACCACATCCATCCCTTCGGCCAGTGCAAACCCCACGCCTTCCAGCACCGCCCGCGCCAGTTCGGGCCGTCCATGCTGGTGGGTAAAGCCAAAGAAGCTGCCGCAGGCGTGCGGATTATTATGCGGGGTGCGTTCTCCCGACAGATAAGGCAAAAACCACAGCGACGGCGCATCCTGTTTTGCCCGCTCTGCCTCCGCCAGCAGATGCGGAACATCGTCACAGCCGGTCAGCGCAGCCGCCCAGTCAAGGCAGGACGCGGCACTGAGCATCACGGACATCAGATGCCAGCGCTGCGGCAGAGCGTGGCAAAAGCTGTGAACAGCACGTTGCGGATTACTGAGATAGCCGTCGCTGACGACAAAATAAACTCCGGATGTCCCCAGCGACAGCATGCCTTGCCCCGGCGCTGTCATGCCGACGCCAACTGCACCTGCCGCATTATCGCCACCGCCCGCCACCAGGGGCACCTGCGGCAGTGTCCAGCGCTGTGCAATAGCCGCCGACAAGGTACCGGTAATCTGATTACCTTCAAACAGCGCAGGCATCTGGCGTCGTTCCAGCCCGCAGGCTGCCAGCATCACATCGCTCCAGTCACGCTTTTCTACGTCCAGCCACATTGTGCCCGCCGCATCCGACATATCGCTGGCAAATTCGCCGCTCAGCCGCCAGCGTAGGTAATCTTTGGGCAACAGCACTTTTGCGACCTGAGCAAAGACGTCAGGTTCATGCTCTTTTACCCACAGCAGCTTTGGCGCAGTGAAACCCGGCATCATCAGGTTGCCGGTGATCTGACGCGATTCAGGCACGCGCTGCTCCAGCGTATGGCACTGATCGCCGCTGCGCCCGTCATTCCAGAGAATGGCCGGGCGCAACACCTGATGTTGTGCACCAAGCAGCGTAGCACCGTGCATTTGCCCGGTCAGGCCAATCGCTTTTACGCCACTCAGGTCATGCTGGTGGGCCAGGGCCTGTACGGCGCGGTCCGTGGCCAGCCACCAGCTTTCGGGATCTTGTTCGCTCCACAACGGATGCGGGCGGGAAACCGTCAAGGGGGAGGTTTCCACTGCCACAACCTGCCCGTGTTCATCCAGCAGCACCACCTTGACGCCGGATGTGCCGATATCGATCCCGATTACCATGTCGCGCTCCTTACGGATTAAAAGTCATAAAGATAGTGATTCACCAGGTTTTCCAGCTGTTCCTGGCGTCCACTGTTGTGCTGCGGATTAAACTGCTGCTGATGTGCATGAGCCGCCAGCGCATCCAGCGAGAATTCACCTTTCAAAATCTGCTGACCAAATTCGCCGTTCCAGCCGCTGTAGCGCTGTGCTACGCGTTTATCCAGCTCACCGTCAGCCAGCATGCGTGCCGCCACTTTCAGCGCCAGCGCCATGGTGTCCATCGCGCCGATATGGCCATGGAACAGGTCATATTTATCGGTGCTCTGACGGCGTACTTTGGCATCAAAGTTTAGGCCGCCGGTAGTGAAACCGCCTGCTTTGATGATTTCGTACATCACCAATGCGTTTTCTTCCACGCTGACCGGGAACTGGTCTGTATCCCAGCCGCACTGCGGATCGCCACGGTTAGCATCCACCGAACCAAACACGCCAAGGGCAATTGCCGTCGCAATTTCATGATGGAAAGAGTGGCCGGCCAGCGTCGCATGGTTCGCTTCGACGTTCACCTTAATCTCTTTTTCCAGACCAAACTGCTTCAGGAAGCCATAAACCGTGGCCACATCATAATCATACTGGTGTTTGGTGGGTTCCTGCGGCTTAGGTTCGATCAGCAGCGTGCCCTGGAATCCGATTTTGTGCTTGTGCTCAACCACCATCTGCATAAAGCGGCCGATTTGCTCGCGCTCCTGGCGCAGGTCAGTATTTAACAGGGTTTCGTATCCTTCGCGACCGCCCCACAGCACATAGTTTTCGCCGCCCAGCGTCTGGGTCGCTTTCATGGCACTGCATACCTGGCTGGCTGCCCAGGAAAAGACTTCCGGATCGGGACTGGTCGCAGCACCTGCACCGTAGCGCGGATGCGTAAAGCAGTTCGCCGTGCCCCACAGCAGTTTAATTCCGGTTTCCTGCTGTTTTTCCTGCAGTTTATCGGTCATGACGGCCAGGTTTTCGCGATAGCTTTTCAGCGAATCCCCTTCTGGTGACACGTCTACATCGTGGAAGCAGTAATAGGGCACATTCAGTTTGTGAAAAAACTCAAACGCCACGTCCGCTTTCAGTTTTGCCAGATCCAGCGCTTCGCCCGTTTTTTGCCACGGACGATCAAACGCGCCCGCGCCAAACATATCCGCACCGTTCCAGCAGAACGTATGCCAGTAACAGGCGGCGAAGCGCAGATGCTCGGCCATGGTTTTACCCATGATCACTTCATCCGGATTGTAATGGCGGAACGCCAGGGGATTGGTGGTTTTTGTTCCTTCGTAGCGAACGCGATCAAGCTGGTCAAAATAAGCGTGCATGGTTGGCTCCTTAGCATCGGCCCCGAATGGGTTACCCAGAAGCGTTATTGTGCGTACCCGCTCTCAGCGCGCTCAATTACGATATTTCACACAGCCAGTAAGATAATTATTTATTGTGCACTTGCTCGCAAAAAAATATGAAGGCTTTATGACGCCTGACAGGTTTTATGTCGCGATCGGCGAGTCTGAAAATGTAAAATTTTCGATCGCGCTCAAAAATACAGAAATAAACCAAAAAACGTAATAGCGGGATAAAAATCAGTAATTGCTGGCAGCTGAAAATAAGGTGAACAATTCATCCGCCTGGTTCATAGCCTTACAACGACAATAACCGTTCCCTACAGGATGACCATGATGAAAATGAAACCTGCATTACTCGCTGCCTTTGCGGCGCTGGCCCTGTTCAGTCAGGCCAGTCTGGCAAAAGAAGTCAAAATCGGTATGGCAATCGATGATTTACGCCTGGAGCGCTGGCAAAAAGACCGTGACATCTTTGTTAAACAGGCTGAGGCGCAAGGCGCAAAAGTATTTGTGCAGTCAGCCAATGGCAACGAAGAAACCCAGATGTCGCAAATAGAAAATATGATCAACCGCGGCGTTGATGTGCTGGTTATCATTCCCTACAACGGTCAGGTATTAAGTAACGTGGTGGCAGAAGCCAAACGTGAAGGGATTAAAGTGCTGGCCTATGACCGTATGATAAATAACGCCGATATCGACTTTTATATTTCCTTTGATAATGAAAAAGTGGGTGAAATGCAGGCGGAAAGTCTGGTGAAAAAGGTGCCAAAAGGAAATTACTTCCTGATGGGCGGATCACCTGTAGACAATAACGCGCGCCTGTTCCGCGAAGGGCAGATGAAGGTGTTAAAACCCTATATCGATAACGGCAGCATTAAAATCGTCGGCGACCAGTGGGTTGATGCCTGGCTACCGGAAAACGCGCTGAAGATCATGGAAAACGCCCTGACTGCCAATAAAAACAATATCGATGCGGTTGTCGCCTCTAACGATGCCACCGCGGGCGGCGCGATTCAGGCGCTGAGTGCTCAGGGGCTGGCCGGTAAAGTCGCTATTTCCGGGCAGGACGCGGATCTGGCCGCCATCAAGCGCATTATGAACGGCACCCAGACCATGACCGTGTACAAACCCATCAAAGAACTGGCTACCGAAGCCGCGAAGATTGCCATCGAGCTGGGCAATGGTCAGACGCCAGCCAGCAATGCCAAACTCAACAACGGCCTGAAAGATGTGCCAGCGCGCCTGCTGACACCGATTGAGGTGAACAAAGACAACATTGACAGCACCGTGGTGAAAGACGGTTTCCACAAGAAAAGCGAACTCTAATCGCGCTACGCGAAGGAGAGTAAACGATGTTGCTGGAAATGAAGAACATCACCAAGCGCTTTGGCGCGGTGAAGGCGCTGGATAACGTCAGCCTGCAGCTGGATGCGGGTGAAGTGCTATCGTTGTGCGGTGAAAACGGATCGGGCAAATCAACGTTGATGAAAATCCTGTGCGGACTCTATCCGCACGGGGATTTCGACGGGCAGATCCACTTTGCCGGGGACGCTATTCAGGCGCAGACCATTCGCGATACCGAGCGCAAAGGTATTGTGATTATTCACCAGGAGCTGGCGCTGGTGCGGCAACTTACGGTGATGGAGAACATCTTTCTCGGCGCAGAGCTGGGGCGCTTCGGCATGGTGGATGATGAAACCATGACGCTGCGCTGCCAGCAGCTGCTGGAGCGCGTCAAACTCAACGTCTCCCCGGATACGCGCGTGGGCGAACTGGGCCTTGGGCAACAACAGCTGGTGGAGATTGCCCGTGCCCTTAACAAGCAGGTGCGCCTGCTTATCCTGGATGAGCCCACCTCTTCGCTGACCGAGCAGGAGACGACAGTGCTGCTCAGCATCATCCAGAACCTGCGCGAACATGGCATTGCCTGCGTGTATATCTCGCACAAGCTCAACGAAGTGAAGGCTATCTCGGACACGATCTGTGTCATTCGCGATGGTCAGCACATTGCCACCCGACCTGCTGCGGGCCTGAGTGAGGATGACATCATCACCATGATGGTGGGACGCGAACTCACGGCGCTTTATCCCCATTCGCCCCACGAGATTGGCGACACGGTGTTGCAGGTCGATAACCTGACGGCCTGGCATCCGGTTAACCGTCACGTGAAGCGGGTAAACAACGTCTCTTTTACCCTGCGAAAGGGGGAAATCCTCGGCATTGCCGGATTAGTGGGTGCGGGTCGAACGGAAACCGTGCAGTGCCTGTTTGGCGTCTGGCCCGGCCGCTGGCAAGGGGAGATAGCGATTCACGGCAAAAAAGTCACGATTCGCGACTGCCAGCACGCCATCGCGCACGGCATTGCCATGGTGCCGGAAGATCGTAAAAAAGACGGCATCGTGCCGCTGATGGGCGTAGGCAAAAACATCACGCTGGCCGCGCTGGACCAGTTCAGTCATCGGCTTTCCACCATTGATGAGGCCGAAGAACTGCACGCCATCAACGCCGCCATTGCACGACTGCGGGTGAAAACCTCTTCGCCTGAGCTGCCGATTGGTCGCCTCAGCGGCGGCAATCAGCAAAAAGCGATTCTGGCGAAGTGCCTGCTACTCAACCCAAAAATCCTGATTCTGGACGAGCCGACGCGCGGCATTGATGTTGGGGCGCGTCAGGAGATCTATGTGCTGATCAACGCCCTGGTAAAGCAGGGCATCTCGGTGATTGTGATTTCGTCTGAGCTGCCTGAAGTGCTGGGCCTGAGCGATCGCATTCTGGTTATGCATGAAGGGCAAATCAAAGCCGATCTGATTAACGACAATCTGACTCAGGAGCAGGTGATGGAAGCCGCCCTACGGAGTGAACATTATGCTTAACAGCGAGAGTAAACCTGCCGTAGCGGCACCAGCTAACAAGCACGTATCCAGCAAGCTCGGCCTGCGTAACCTGCAGGTGTTGGTGATGCTGGGGGCGATTGTCTTGATTGCACTGTTCTTTACGTGGACGACCGACGGTGCCTGGCTCAGCCCGCGCAACGTCTCTAACCTGCTGCGCCAGACGGCGATCACCGGCATTCTGGCGGTGGGCATGGTGTTTGTAATTATCTCCGCCGAGATCGATCTGTCCGTCGGCTCCATGATGGGGCTGTTGGGCGGCGCGGCGGCAATCTTTGACGTCTGGCTGGGCTGGCCGCTGCCGCTGACTATCGTGGTCACGCTGGTATTGGGGCTGTTGCTCGGCACCTGGAACGGCTGGTGGGTGGCTTACCGCAAGGTGCCATCATTTATTGTGACCCTGGCCGGCATGCTGGCGTTTCGCGGCATTTTGGTGGGCATCACCAATGGCACCACCGTGGCCCCAACGAGTCCGGCGATGTCGCAGATCGGTCAAAGTTACCTGCCCGGCGGTATCGGTTTTGGCTTTGGTTTTGCGGGCCTGGCGCTGTTTATTTTGTGGCAGTGGCGCCTACGACTGCGCCGTCAGCAACTGGGTCTGGCTCAACCTGCCGCCTCCGGCACCGTAGCACGGCAGGCCATTACCGCCGTTCTGGTACTGGGCGCGATCTGGCTGCTGAACGACTATCGCGGCGTACCGACACCGGTACTGTTACTGGCATTGCTGCTGCTGGTGGGGATGTTTATGGCCACTCGCACTGCCTTTGGACGCCGTATCTATGCCATTGGCGGCAACATTGATGCCGCGCGGCTCTCCGGTATTAACGTGGCGCGCACCAAGCTGGCGGTGTTTGCCATCAACGGCCTGATGGTGGCGATTGCCGGGCTGATCCTCAGCTCGCGGCTCGGCGCGGGTTCCCCTTCCGCCGGGAACATTGCCGAGCTGGATGCCATTGCGGCCTGCGTGATTGGCGGCACCAGCCTGGCGGGTGGCGTGGGGTCGGTAGCGGGCGCCGTGATGGGCGCGTTTATCATGGCCTCACTGGACAACGGTATGAGCATGATGGATGTGCCGACCTTCTGGCAGTACATCGTCAAAGGGGCCATTTTACTGTTAGCGGTGTGGATGGATACCGCCACGCGTCGCCGCCTGTAATCGTGTGAACGATCACACTGTGGCGCAAACCATTTCTGTGGCGCATCCAGCTGTGTTATGCAATGCGCTGGGAGTTAAAGGGACTGTGCCACTATGCATGAAAAACGATACCGCATTACCCTGCTGTTTAACGCCAACAAGGTTTACGATCGTCAGGTAGTAGAAGGTGTTGGCGAGTATTTGCAAGCTTCGCAGACCAACTGGGATATTTTCATTGAGGAGGACTTCCGTTGCCGCATTGATAATATTCAGGAATGGCTGGGTGACGGGGTTATTGCGGATTATGACGATAGTTCGATTCAGCGCTCTCTGGCCGACGTGGCTGTGCCGATTGTCGGCGTGGGCGGTTCGTATCACAGGGAAGAAGACTATCCACCAGTACACTATATTGCCACCGATAACACTGCGCTGGTGGAAAGCGCCTTTCTGCATCTGAAAGAGCGCGGCATCAACCGTTTCGCCTTTTACGGTTTACCGGCCTCCAGCGGTAAACGCTGGGCGCAGGAGCGTGAACTGGCGTTCCGCAAAATGGTGATGCGCGAGCGTTACATGGGCGTGGTCTATCAGGGCATGGAGACTGCCTCTGAGAACTGGCAGCACGCACAAAACCGTCTGGCCGACTGGCTGCAAACGCTTCCTCCCCATACCGGCATTATCGCCGTTACCGACGCCCGTGCGCGCCATCTGCTGCAGGCCTGCGAATACCTGAAAATTCCGGTGCCAGAGAAGCTGTGCGTTATCGGGATCGATAACGAAGAGCTGACGCGTTACCTGTCCCGCGTGGCGCTGTCCTCAGTCGTTCAGGGATCGCGGCAGATGGGTTACCAGGCCGCTAAACTGCTGCATCGCCTGCTCGATCAACAATCTCTGCCGTTACAGCGCATCTTAGTGCCGCCGGTAAAAGTCATTGCCCGCCGTTCCACCGATTTCCGTTCGTTGCACGATCCCGCTGTCATTCAGGCGATGCACTTTATCCGCTTCAACGCCTGCAAGGGCATCAAGGTTGAGCAGGTGCTGGATGCCATTGGCATGTCGCGCTCAAACCTGGAGAAGCGTTTCCGGGATGAAACTGGCGATACGATTCACGCCATGATCCACCGCGAGAAGCTGGAGAAGGCCAGGGAGCTGCTGGCGGGTTCGTCGCTGAGTATCAATGAGATCTCACAGATGTGCGGCTATCCGTCGTTGCAGTATTTCTATTCGGTGTTTAAGAAGAGCTATGCCACGACGCCAAAGGAGTACCGGCAGGAGCATGGCGAGGTGGCGTAGATGCTTAACGCTTGCCTGTATCGCTGCATGAGGCAATAAGGTTAACCGCATCATTCGACCTTTTCACGAGCAACACTCGCGTATTCTGCTGAAGATGGATGGCAAGAAACGGACAAAGGCACAGTAAAAAAACGCTCACCAAGGGTGCCAGCAGACTCCCTTTCAAAAGGACAGGAAAACCGCCACCGCGGTCACACCGTCTCACATCTGCGCATCGGCTTGACGATGCTCTTAGTGAACATGCCCTGTTGATAGCATCCGTCGTTATCATTACTGATAGTGCACCAATGTGCTGCAAGAGTCGGATAAAGCTCACCCGTATTGTCATCGCTTAGTTATTGTTTTAACCAAAAGGAATTTCCAATGCTCAAGGTCCGCAAAGCCATACCAGAGGATTACTCTGCCTGGCTAACCCTCTGGAAAGGTTATTTGCATTTTTACGGACAGAACCTGGACGATGCCGTCACGTTATCTACCTGGCAGAGAATACAGTCGCCCGAATCAGCGTTAATGTGTTGGCTGGCCGAATTTGATGGCAAGGTGACGGGCTTCGTGGTCTGCGTGATACATGAAGGCACATGGTTTACACAGCCCGTATGCTATCTGGAAGATCTCTTCGTTGAAGAAAATGCGCGTGGCGTGGGAGCGGGAAGAGCGCTCATCACGAGGGTCTGCGATGAAGCCCGTGAGGCGGGCTGGGCAAAGGTGTACTGGGTGACAAATGAAAATAACCCCGCGCGTAAACTCTACGACAAGCTAGCCCAGGTTGATGATGTTGTTCGCTACAACATCAGGTTCTGAAAACCGACCTCTCAGCACCCTCCCAATCGTACAAGATACTGCCCTTATTAAAATAATCAGGGCAGAGATTAATAACCTCTCTCCCTTTTTATTGGAATCTGCCAATAATAAAAATAATCTGTGATAAATATCTCAATATTATAGTATTAAGATTCATTGCGACCCTTATTCATTTTTCCTCTGTTTTCAACGGCGCAGGAAGGCTTCTCCAACGGCTGGCATCCCGAAAATCGAAAAAGCCCATTGAAATAAAATGGGGCCGATCACAATATGAGTGGGTTTACTAAACAATAACAATCAGTAAATTCTGAGGCCGATTATGCAACGCACTCTGTCACCTACAGTCTTCCAGCTTCACAAGTCTTTTTTCCGTACTCAACCCCTGGAGATCGTCAATGCTGCGGGATGCAGCGCGGAACTTTTTATCTATGAATCAGGCATTGAGGCCGTTCGGCTGAAAAACGCCCGTGGCTATCTGGTGGTGCTCCCTTACTATGGACAGATGATCTGGCAGGCCATGTTTGATGGCGTCGACCTGACAATGCAAAGCCGTTTTACCGAGCCGCGTCCTGCCAGCGACATTGTTGGAACCTATGGCTGCTTTATGTATCACTCCGGGCTGCTGCGCAACGGTAACCCAACAGCGGAAGACAACCATGCCCTGCACGGTGAAATGCCCATCGCACCGATGCAGCGGGCGCGCATTGAAACTGGCGAGGATGCGCAAGGGCCCTGGCTGGCGCTGGTGAGCGAGCGCGAGTACCTGATGGGATTTGGCGATCATTATCTGGCCCAGCCTCGGGTGGTTATCCGTCCGGACAGCGCCACCTTTGAGGTATGCATGGCGGTAGAGAACTTATCGCTCAACGCCATGGACCTGATGTACATGTGCCATGCCAACTTTGCCTATGTTGAAGGTGCACGCATCATTCAGCCCGCTGCTTTTACCGCGGCCGACACGGTTATCCGTTCGTCAGTGCCCGCCATCGTGAAAGCGAATGATGCCTATCTGGCAAGGCTTAAGCAGCTTAAGCAAGATCCCGCCAGCACAGAAGTCATCACTGCCGAGTTGCAGCCCGATCCCGAACTGGTTTTCTACATTAAAAATCTGCGTAAAGCGCAGGATGGCCATGTGCACGTCATGCTACGTCGACCGGACGGGGATGCTTTTACGGTGAACTACAACCCCGACAATTTCCCCTTTCTGACACGCTGGATTCTGGCAAACCCTATGCAGAAGGTGTGCGCTTTTGCGATGCCGGCGACCTGCGGCGTTGAAGGCTATCAGGCCGAAAAACGGGCCGGGCATGTACGGTCACTGGCTGGCGGGGAAAAGGCCTTTTTCAGCATGACGCTCGGCTATCTTAATGCGCAGGAAAGCCAGCACGAAGAGGCGCTGATCCGTGCGTCGGTGTGATCGGCACACCGTAATTGTTAATGGAATGTGTGAGCTTTATCAAAGAAGAGATCTTTATTGGCATCAGGTAATTTACTTTACTTTTCTTTGAAGTAAATTCGGTGCTGCACCCGGACAATTTATGCGGTTTGTTTTGGGAAACGGGAAAAAAAGATTAACCGGCTGAACGGTTTATTTTCTCATTTTTATTAATACGAATACCCAGTGTTCAGAAATGATTATTTATCTGCTGTTTTATTGCTGGCAGCGGCATCTTTATATCAATTTCTGGCAAGAGAAAATCTCATCATATTAATGATAACCAGGGGTAGTAAAATGAATCGCCGCAATCTAATTAAAATGTTAAGCATCTCTACGCTGTTATCGGTCTCTGTGAGTTTAGCGTTTCCCATGTCCGCGCTGGCCTCCGAAACCAAAACCATGGTGACGGTGGTCAAAGAAGCCGGTGTGCCCTGGTTCAACATCCTTAATCAGGGACTCAAAGAGGGCGGAGAAAAAAATAATCTTAAAACCTCTATGGTGGGGCCCACGCGTGCCGATCCTGCGCAGCAGGTGAAACTGATTGAAGATCTGATCGCCAAGAAAGTCGATGTGATTGGTCTGGTACCGCTCGATACCAAAGTGACGGCGCAGGTGGTGAAGCGCGCGCGTGACGCGGGCATCATGGTGATCACGCAGGAAGGCCCTAACCAGGAAGGCAAAACCTGGGATGTGGAGCTGATGAGCGCGAAAGCCTACGGTGAAGCACAGATGAAAGCCCTGGCGCGTGAAATGGGTGAAAAAGGCGAATACGTCGTGCTGGTCGGCACGTTAACCACCACCGGTCATAATCAGTGGGCCGATGCCGCGATCGCGTATCAAAAAGAGCACTACCCGAATATGAAACTGGCCGCCGACCGCTTTCCTGGCGCGGACTTTATCGATGAATCCGAACGCGTTACTCAGGATATCCTGAAAGCGCATCCGAACGTGACAGGGATTATGTCGATGGGCTCGAACGGGCCGATCGGGGCGGGCAACGTGCTGAAGAAACGCCATCTGGAGAAAAAAATCGCCCTGGTGGGCACCACTATTCCCTCACAGGCGCGCGCATACATTATGTCTGGCGTGATTCGTGAAGGTTTCCTGTGGAGTCCAAAAGAAGCCGGACTGGCGATGACCGATGTCGCACGCCTGGCGCTGGATAACGCGGAATTTAAAACCGGTATGACCATCCCTGGGCTGGGTGAAGCCACCGTGGATAACGAAAACAAAGTGATCATGGTGGATCGCATCCTCCAAATCACCAAAGCCAACGTCAACGATCTCGTCAAGCTCGGCCTGTAAGTCACACCATCAATGTTGCTGCTGGCCGGGTTCAACTGAATCCGGTCAGCCTCCCCGTATTCTGATTAGATAAGGGATAGTGCTATGCCTGCATTTTTACAACTCGATGGCATATCGAAAATATTCGGCGGCGTCCACGCGCTTTCGGATGTCAGCCTCACGCTGGAAGAAGGCGAGGTACATTGTCTGTGCGGACAGAATGGATGCGGTAAGTCGACGTTGATCAAGGTGATGTCTGGCGTGCACCAGCCCGAGCCGGGCGGCCGTATTATTATTAGCGGTAATGAAGTCTCGCCGCTGACGCCCGTGGAAAGTACTCGCCTGGGCGTGCAGGTGATCTATCAGGACCTGTCGCTGTTCCCCAATTTAACCGTGGCGGAGAACATTGCCGTCGGCCAGCATACCGGCCGCTTTAAACGGGTTAACTGGAAAAAGATTTATGAGATAGCGGCCGAAGCGGTTGCGCGCATTGGCGTTTCGCTCGACCTGAATGACAAAGTGGCGGATATCTCTATTGCTCAGCGTCAGCTGGTGGCAATTTGCCGGGCGATGGCGGCGAATGCCCGGCTGGTGATTATGGATGAACCTACATCCTCCCTGACGCGCCATGAAGTGGACGCCTTACTGAAGCTCACCCTGCAGCTTAAACAACGCGGTATCACGATTGTTTTTGTCAGCCATCGTCTGGATGAAGTGCTGGAAATTGCTGACCGCGTTACCGTGATGCGCGATGGCGTGAAGCTGGGCACCTACGATGCCCGCGAGATGTCAGACCGTAAACTGGCCACGCTGATGACGGGTAAAGAGTTCCATTATGAATCCGTTGCCAAAGACAGACCGCAAACCGAAACGGTGCTCGAAGTCAGCAACCTGTCCCGTAGAGGCGAGTACCGGGATATTTCGTTTGATATTCGGCGGGGCGAAATTCTCGGCCTCACTGGCCTGTTGGGATCGGGGCGAACCGAATTAGCGCTGAGCCTGTTTGGCCTGACGCGTCCGCATCAGGGCGAAATAAAACTTCACGGCCAGGCCGTGCAGATGCGATCTAACCGCGATGCCATTGAGTACGGCATTGCCTATTTGTCAGAAGACCGTCTGGGACTGGGCTTAGTTCTGGAGCAGTCAATCAGCGCCAACATCACGCTCTCCGTGGTGGAGAAGCTGGTGAATAAAGCCGGACTGATTCGTGACGATCTCTATGAGCAAACGGTCAACGAGGCAATTGCCTCACTGTCTATTAAAGCCGGTAATCCCGACAACAAAGTTAAAACCCTGTCAGGCGGTAACCAGCAACGAGTGGTGCTGGCAAAATGGCTGGCGACCCAACCCAAACTCCTGATTCTCGACAGCCCCACTGTGGGCGTTGATATCCATGCCAAAGACGGTATTTACGCCATTGTGCGCAAACTCGCCGCCAGCGGTATTGCCATCATCATGATTTCCGATGAGATTCCCGAAATTTATTACCACAGTGATCGGGTGTTAGTGATGCGCGGCGGCAGGCTTAATGGGGAATATTTCCCTGGCCGCTGTAGCGAAGAAGAATTAAAGGAGGCAGTAAATGCGTGATTTCCTCCAGCGCTTTATTCATACCCACGAATGCCGCCTGCTGGCGGTGATGACACTGATGATTGTGTTCCTGACCGTCTTCACCACGGAGTTCGCAACGTTACAAAATCTCTTAGACGTTTCAGGTGCAACGGCCTTTATTGGCATTATGGCCGCAGGCCTGTTGGTGGTGATTATTACTGGCGGCATCGATCTCTCTTTCGCCGCTACCGCCTCTATCACCCAGTACGTTGCCCTGACCTTAGCGAACAATATGGGCCTGGGCTGGGTGGGCATTTTTGCCGTCGCCATCGGCCTGGGCATCGTGCTGGGTTTTATCAATGGCGTGCTGGTAAACGTACTTCGAACCTCCGCGCTGATTATCACCATTGCGACCCTGAACGTTTTCTTCGGCATCCTGCTGACGGTAACCAGCGGCCAGGACATCTTCATGCTGCCTGACTGGTTTAACGCCGGCTTTGAACTGGTGTTCTATACCGATGCACAAGGTGCCACCTATGCGCTGAACTTCCAGATTATCGCCCTGGTCCTGGCGTTTGTTTTGACGTGGCTACTGCTCAACAGAAGCAATACCGGCCGACAAATTTATGCCACTGGTGGCAATCCGGATGCCGCGCAACGCGTCGGCTTCAACGTATTCAAACTGAATATGCTGGTTTATGGCTACATGGGGGCGCTGGCTGGTCTGGCGTCGCTGGTTCAGGCACAGCTTGCCCAGTCGGTATCCCCGACGGCGCTGGTTGGCAGGGAACTGGATGTGGTGGCTGCGGTGGTTATCGGCGGGGCCAGCCTCACTGGCGGTAAGGGGACGGTGTTGGGCACCGTACTGGGCGTGGTACTGATTGCCGTGATGCAGAATGGCCTGATCCTGCTGGGTGTTTCATCTTACTGGTCGTTATTCAGTACCGGCCTGGTGATCATCGCCGCCATGATCATGATGGCCAGAGAAACCCGCAAACAGAACAAGCTCGTCGATGAAGGGGCGATATCATGAAGCAGACTGGCAATGTGTTAGCGCAGGTGGAAAAACGGTTGGGAACGACCAACGTCCGGCTGCTGTTTATCCTGATAGTCATGGTGATCGGTCTTGGGCTACTTGAGGGCGACAAGCTGTTTGCGGCGGCAGGATTGCGATCGATGGGCTTCCAGTTGCCGGAGCTGGGGTTTCTTGCGCTCGCCATGATGATTCCTATGCTTTCCGGCGGTATCGATCTTTCCATCATCGCCACCGCCAACCTGTGCGCCTTAACGGTCGCCTACACGTTGACCACCTTCATGCCTGAAATGCAGGGCGCATCCGGGGATCTGCTACAAATTGGCGCACTGTTGCTGGGCCTGGTGTTGTCGGCCCTGGTGGGGTTACTGAATGGCGTGCTGGTGGCTTATCTGCGCGTGCCGCCAATGCTGGCAACGCTGGGTACGATGACGGCGGTGAAAGGCATTGCAATCGGATTCAGCCATGGGGATGTTATTTCCGGTTTTCCGGCACCGATTGTGTTTATCGGCAACGGCACCCTGTTCGGCATTCCTTTCGCCCTTATCATCTTTGCGCTGGCGATTATTCCGTTAAGCATTTTCGTCAACAAAACCCCGCTGGGTAAGTCGATAGCCATGATCGGTTCCAATGAGCGAGCGGCCCATTATTCCGGCATTAACACGCGTAAAAGCCTGGTGTGGGTGTATCTGATTTCTGGCTTATTTGCCGGTATCGCGGGCATCATCATGATGGCACGCTTCGACTCGGCCAACGCGGCGTACGGTGAAAGCTACCTGTTGGTCGCTATCCTGGCTGCGGTACTGGGCGGTGTCGATCCGTTGGGGGGATTTGGCCGGGTCAGCGGCGTGATTCTGTCACTACTGATTCTGCAGTTGGTCTCTACCGCCTCGATTTTGCTGGATCTCAGTCAGTTCATCACGCTGGCGCTGTGGGGCGCAATTTTGATTGTGGCATCGGGCGGCGTCGTGCTCAAAGAATGGCTCTCTGAGCGGCGGAAACTGCGTAAAAAAGTGCCCGCGATGACACGAAAGGCGTAAATTCTGTAAACCCTGTTACTGCATCACCACGTCGCACCTGAGGCGGCGTGGCTATCGGGCCTCATGACATGATAGATTTAAAAAATAATCATTCAATAAGGTATGTCATGAGTAATCGAGCTGATGATGTCAGTGCTATAGGTCCCCGGTTACGACTAATGATCGCCTCATTAACCTCTCTGGAAGCCCGGTTGGTTCATGCCGTGTTATCAAGCGATTTTGATGAGAATGTCTCAATCAAAGCCATTGCCAGCCGTTGTGAGATGTCTGAGGCGATGGTGGTGAAAACAGCAAAGAAGTTGGGTTTTTCCGGTTTCAAAGAGTTACGTATAAAAGCCGCCCTGTATAACCGCCTGCCCATCACCGAAATGCATCAGGAGCTTTCTCCCAGCGATACGACACGTGAGATCGTCAGTAAGGTGTTTCGCACCTCCGTTCAGGCGATTGAGGAAACGCTGGCCATTCTGGATATGGCGGCTTTTGAAAAAGCCGCGGATCTGCTGGCCAGGGCACGTCAGCGTGATTTTTACGGCTTTGGCGGTTCGGCGCAAATCGCGCGGGATGCGGTGCATAAGTTTCTGCGTATCGGTACCCGTTCGGCCGCTTATGACGATCCCCATATGATGCTGATGTCGGCTGCGTTACTGAACGAGCAGGATGTGGTTGTCGCTATTTCCCATTCCGGCCGGACGAAGGACATCATCGAAGCGGTAAAAGCCGCGCAGCTTCAGGGCGTACCGGTGATTGCCATCACCAATTCCATTGGCTCGCCGCTGGCTAACCTTGCCGACACCGTGATCTGCTCCACCGCTCAGGGCTCGCCGCTGACCGGTGAAAACGCGGCTGCGCGCATTGCACAGTTAAATATTCTGGATGCCCTTTTTGTTGTGGTCGCACAGCGCGACTATGCACAGGCCGAACGCCAGCTGGGCCGCACCATGCTGGCCGTCGCCCATAAACGAAAATAGCCAGAGCAACCACTTTCACTATCCTCAACGATTCCAAAGGAACATCGAATGGCAAAACGGGAGCATCACTACCAGGTCAACGTGCGCTGGAGCGGTAATCGCGGGGATGGCACGCAGTCCTATACCGCTTATGATCGAAACGGCGAGCTGTCGGTGGAAGGTAAAGCCACGGTTGCGCTCAGTGCCGATCCCGCTTTTCGTGGTGATGCCACGCGCTGGAATCCAGAGGAGCTCTTACTGGCGTCAGCGTCGGCCTGCCATAAGCTGTGGTATCTGCATCTTTGCGCCGATGCGGGCATCATTGTGGAAGCCTATGAAGACACGGCAGAAGGCACCATGGTTGAAGGCGAAAGGGGCCATTTCACTCAGATCACCCTGAAACCCGTGGTGACATTGCGTAATAAGGACGACGCAGCCCGAGCCGAAGCGCTGCATCATCATGCCCATGAAGCCTGCTTTATTGCGAACTCGCTGAATTTTCCGGTGCGTTTTGAGCCGATGTTTATTTAACGGTGAAATTTCGCCTGTCGGCAGTTAGTGATAACGCGGGATCTAACCAGCATAAGAACAGGCGAAACAGCGTTTCGCCTGTGAATGTCAGTACATAATCAAAATCGGTACTGCAATCCTGCTGTCACGGTATAGTTATGGTTGGCAATACCTGCCGCATCGCCGTCAATCGTTCCTGACTGGCCGCTGACGTTATCAAAAATCTGTGTACCACCTTTGCCTTCTTCGTATTTACTGTAGGTAAATTCAGCAAAAACTTTAGCATTAGGGGTAACGTAATAACCTGCGTCAACTGAAGCACCGTAGTAACGCGAACTTGATGTTTTTTCACGGAACGTCAACTGGCGAACATAGTGTTCGTCGTTATCATGGGCATTAACCCAGTCGCTGAATTTAAGCAGAGTACCGAATTCAAAGTTATTTATTCTGTAGCGCCCGGTCAGTCCTACGTACGGCATTGAAAAGCGCTGACTGTAACCTATGCCTGTTTGATCACGTGGAAAATCACCTACCAGAGTGCCATTATTGTAATCAAATGAGCCGCCAATAGCAGTCCAGCTGAAGCGGGTCTCCTGATAGCCAGCCACCGCACCTATCCGATAGCTGTCTCCCTGTATAAACCAGCCTTTCAGATTAAGATCGTACTCATTAGCATGATTCATACGCGTATAGGGATGTGAAGAATGGTCGGTCCAGTTACCCTGATTACTGTTTTGCCAGTCATAATCGTCCAGATGACCAGAACCGCTGGCAAGAGAAGTCCATCCACGTGCATTGAGTGTCAGGAATGAGTAGGCATCCCACGAAATGTCGCCTTTCAAAATGGCCACATTTTTGATCTTCCAGTCCAGCTGACTAATTTTACGACCCGTGTCAGGGTCGTAAACAAGTTCCCCGGATTTCCCACCTAGCATACCTGTTGAGGCAGATATACTAAGACTATCCGCGGAGAGATTAGGTGAAAGTGATATCTCTTTAGCCTGAACGCCAGCTGAAAACCCTGCCATCATCATTACAAAAAAGCATTTTTTCATTTTTACCACCCTGTTTTTTTATTAGAAGAAATCCTAAAAGCGGTTTCAGAATAAAATAGAGATGTCTGCTTAAACAAGTAAAAAATTGTGGTTGATGGCAGGGTTTAATAACTTTCAAACAACGTAAATCAAAAAAATATTCAACCCTACACCTGAGTCTGGCACCGAAAATGAAGAGTTAAATAGGCTGTTTTACCGTGTTGCCCTTTATTCTACAAATGAATATCACTCTGTTTAATCATGGAATTTTCACCCTTACATCGTAAGTTTGACGCTCAACATGCTAATTAAACGTAGTTAAGAAAGTCAGGATTAAAGCTTAAAGTGATTGAATTCATAACGCTTAAATTAACTTTTACGACGACCAGCCGCAGGCGTCAGCCATTGATGAGGCGTCTATACCCAGTTGCGTAAGAAATGCACCCATTAGCACTAATTCGCCGATAAACGCAGCGCCATCGGTTGCTAACAATGCCACCGCTTGGGCAGTAATCACGGTTGCCATGAGCACCCAGTTATACCAGGCCATGTTATCCTCAATTGCTCCCAGGATTTGGCGGATACCTGTTAATTTATAAATGGCAGAAATAAGGTTGAAGATTGCCGTTGCAGTATTCAGTGCCCCCTCTGCATTACTGATTGCCTGGAATAAACTGGAGAGTCCGTCCAGTTGAGTTCGGGTAAGGCCGTTAACAACTTCTGTAGCGGCTTCACCACAAACTTTACCTGTGATGCCAAGAAACTGAAAAAAAACGGTAAAACAATCAATCGCCACGATTATTTCTTTACTTGTGCATTCACTAATCGCAACCGATCTTCCGGCTGTTGATACAGAACGTGAACCTGACGAATCCGACCATGGAATATCATACTGACCGTGAACCAAGTCAAACATGTCACGAATTGCTTTATCTTTATCCAGCGTTTCACCAGCGGGAGGCGGATTTTCTGCAACGATTTTGTCGAGAAAAGGCGATGTTACGTTTTGAAATGTTAAAAAGTCTAATTCTTTTAAACTGTTATCAGAAAGAGGCTGGCTCATGAGTGACTATTCCTTTTGATATTTACTAAGAAAGTGGCTGTTTCCGGGTATGCTAACGGGTAATCCTGTTCGTAATTTTATTTAAAGTTAGCCCTTTTCTTTAAAAATTAAGATGGTTGTTTGCCTATTAATTTTTCAATATCAATAGGTGTTTTTTATTTTTTATGCGTTTTTGAGCATTAGTTAAGTTTAGATAGTTTAATGTTTTTAAAGAGTGTGGGAAAATAAAAAAATATAGTTTATTATTCTTTTTAAAATTTTTTATTTATTTTATTCAGTTGGTTGCGCCTTTTTGTACGACGATGGTGGTTAAGGTGGGTAGAGTTTTTCGCTCATAATTTTCATATTTTATATAAGTTTATTTTTTCAGAATCTCAATTTCACGAAAGTACTATGAGCGGCGCTGATATCACTATCCTAAAATCCTGTGTGGTGCTTAAATCTGGAAGAAATTTTCCTCTTTTCGTATTCATTCGTCAGAGTTATTAAAGTATTTTAGCCCCAGGCCGATACTTTATGCGCAACTGGCGAAATCCGTCGCCGGTATTATGTGACCCCCGTCTGGGGCTCAGTCAACATAAGGAGCAACTGCATGGATATACAGCAACTCACCACTCTGTCTGCAGGTTTAGAACAATGGCAGGCTCGCGGTGAAGCCAATGCGAATCTGTTGAAAAAAACGCTGAATCAACAGGCAGATACCATCACTACGCTTGTTGAGGGTGTGACAGCTCTTCCCTCTAATCCGGCTGTAGGGCGTAACATCAACACCACCGCCTGATAATGCCGTTACGGATCTCCGGGCGGCTTTCGCTGTGCCGCCCGTTTTAATGCATGGCGCGGTTTATTCCCTTGTCTGAATCTGGCTGAGTCAACGGCCTTGACTCAACGCTTTTATCACCGCAATTTCTTCCAGTATCCGTGAACCTCATCTGGATTAAATAGGGCATCGCTCATCTGTTGCCTGGGAATGCGATGTCTTCGCGCCTGTTATCGATTGGTTATTCAATGCCTAAAATACGTTTATTCGCGACGTACCCTTTAGATGTTCTTCGCACGACATTGAGGGGTTTTTTGACCGCTTTATGCTTCTTCACTATCACGGCCCACGCAGAGCGCCTTAAATCTGAGGAGCCATTGTTATGATGTCTTTTTCAACGGGTTTCCTGTTGAGCCTGTCGCTGTGCCTTGATATCGGCATTGCCAACATTGCCATGATTACGCTGGCGATGCAGCGTGGCTATTTTCAGGGGTTCTGGTTGGGAGTCGGCACCTGTGTGGGTGATTTGATTTATGCCGTTCTGGCGCTGGCTGGCATGGCGGTGTTGCTGCAGTTCGAGGTCGTACGGTGGATCATCTGGATAGGTGGTGGTGCTTTGCTGGTGGGGTTTACCATCAAAATGCTGCTGTCCGCCTTTCGTAACGTCAACGATATCGATACCACGCTGAGTGCGCCCAGACGGTCAATGTGGCGTGAGTTCCGGCACGGTATCGTGCTGGCAATGTCGTCGCCGACTGCCATTGTGTGGTTTGCCACGGTGGGTGGTGCATTGATTTCCCGATTCGGGCAGCAAAGCATTACGGGATCGGCACTGTTTCTGAGCGGTTTTTTTCTGGCGGGGATCGTATGGACAGCGGCCCTGTGCCTGGTCGGTAGCCTCGGCGGCAGGTTGTTAGGGCAAAAGCTATTGAGATATTCCTATATGGCTTCCGCGCTCATCTTTGCCTACTTTGCCTTATATGTGATCGTGTCAGGATATAAAGAATTTATTCTTTAGCACGAGTTGGCATTAGCAACAGGTTGTTAGTCCTGTCACGGCTTGTCCGTTTGCAAAGACGTTTTCTCACGCCACCCACTGTGCCTTGATAGATATCCCGTTCAGCGACGGCCAACATGATCTTCTGCCAGGCCACGCGCCACCGATCACAGGCGAGAGCTATCAGTGCAATAGATAGCATGATCACAATAACTGCACTTATTGTTAACTTTGTATTAATAACATTGGTTATCATAACCCCATCGAAAGCGAATTGCTTTCACACTTACAACATTAAGGAACAGGATTATGAAAACCATTAAAACACTGTCGATTGCTGCCGTTGCTGCACTGTCATTCATGTCGGCCTCAGCTTTTGCACAAACCGTTACCGCAACGGGTTCAACGCTGGACGGTACAGAAGCCAAAATTGCCGCTCAGGCCGAGCAGCAGGGCGCACAGTACAAAATCATCGAAGCCAATACGAACGATCGCGTTCACATGACAGCTGAGCTGTATAAATAAGCGTTACGGATGCGCCGGCGCGAAAAAGGGCTGCTTAATGAGCAGCCTTTTTTGTGTCTGCACAGACAGCAGCGCACCAACCTTGTCAGATTGAATCGCCGCCGTGCGCCGTTTGCGCTCTGCAAGCAGCGTCATGAATAAAAGGCCAGGCTTCCCCGCACATAAACCGCGCCAGATCAGCGTAATCTTGATGCCGTACCCGCTTCATTCAGCCATAACGTAAATTTTACAGAAGAGGTTAGCCCGGTCACAATCTTATGGTTGTTTATTCGCCATTGTCTCAAGCCCGTTCTTTATCCTGCCGATAAACCCTCCAGACCACTCAACATGGCAGTATAAAAAATGACAATTTTTAAAAAAATATTTTCTATTTTTCCTAAACACCAGCATAAACACGCCGCCGATTCGCTCAGAGCTTTGGACGATGCGGTTCCAATCATCGAATTTACCCCGGATGGCACCATCCTTCGGGCCAATGCACTGTTTCTAAGCAAGATGGGTTACGAAGCGCAAGAGATCGTGGGCCATCACCACAGTATGTTTTGCCCGCCATCAATGGTGAACTCATCTGAGTACCGCCAGTTCTGGCAGCGCCTTGCCAGCGGCAAGAGCTTCAGCGGCAAATATCTGCGTCTGGGCAAAGACAGCCATCCGGTCTGGCTGGAAGCCAGCTATGTCCCGGTGAAAGACAAACATGGCCGCGTCATCAAGGTCATCAAGCTGGCGGCAGATATCTCCGAGCGCATCAGTGAGGCACAGCAGCAGGATGCCCTGGTGCAGGCGATCAGCCGCTCAATGGCGGTCATCGCATTTAACAAAGCCGGGGAAGTGTTAGAGGTTAACGAAAACTTCCTCAAAGCAACGGGCTATAAAGCCGACGAGATTCTGGGCAGGCATCACCGTATGTTCTGTTCCGAGGAACTGCGCAGCAGCAAGGAATACCAGCTGTTTTGGCAGCGTCTCAATCAGGGCGAATTTTTCTCTGGGCAGTATCCGCGACTTAATCGTCATGGCGAAACTATCTGGCTGCGCGCGACGTATAACCCGGTTTTCGATGCCGATGGCCGGTTATATAAGATTGTAAAATTCGCCAGCGATGTTACCGAGCAGGTGCTGCAAAACCAGCAAGAAAATGAAGCGGCTCAGCACGCGTGGAAGATGGCGCAGCAAACCCGCGAAAGCTCGGTAACGGGTGCGGATGTGATTGAAGACAGCGTCAGAACCATGGCCGAGATCGCCAAAGAGATGAACAGCGTTTCCGCTGACGTCTTTGGGTTAAACGGCCAGTCAGATCGCATTGCCGATATGGTGCACACCATTCGCAACATCGCTGAGCAGACGCGATTTATCGCATTAAACGCGGCAATTGAGGCAGCCCGTGCCGGCACGTCCGGCCGCAGTTTTGCCATCGTGGCCGCCGAGGTGCGTACTCTGGCTGCCCGCATCAATGAAGCCACTGAAGAGATAGGTCGCGTGGTCTCCAGCAATAATCAGCTGGCAAAAAAGGTGCTGGAAGATATCGAAAATAACCTGAAAAACACCGCTCGCGGCGTCAACCTGATGCGCCAGGCCGGAGAGGTTATCGCCAGCATTCAGAGCAATTCGGAGCGGGCAGAAGAGGCGGTCAGAAACGTTTCACGCTCGACGTCGCCTATTTAGCGCTTAACCCTGCAGCAGCAGGTCATCCGTCTGCGCGGGTGACCTGCTGCCTGTCCGGCTGTTTTCTGTCAGGCGCTCCGCCAACATTTCACTTTGTTTGCCACCATTCGATAAGGCACTATTAGCCCTCTCTGTCCCTGCCACATCATTGTTGAAAGGAACGCCAGCCCACATGCCCGTCAATTTCGATCTCAACGATCTGTATGCGTTTCGCGCCCTGGTTGAATATGGCAATTTCCGTATCGCCGCGGAATCCATCTGCCTGTCCCAGTCGGCGCTGAGTCGCAGGATTGAGAAGCTGGAAACGGCGTTGGGGATAAAGCTGTTTGACAGGACCACCCGCCGGGTCACGCTGACGCTTTACGGCCAGACGTTCGCCGCGCGTTCCGAGCAACTGCTGACCAACTTTGAAGAAGTGATGGCGGATATCAGTAAAGTCAGCCAGGACAGAACCGGACTGGTGACGGTTGCCACGGTGCCTTCCGCCGCCTATTACTTTATGCCGGATGTGATTCGCCGCTTTCAGGTGCGCTATCCTCGGGTGCGGGTCAAGATTATTGACAGTAGCGCAGGCAACGTTATTGAAGCTGTCACCAGTGGTCAGGCAGATTTTGGCATTTGCTTCTCGGGCAACCCGCCGCCCAATACTGAGTTTTTACCGCTGGTGGAGGATGTTTACGTCGTGGCTTGCCGACACGATCATCCCCTTGCTAACCGCAAAAGCCTGACGTGGCAAGAGTTTTACCAGCAGGATTATGTCGGACTGGATAAGACCTCTGGCAATCGAAATCTACTGGATTCCGCACTGGGCCATGTTGTTCCGGCGCGCCCGAGCATCTGCGAAACCCGGCATGTAACAACGATGCTGGGCATGGTCGAAGCGGGAATCGGCATTGCTGCCGTTCCCGCGATGTCGATGCCGTCATCAGGCCATTCGGTGCTGGTTCACCTGCCGCTTACCGATCCGGTCGTGAAACGCACCGTTGGCCTGATCAGGCGCAGTGGACGCATACAGTCTTATATCGCTGCAGAGCTGGAAAAACTGATTACTGAACAGTATCACTCTGCTTAACGGGTTGCTGCGCGTTGACCGAGTGCAAACCCGTGGCATGGACGACTTCCTGAGCCGGGGCAGACGCCAGGAAATCCAGTAACGCTTTGCCTTCCTCAGGATGGTCTGCTTTGGCAGGAACCGCGCCGGCAAACCGGGTGATGTACTGCACGTCCTCAGGCAGTTCACCTACAAAGGTCACGCCCGGCACGGGCAGGAGTTCACTGACCTGCTGGAAGCCCAGCGCATAGTGGCCTTTTGCCACTTCAGACGCTACCGGGATGCGTTCCACCTCGTGCGCTTTGCCTTTCACCTTGTCTTCAATGCCTAACTTTTTAAACAACTGGCTGCTAACGTACTGACCGCTGGCGCTGTCTGAGTAGGCAATCGACTTCGCATTTAACAGGGTTTTACGCAGATCGGCATCCGTTTTGATATTGGGTTTGGCGTCGCCTTTCTTCACGACAATCCCGATCGGCGAGTCAGCCAGCTCAACGCGAGAGTCCGGTTTTATCCACTTACCTTTTTCCAGCTGACTAAGCGCATCGCCGACCATAATCACCACATCGGCTTTTTCCCCGCGCGCCAGACGGTTGGGAATCGCCTGCGGTGTTTTACCCATCGACGGCCCGGACACCAGAATAATGTTGTCGCCACTTTTAGCTTCAAACTGCGGTGTGAGTTTTTCCAGCGCGGCTTTAAAGCCGCCAGAAATCATCACGGTCACCTCTTTTGCCAGCACACCGGTGCTGACGGAGGAAAGGACCAGCGTGGCAAGGAGTGAGCGGTAAATTATTTTCATTATGGAATCCCTGACTTAGTGTTTAACGGCGGTTTGAAGATTTACAGTGCTGCGACGGTACAGATACAGCGTTGCCAGTAAGGCGCAGACGGCAGCAAAGCTCATCCAGTAACCTGGGGAGGCTTTATCGCCTGTGTACTCAATCAATGCGGTTGAAATCACCGGCGTAAAGCCGCCAAAGACGGCGGTTGCCAGGCTGTAGGCCAGTGAAAAGCCCGCCACCCGAACTTCCGCTGGCATGATTTCAGTCAGTGCCGGAATCATCGCGCCGTTATACAGACCATAGATAAATGACAGCCACAGCAGAACGCTGAGCATCATGGAAAAGCTGGGTGCAGCAGCCAGCATCGACAGGGCTGGGTAGGCGGTCGCCAGCGCGATCAGCGTCATGGTAACCAGTACAGGTTTACGTCCGAAACGGTCAGACAGCGCCCCGCCAACCGGTAACCAGAGGAAGTTAGAGATGGCAACCAGCAGCGTGACTAACAGGCTATCGGAGGCGCTGAGCATCAGCACTTTCTTGCCGAAGGTCGGCGCATAAACGGTGATCAGATAAAACGCTGTGGTGGTCATGGCCACCATCAGCATGCCTGCAATCACAACCTGCCAGTTGGCCAGCAGGGTTTTAAACACGTCGCGCATCGCCAGATGATGACGGCGGGCGTTGAACTCCTGGGTTTCTTCCAGCTTGCGGCGCAGGAAGAAAATGAAAGGCACAATCATGCAGCCAAACAGAAACGGAATCCGCCAGCCCCATTCACGAATCGTGCTTTCTTCCAGCACGGCGTTCAGGGCAAAGCCCATCGCGGCGGCGACCATAATGGCCACCTGCTGGCTACCTGACTGCCAGCTGGTATAAAAACCTTTGCGCCCCGGCGTGGCGATCTCAGCCAGATACACAGAAACGCCACCCAACTCCGCTCCGGCGGAGAAACCCTGCAGCAGGCGGCCGATTAACACCAGCATCGGTGCCCAAAGCCCGATGCTTTGATAAGACGGAATCAGGACGATCAGAAAAGTACCTGCCGCCATAATCGACAGGGTGACGATCAGGCCTTTACGTCTGCCGACCTTATCAATGTAGGCACCCAGCACCACTGCGCCGACAGGACGCATCAGAAAGCCCGCGCCGAAGACGGCGAAGGTCATCATCAGCGAGGCAAATTCACTGCTCGCCGGAAAGAAAGTGTGGGCGATATAGGTGGCATAGAACCCAAACAGAAAAAAGTCGAACTGTTCCAGAAAGTTGCCCGAGGTAACGCGTAATATTGCGCCGGCTCTGGCGCGGGTGGTCATCGGTGAAGTCGAGGAATGCATCGGTATCTCCAGTTTATCGTTGACGCTTTTTGCCGCGTCTGTTGCTGAAGACTGGATCAGGTAAATAAAGTAAATAAGCGCAATAAACTCATCGACTAATGCGCACTGTGCATCAATGGCAGTTAACAATTACCTGAGGCTATGCGCAACAAGCCTTTAACAAGATGGCGAGATAAGCGCTTACAGATGAGGGCCGGGAAACTTAATGCGCGTTTTGTGACAGGGTTCATACGGGTATTTGAATCAGAAAGCACAGCGTAAAGCGTTTGTAAGGCTATATCAGTCGATGCGGGCGCTCAGGGCGTAATGGCCGCAAAAAAGGGGGAGTAGTAAGACGTGCCAGCGCCGCTAGCCAGGCGATCAGCGCGGCTGAAAAAGCGCCGTTTCCACGGTGCCTCGCGCTATCAACGTTCTGCCCAGCCCTGACCACACAGGCGAGAAAATCCCCGTATGTCGACATACCCGGCTTCGCTGTCCTGAATAGCCTGAACCGATGACGTTGTTGCTGATAGCCATCAGGGTACATTTCTTATCTGAGGTCATGATGTGAAACAGCAGGGATACCGTTGAGACAGCAGGGCGTAACAGCAAGCGTGATCCTGACGACATAAAAGCCGATCGGGCATACGGCAGAAACGCCCGAACGGAGCGGTTTTATCAACGTTGCTGATAAACTTCTGTGCCTGTCATTCGTGAGAACGGGGTTATAAGGCTTGTCGCCTGTCCTCAGAACCAGGCTTCCCACATTGCACCCAGATTGAAGTCGTCCTGGATGTCGTTTTCACGGCCATTCACGCGCGCGGTGCGCGCATCGTCGACTTTGCCGCCGGTGACATAGAAGCGCAGCATGGGGCGGAACTCCGGTCCCATATCAATGGCGATGTTTTGCGACAGGGTCAGTTTCCAGCCATTGTTACTGCCGCCTTCATCATAGTTTACGCGCTGATAACCGGCTTCCAGCCAGGTTGAATGGACGTCATTCCAGAAATACATCGGGCGAACAATCGCGGCGTAGTTTTTCCGATTGTCGCTTTTCAGTCGACGGTTGTCGTAATCGTGATAACCCAGCAAATACTCCACCTGTGCCTGCTGGGTAAACTGATGCTTACCTTCAAAGCTGGTGTAGACAGTGCGAAGGCCCTCGGTTTTGCTGAAAACGCTGTTATCCGAGTTGTCAGAGTAGCGGGTAATCACTTTATTCACGCCGTGGTCGTTGGTGTGGCTCAGCACAAACGCGCCCTGCCAGGCTTTCAGGCGATCGTCACTGTCCACCGCTTTGGAGTCGAAACCGTAATTAGCGTAGATCTCCAGATCCAGTGCGCCCAGCTTCATGCCGTGAATTTTAGACGTCGCGGCGTAGTTGCCTTTATCCCCGGTACCCGAACCGCCCGTACAGGTGATGCGCGACGGATTGGACTCGTCGCTGAGCACTTCAGGGCTACAGGATTCCACGGCAGCAACAGCAGCGACGTCAAATTTTATCCCGCCCACGTCGAAGTTTTTCACCCCCGCGCCCTGGCCATCATGGTTCATCCAGAAATAATCATTGATGTTCTGCTGTGGACGCTGATGAAAGTCCCGTCCGGCCCAGAGATAGGCGTCAGGATTTGATGCCAGCACATTGGTGACGCCGGCATAGGCTTTTTTCAGGTTAACTTCATCGCCCCAGTGATCGATCATCACATTGACGTCCCAGATTGCACCACTTTGACTCTTAAATGCTTTGGAGAGCTGGAACTCGCCACCGTTGCCTTCGTTGCCCAGGCGGCCAATACCGGAGGCCCCGTTGTAAGAGCCGTCCACGCCAACATATTTCTGATCGCCGCTTTGGTAATGCGCACCGTAGCGTGCGTAGCCGCTGAACGTCACCCCAAACGGAATAGCCCGGTCCGGTGACTGAACCGGACTTTGTGGTTCGGTCACCTCATCCGTTGTTTTCGCCACTGCAGCATCCCTTTTTGCCTGACGTTCTGCCAGGGCTTTATCGACGGCTTTGGCGACGATGGCGTCGATTTGTTCCTGCGTAAATTCCTGTGCTGCGCTCACAGCAGGGCACAGCGCGGCGACCACCGCCAGAGGTAATGGAAGGTTTCGAATAATATTCATGGTTGTCTCGTTTGCACAGCGTCCTTCAGGTTGATTATGTTCAACCCGAATAACGGCGTGTGTTAATGAACAGACAATAACCATCCTGCACCGGTTAATTGATCACCAGAACAAGTTGATTTTTATATTATGGTATTTTCCAGAGGACGCTTATTTTTCCGTTTTTCTCCTGTGATATATCTTTTATTGCCGTTGATAGAGATGAATAATTTCTTCTGAGAGTTCACGCGCCAGTAACGACGTCATTAAATGATCCTGAGCATGAACCATAATTAACGTCATAGGCTGTCGCCCTTCGCCAGCGTCCTGCTCAATTAATCGGGTTTGCATTTGATGAGCCAGACGAGAATAGTCATCGGCTTCCCTTAGCCGATCTTTGGCCTCGTCGACGTTACCCTTTCTTGCCGCCTGCAGAGCTTCGAAACACAGGCTGCGGGCATGTCCTGCATTGACGATGATCGTCATTACGGCCTCTTCAAGTTCAATCATAATCGCTGCTCTCAATTAAAACCGTTATTTGCGGCAACCTCAGCAAACCATTTGCCGCTCTTTTTAATCGTACGTTTTTGCGTTGCCAAATCTAACTGCACAAAACCGTAACGGTTTTTATAGCCGTTCAGCCATGACCAGTTATCGATAAATGTCCACATATGATAACCCAGGCAGTTACAGCCTTCGCTAATGCCTTTATGGAGCCATTTAAGATGTTCGGAAACAAATTCGATACGATAATCATCCAGTATTTCACCGTTCTGGATAAAACGCTGTTCATTCTCTACGCCCATGCCATTTTCAGAAATAAAACAGCGTGGATTCCCATAATTAACGCGTAGGTTGGTCAGAATATCGTAAATACCGGGCGCGTAAATTTCCCATCCGCGGTATGGATTCATTTTTCGTCCTGGCATTTCGTAATGATCGAATAACCATTCCGGCATAAAAGGTGCCTCAGGATTGACGGCGCTATCCCGACACTTAACACGGCGCGGCTGATAATAGTTAACGCCCAGCAGGTCGATGATGCCATCGGCCATGACTTCGCGGTCCCCGGGCTGGCAGCGCGGAAGCTGATGGTACTGACTCAGTAAACTCATCAGATCCATTGGGTATTCGCCCTTAAGAACCGGATCTAAAAAGCTGCGGTTAAACAGCAGGTCTGCATGATGCGCGGCTTGTACATCTGCCGGATTCGCCGAGCGCGGATAGGACGGCGTGAGATTCAGCACCACGCCAATCTCGCCGTCATAACCGCCGTTACGCCAGGCCCGCACCGCCAGCGCGTGAGCCAGCACAGTGTGCCAGGCCACGGTCGCGGCGCGTCTGAAATCCACCACGTTCGGGTAGTGAAAATCATACAGATAGCCACCTTCGACCGGCACAATCGGCTCGTTAAAGGTAAACCAGTGCTTCACCCTGTCACCGAACAGGTCGAAACAGCGCTGGGCGTAGCGGCTAAACGCTTCCACCACTTCACGGTTCTCCCAGCCGCCTTTTTCCTGCATGGCCAACGGCATATCGAAATGAAACAGGGTGATAAAGGGCGTAATGCCTTGCGCCAGTAACGCATCGATCACCTTGTTATAAAAATCCACGGCTTCGGGATTCACTGTGTCGGTGCCGTCAGGCATCAGGCGCGCCCAGCTCAGCGACGTACGAAAGCTGTTGTGTCCTAACTGCTTCAGTAACGCGATATCGTGCTGCCAGTGCTGGTAAAAGCCAGAGGTGTTCTGCGGGCCAATGCCCTGATGGAAACGGTGGGGTTGCCGTGCAAACCAGCGATCCCAGGTGGTCGGGCTTTTACCGCCATTCAGGCTGTCACCTTCGGTTTGCAACGCCGAACTGGCGCTGCCCCACCAGAAATTTTCAGGAAAACGGTAGTTCATGTCACTGGCTCCTTAAGCGTGTGGATGACCGTGCACGGGATGGCCTGCTGGCGCGGCATCCTTGATTTTTTTCTCTTCAGCCTTAATCAGACTGCGTTCATAGGCTCGCAGGAAGGGTAGGTACATCAGCCCCGACATCAGCATACAAACAAGGCACATTACCAGCGGGCTGAGCGCCCAGTTGGCTGCCCAGGATGCACCAATCGGGGCGGGTGTGGTCCAGGGCGTGAGCGAAACCACCTGAGCGATCCAGCCGAGTTTTGTCGCGGTGTACGCCAGCACGGCGTTAATCATCGGAACGCACACGAAGGGGATAAACAGCAGTGGATTCATAATGACCGGGGCACCAAACAGGATCGGTTCATTGATATTAAAAAAGCTGGGTACCACGCCCATTTTACCGATGGTGCGCAGATGCAGCACCCGGCTACGCAGCAGGAGGAAGGCCAGGGGTAAGGTGGAACCCACGCCGCCAATCAGCAGGTAGTGATCCCAAAAGCCCTGCAGGTAAACATGCGGCAGGGCGGCACCGGCGGCCAGGGCTGCCTGGTTAGCAGACAGGTTAGCCATCCAAAAGGGGTTCATAATGCCGGTGACGATCAGGGCACCGTGAATACCGGCAAACCAGAATATCTGACAGAGCAGTACGGAAAGTAAAATGGCGGGCAAGGAGTCCGAAGCAGAGACCAGCGGCTCCAGTAAATGCATGATGGCCTGCGGCATAATCATGCCGGTTTGCGCTTCGATAAACAGGTTGAGCGGATGTAACGTTGCGATAATCACCAGGACTGGGATCAGAATCTCAAAGGAGCGGGCCACGCCGGTGGGCACTTCTTTGGGCAGTCGGATAGTGACATTATTTTGCTTTAGCCAGGCATAAACCCGGGTGGCGTAAATGGCGGTAATCAAGGCAGTAAAAATCCCCTGACCGGAAAGATACTGGGTTGAGATCTTTTCATCCGCATAGGGCGCGGCCACCAGTAAAAACGCCATAAACGCCAGCAAACCCGACATGATGGGATCAAGGTTAAACTGACGGCCCAGGCTGGCACCAATCCCGACCGAGATGAAAAAAGTCATAACGCCCATGCTGAGATTAAATGGCAGCATCAGCTGTTGGCGATAGGTGATGGAAAAGTCGAGCCACGCACGGGCAACGCTGTTAGTGGTGTCCGCTGAAAATGGCGGGAAGATAAATACCAACATAAACGACCCGATAATCATAAACGGCAGTGCCGCCGTAAAGCCGTCACGAATCGCTATCACATACTTTTGCTGACCTAACTTTCCGGCGAGTGGCGTAATGGACTGTTCAATTACCGTCACCATCGACTGATATAACGAACTCATAATGACACCTTTCTAGTGTGCCGCTTCAATAAGCGACAGAGCGTAATCCAGCACCTTGTCACCGCGTTGCATGCCGTAATCCGTCATATCAATAGCCCGGACAGGAATGCCGTGGGTGGCAGCTTTTTCAGAGAGCATGGCTAACATGTACTTTACTTGTGGGCCGAGCAGGACAACCTGATAGTTTGGAAACTGCGTATCAAATTCTGAAACGCCCCAGGCATCGATCTGCACACTGAGACCACGCTGTTCCGCAACCTCTACCATTTTACGTACCAGCAGGCTGGTGGACATGCCCGCTGAACAACACAACATAATCCTGATCATGAGTAACGCTCCTTTAAATGAAAACGTGGACGGATATGATTTGATACGATACGGAAACCGGTTTCCATTTGTCGCAAAAGGAACTGTGACAGGCGTCATGATCTTAAGGAAACGAGGTGTTTTATTACGATTCAGATCACGTAATTGGGGGTTTTTGTCGAAGATTGAGAAGAGATGGAAAATCGGTTTCCACAAAAAAATGAAAACGCTATACTGCCAATGGTGATAATTTGAGCCGCAGCGTTAGTCAGTAATTCAGGGGGCCTGTGGTTTTTTTAGGGGAAAATGATGTCTACTATCAACGATGTATCGCGTCTGGCTGGTGTGTCAAAAGCCACGGTGTCACGCGTGTTGAGTGGGTCACGCGGCGTAAAAGAAGCCAGCCGCGTCGCAGTATTAAAAGCGGTGGATGAACTGAATTATCGTCCAAACGTGATCGCTCAGTCATTGCTGAGCCAGTCCACCGGTTGTATTGGCGTAATTTGCGCGCAGGACAATATTAACCAGACGACCGGTTATCTTTATGCGCTGGAAAAACATCTTAGTCAGCACCAAAAACACCTGTTGCTCCGTTTCGCGAACAGCAAATCAGAAGTGATGCACTGTCTGAATGAGCTGACCTGTGGCTTGTGTGATGATGTATTGATTATCGGCGCTCGCTTCCCGCTCAATCTTCAGCAAAAAAACGTGATTCTGGTGGATTGTCTGGAAACAGGGGATGACGTGAGCAGTATCCAGTTCGATCACGCTTTCGCTGCTGAAACCGCCTGTCACTATCTGATAAGCCAGAATCGCCGCCAGATCGCCCTGATCCATCCTGACGGAATGGGTTTTTCCGAGCAGGTGTTGCTGGGCTATAAGCACGCCCTGGAAAAAAACTTTCTGCCTTTTAACCGTAACCTGGTGTTTATGGACTCCACATCCTCCTCGGTCGCCCTACAGGAGTTGTTGAATAACGCGTCCACGCTGAACTTTAGCGCATTGCTGGTGGCGGATGAACAGCAGGCCCAAAAAGTCATTCCACAGCTGCAGGCATTCAACAAACAGGTTCCCACCGATATTATGGTTTTTAGCCTGGCTGGATCGCTGAATTTACCCGGCATCCCAACCATTCCGGCGATTGAGTATTCAATGGACGCCATGGCTGCGCGCATCGTTAAGGCACTGACGGAACAGACGCGAAGCGTGCTGAACGCCTATGTGATGCGGGGTGACCTGATTATTCCCGATTTTCGCCAGCGCGAGCACCGTTAATCCATACGTTGCTCCATCTGCTCAATGATTGCCAGCGCCAGTCCTGTTGCCGGCGCAAGATGTGAGGTCAGGAAATGCACCTGAGTATGGGCGGCAATAAACGCCAGTTTGTTTGCCTGCGTCTGATTCAGTACGGCCTGGCAAAATGTCGGACTGATGCTCCAGGGGCAATCAATAATGATATTGGCGGGATTCAGTAACAGCATGATCTGGCTGAGCGCGATGCCCAGATAGTTGCCCGCCAGCTGCATGACTTCGTTCACCACGTTAGGTGCGCTGTCACGGCTTTGCCAGGTCAATCCCGGCTGACGCTGAGCCAGTTGCTGATTAATGGCGGGTTTGCTGATCATGGCTTCCAGACAACCCTGACGGTTGCAGCTACAGCGAGGGCCATTAGGTTGCACGGTAAGGTGACCGGCTTCACCTGCGGTCCAACTGTTGCCCGTGAAAACGACACCGTGCTGTACCAGCGCACCGCCAATGCCTTCAGCGATACGTAAATAAAAATGCCCGCTCTCGGCGGGCAATTTGAGTTGTTGTACAGACAGTAGCGCAGCCGCTCTGACGTTATTCATAATGCGAATCGGCAACTGTACCTGTTTGCGTAGGTTGCTCGCCAGGTCAACGTCCTGCCAGCCCAAATGGGTGGATAAATGCATCCAGCCCCGCCTGGGATCAACGACGCCAGGAAAACCCAGCCCGATGCCTAACAGACCCGGCCACTCCTCGGTAAGTTTGTCACATAAGGCGGCCACCTCGGCCAACAGCGGCCCCGGCCTGCTGGTATCTGTACGCAGGGTTTGCTCGGCAATCGTCTGGGAAAAATAATCACACACCTGCCAGTGAATCAGGTTCTTTTCCACCATGATGCCGGCGCTGACCAGCTTTTCCGGGCGCAGGGTGATATGAATTTTAGGGCGGCCCGCCGCAGAGACACTGGCCTTTCCCAGCTCCTGCACTAAATCCTGTTCCAGCAGGTCATCAATAATATGCGACACGGTATTTTTACTGATTGCCAGTATGTGTGCCAGATCCTGACGCGACGTGATACGCAGCTGACGCAGTTGTGCCATCACCCGCTTTTGGTTATTCAGCCGCATTAATGCAGGCCCTTTGCCAGTTACTTTCATGGCGGCTTACCCCAGATGTGAAAATCGGTAGCGGACCTACCAACGATGAAGTCTTATTAGTTTGATGTCTAATCAAAACTTAGCATTGGGCAGATAGGCTGCCAAACGGCAATAGCATCTGGACGGGGGAATTAAGTCAGAAATGGGTGCCAGGCCACACGATCGTGTAACGGCAGGATAACGCGCTGGCCCGCCTTAGCGGGCAGCACATATCAGTATTCATCACCGCGAACGCGGCTGCGATAGCTTTCCCAGTCAAAGCGAACCCACAAACTGTTGCCCAGGCGCATACGATCCATAACGCGCTCACCCAGCAACGCATTCATACCGGCGTGATCAAGGTTAGAGAGCATACCTGTGGGGCGTTTTGAGGATGAACGGCGGTCTACGATCTGGTTAATAATCACTTTCTCGTAGCGCGATTCACTTTGCATACCGATCTCATCGATCACCAGCAAATCAACGCTGCTGAGATCCTGAATCAGTCGCTCTTCCGTGATTCCGCTGCTGCCGCTAAAGGTGCCTTTCATGCTCGACATCAGGTCAGCTACCGTGACGATGAGCACGCTCTTACCCCGTAAAATCAGGTCGTTACCAATGGCTGCTGCCAGGTGATTTTTACCGGTACCGGGCCGGCCTGAGAAAACGAAGCTGGCAATACTGCCGTCAAATTCTGCCGCGTACTGGCGAGCAAGTTCCAGGGCTTTGCGCTGGCCTTCGTTTTCAACCCGATAGTTATCGAACGAGCAATTGATGTGTAACTCGCGAATACCAGAACGGCCCATGATGCGCTGCATTTTCATGGCGCGGTTCTCACGCACAATGGATTCTGAGCGCAGGCGGCCTTGTTCCTGATTCCAGGCCAGTAACTCTTCACCATTGGTGAACTTTGGGCGAGTGCCCGCGGGCATCATCCGTTTCAGACGGTTAAACAGATCGTTCGGCGTTTTCATTATTCACCCCGGAAACCATCAGGAATTGTGCTGTCAGGATTCGGCAACTGCGTAATATCACGTCTGGGCTGTCCGCCATTCGCGGCGCGGTTCATCTGCAGGCTGCGCGCCAGTTTCTGCTGCCACTGCACATGATGAAACAGACGGCCTTCGGCCTGCCAGTAAGCCACAAAGGCAGCCAGTTCGGCCGCCGTGACCGGCTCGCTTAGCGCCACGCCCCAGATGGCCGCCTGACGCGTAAAGTCAGCGTCCGGTTGCCAGCCATCATACATGGCAAATTTACCCACTGGCGTATGCAGCGTAGCAGAAACATCGTCATACAGGCTGTCATCCAGCGCCACATCAGTGGGTTGCTGAGAGGCTGCCTCAAGTGCCAGCAGCCGTGCCAGACGTGCTGGCGTGATGGCGTACATCACGGGCGTGTAATTTTCCAGCACCGCCAGCGTGCCGTCTTCAGCCTGCTGCAAGGCGCTGAGTGGATCCTGACGGAAAGCCTCAAGACCAATAAGCGTTGACGTTAAGATTTTGACTGACATGAAAAGACCTGCGGTTAACTTACACCGAACACCGGATAAAATAACCCGGTGCAGAAGCGCATATTGTACCTTTTTTAACGCGCAGGATCGCTGAAAAAGCGTTGTGGATAGCAACCCAACCTAATGCGTTAGCACAACCGTTGGGTTGACGTGGCAGTGTTTACCTGACGCGCTTAGCGCCGGGTTTGCCACAGATAGCGAAGCCCGGCCAGCCAGCACAGGCTGTAACCCAGCAGTTCAACGCCTTCTTCAGCCATATTTTTGACGCCTCGATTATAGTGATCGGGCATCAGGTGCTCCCACAGCGCGTTCATACCAAACAGCCGGGAGAAAACCAGCACAATCATCAATCCGGCCGCCATGACGGGCCAACGATTGTGATTCAGCAAATCCGCCAACGCGCTGATGGTTTGCTTAGGTGTTCGCATGGCTACCGCTAAACTGCCCAGCGCAATCGCCAGCGCAAACCACACCCAGCTACCATGACGGATGAGATCGAAGAAAAAATCCAGTTCACGGATAAGCATACAACTGTAAAAACCGGCAATTAAGGTTAAACCACCCCGTTGTTCGGGCCGATGACGGGCGGCAATAAAAAACAGCGCGGCAAGACTGACCAATAACAGTTCCTGCACGGTTTCGGTAAAAGACGCTTCATGCAGCGCATTATCCATCCAGACCACATCCACATAGAGGGGGCCGATCATTAAGGTGATAAACAGAGAAGTAAAAAGAAATACCGTGAGCTCACGGCCAATAAGGATTACATCGTTACGCATGGAGTTACCTGAAAATGACTATCGTTATCATTATATTTTTATTCGTCGCACCTGCCTTCGCTTTTTATGCGTGATCGATTCAGCGAACAACATAACCTGCGTTGATAGCCGAAGCGGCCTCGCAAATTACGCGGCTTAGGGTTCAAAACGTCAGGGATTGCCTCTACTATCGGGGAAATCAAAATAGCGCGCTATATAAGGACTAATGCAATGCAACGATGTGGCTGGGTAACGCAAGATCCTGTCTATCTGGCCTACCATGACAAGGAGTGGGGCATCGCGCAGAGAGATAAACAGGCGCTGTTTGAAATGTTGTGCCTGGAAGGCCAGCAGGCGGGGTTGTCCTGGATTACCGTGCTGAAAAAACGCCAAAATTACCGCGCCGCGTTTCACCAGTTTGATCCGCAGGCCATTGCGTTGATGGATGAGCAGGATATCGCGCAGCTTATGCAGAACAGCGGCATTATCCGTCATCCAGGCAAAATTGCGGCGATTATTGCAAATGCCCGAGCCATGTTGGCAATGGAAGCAGAAGGCGAGGATTTTGCCCGCTTTGTCTGGCAGTTCGTCGATAATCAGCCCATTGTCCATCATTTCGCCGACTATAAACAGAGCCCGACAACCTCCGCGCAGGCCATTGCGCTTTCAAAAGCACTCAAAACGCGTGGTTTTAAATTCATCGGCCCGACAATTTGTTATTCATTTATGCAGGCCTGCGGCCTGATTAACGATCATCAAACCAACTGTTTTTGCCATCCTGACAACATTTAACGCCGATCCTTTACAAAATAAGACATTGTCTCAGGATTTTCCTCACTTTTGCGCGGCATAATCAGTACCACTTGGGGGATAAGATGCCTCGTTGTGATGAACGTAAGGGATAAATAATGCAGAAAAAGTTAATTGCTCTCACCCTGTTGTTAAGCGGTAGCCTGGTGATATCGGGTTGTACCACCAATCCTTACACTGGCGAATCTCAGGCCGGTAAATCCGGTGTAGGTGCAGGCCTTGGCGCATTAGTGGGCGCAGGCGTTGGCGTACTTTCTTCCTCGAAGAAAGATCGCGGTAAAGGGGCATTAATTGGTGCGGCCAGCGGCGCGGCATTAGGCGGCGGCGTGGGTTATTACATGGATGTCCAGGAAGCGAAACTGCGCGACAAAATGAAAGGAACCGGCGTTAGTGTGACCCGTCAGGGCGATAACATCGTGCTGAACATGCCGAACAATGTGACCTTTGATTCCAGCAGCAGCAGCCTGAAACCGGCGGGGGCCAATACACTGACCGGTGTGGCAATGGTGCTGAAAGAGTATCCCAAAACGGCCGTCAATGTTGTGGGACATACTGACAGCACCGGCTCGCGTGCGTTAAACATGCGTCTGTCGCAGCAGCGTGCCGAAAGCGTTGCCAGCGCCCTGATCGTTCAGGGTGTCGCAGAGAATCGTTTGCATACTCAGGGCGCAGGGCCAGACAGCCCGATTGCCACTAACAGTACTGAAGCCGGTAAAGCGCAGAACCGCCGCGTTGAAATTACGCTCAGTCCGTTGAATTGATTATCCCGCCCCCGTCTCCGGGGGCGAAATACGGCTCGCTGTCATTTTTTCGACAATTTTCGGTAATAAAATTGGCAAGGGTTCCAGTTGGGAACCTGCGCACGGTGCCTGTCAACGCTTTATGCCAGAATGATTCAAATTGAACAATGGATAACGCATCATGTCACTGAAAGCCATTGCGTCAGTATTAGGTCTCTCCGTTACCACAGTGAGCCGTGCACTCAACGGTTATGAGGATGTGGCCAAACAAACACGCCAGCGTGTGGAAGAAGAAGCACAGCGACGTGGCTACCGTCCCAATGTTGCCGCCCGACGTTTAAAAACCGGACGTGCCAACGCGGTAGGACTGGTTTATCCGATGAGCGCTCCGCCACTCAGCGACACGCACTTTAACAAGATATTAGTGGCGCTCGATCAGCGTCTTTCTCACTACGATATCGATCTCCTGTTATTAACCGATAAACCGCATGACGGGCAGCGTTCACTGATTCGCATGCTGCGCAGCCGGGCGGTCGATGCGATCGTCGTTACGCACACCTCACCTCATGACGAGCGCCTGCTCAGCCTGCAGCAGAAAGGTTTTAATTTTCTGACGCTGGGACGGAGTGATGCACAGCAGGATCATGCCTGGTTTGATGTCGACAATGCCGCCGGTTCGGTTCTGGCCGTGAAGCACTGTCTGGCGCTCGGCATGCAACGTATCGCCTGGCTCGGTGGCAACGAGACCTGCACGTTTGTGCGCGATCGCCGCCAGGGTTATCTGAATGCGCTGGATTCCGTGCCACCTTATGCCACCGCCGTGGTTGAACCGTCGCGTCGGGCGGGTTATCAACAAATTACAGACTGGCTGGCGCAAGGGCTGCAACCTGAGGCAATTATCACCGATTGCAGCGCGCTGGCGGAAGGCGCGCTAATGGCACTGCAGCAGGCGGGTCGCCTGCAGGGTAAAGACGCCATCACCTTAATTGCCTGGGACGGGCTACCGGCTGATGCCATTATCGATTACCCGATTATCGCCATTCGCCAGGCCAGCGAGCAGCAGAGAGGGGAGCAGGTAGCGACGATGATAATGCGCCTGCTTGAAGGCGCGCCGTTGGCGCAACTGCAGGTACTGTGGCAACCCTGGCTGCAACTTCCCCAATGACGCTATCTTTTTTGCCATGTTGTATGCCTGTGGTAGTCTCGCCGGATGCTTAATTTGCGGAAGACTTTATGAAAAGCAGGCCGTCTCGCGCCACGATCAGCGATGTTGCTCACGCGGCAAAAACCGGTAAAACCAGCGTCTCACGCTATTTAAACGGCGAGCAACATTTGCTCTCTGCCGATTTAAAAGCGCGCATCGAGCAGGCGATTAGCGATCTTAACTATCGGCCAAGTCAGATGGCGCGTGGCCTGAAACGCGGGCGTACCCGACTGATTGGCCTGATCATCGCCGATATTACGAATCCCTATTCTGTGGACGTGATGTGCGGCATTGAAGCCGCCTGCCGCGAATGTGGCTTTACATTGCTGATGTGTAATACCAATAACGAAGTCGATCTGGAGCAGCATTACCTGCAGTTGCTGAGCAGCTATCAGGTTGAAGGCATTGTGGTCAATGCGGTTGGCATGCATGAAAAGGTTCTGAGCCGGTTACAACAGTCGTTGCTGCCCATGGTACTGATCGATCGAAAAATCCCTGATTTCCCGTGCGATGTTGTCGGGCTGAATAATGCCGAAGCGGCAGAAACGGCCACCGGCCATCTTATTGATAACGGCTATGAGGCACTGCTGTTTCTCAGTGAACCGCTTGGAAGCGTGAATACGCGTCGGGAACGGCTACAGGCGTTTCGCCAGCGTTTGGCTGCGCATCCCGCGATCGTCCATGAGAACGCCGAGGTCGCGCTGCACCAACCGGAGCTGATGGATAACGTCCTGCGCGACTTTCATCAGCGCCATGCGGGAAAACGCTGTGCGGTAATGGTTGCCAATGGCGCGCTAACCCTGCAGGTGGCCCGCTCTCTCCAGCGTCTTGCGCTGCACTGGGGCAGCGACATTGGTCTGCTGGGATTTGACGAGCTTGAGTGGGCTGCATTGGCCGGGGTGGGTATTACCACCTTAAAGCAGCCGACCTGGCAAATCGGTTATCACGCGCTTGAGCGTCTTATTTCCCGTATCGACGGTCACGATCATCCCCCTTGCGAACAGGTTTTCTCGGGCGAACTGATTGTTCGCGGTTCCAGCCAACGCCTGCGCTGATTTTCAGACTCTTCCTTTCGATTACGTGCTCACTTCGTGAGCACGATCATAATTCCGCGTTTTGCCACTTTGCTTTGGAACCGGTTCCATTTAACGTTTTTGTAACGCAAATGCCGATTTTCACATCAGGAGCCTGTAATGAAGCCCGAAATCATCGTCGTGACCGCTGCTTATGGTCATCAACAGGTTGCTGCACTGGGCGGGCAGTTAGCGCTTTTGCCCATTATCCAGCAGGCCGGTGCCGACGGTGTGGAAATCCGCCGTGAACTGTGTGATGACACCACGCTAACGCATTTACCCGCGCTGGCGCAGGCGGCGCGGCAGCACCAGTTACGCGTCAGTTATTCGGTGCCCGACACCTTGTTCAGCGAGGACGGCAGGCTAAACCCACTGTTGAAAAGCTACTTTAGCGAAGCACTTCAGCTCAATGCACAACGGTTGAAAGTGGCGCTGGGAAACTTCACAGGTGCGCTGTACAGCGAAATGCTGCGTAAGCTTATGACGGAATATGGCATTCCCCTCACCGTAGAAAATGATCAAACGCGCTTTGGTAAGCAGCAGCCCATGTTGCGTTTCTTCAACGCTGCCCAGGAGGCGGCGCTGCCGATCGGCATGACGTTTGATATGGGCAACTGGTACTGGACGGATGAAGACCCGCGCCAGGCGGCGGACCTGCTGGCGGGCCATGTGGGTTACGTGCATGTCAAAGCGGCGGCGGCGCAGGGAACCAGCTACCGCGCGATAGCGCTGGATGACGCTCCGCCTGGCTGGCAAAGCCTGTTACACCGGTTACCTGCAACAGCGCCTCGCGGCATTGAGTTTCCGCTGGAAGGCAACGATTTGATTGCGGTTACGCGCCATTATGTGACGCTGCTGCGTAACGTCTGAGGAGTACATATGACAACCCATCCAAACGGCACGCTTGATGTGATCACCATCGGTGAGGCCATGGCCATGTTTGTCGCCCGTGAAACGGGCGATTTGGTCGCTGTAGAAACCTTTGTTAAGCGTGCCGCTGGCGCTGAACTGAATGTGGCAATCGGTCTGGCGCGCCTTGGCCTGAAAGTGGGCTGGGTAAGCCGCATTGGGCAGGACGCCTTTGGTCGCTTTATCTGTCAGGTGCTGGATAAGGAAAATATTGACCACCGCCAGGTGATCGTCGACTCGCAGTATCCCACCGGTTTCCAGCTTAAATCCAAAGTCGATGACGGTTCAGATCCGCGGGTGGAGTACTTCCGTAAAGGCTCCGCTGCCAGTCATCTGTCGCCAAAGGATTTTGACCACGACTATTTCGGTTCCGCGCGCCATTTGCATCTTAGCGGCGTGGCGGCGGCGATTTCAGACAGCTCGCTTGCGCTGACAAAGCATGCGGCTAAAGAGATGCGGGCACGAGGCAAAACTATTTCGTTTGACCCCAATCTGCGACCTGTGTTGTGGCGCAGCGAAGATGAAATGCGCAAGCAGCTCAATCTGTTAGCGGAATACGCGGACTGGGTACTGCCTGGAGAAAAAGAGGGCTATATCTTAACCGGCTATCGTCAGCCGCAGGATATCGCCGATTTTTATCTCGATAAGGGCGTGAAAGCGGTCATCATTAAAACCGGTTGTGACGGTGCCTGGTACAAAACGGCCAGCGGTGAGCAGGGCCAGGTTGAGGCGATGAAAGTCGATAACGTCGTTGATACTGTGGGGGCGGGAGATGGTTTTGCCGTGGGTGTGGTGAGTGCGTTGCTGGAAGGGAAGCCACTGGTACAGGCGATTCGTCGGGGTAACAAAATAGGTTCACTGGCGATTCAGGTTATTGGCGATAGCGAAGGTTTGCCGACACGCCAGCAGTTAGGCGATGCGTAGCCCAGCCCGCAAACACAGACAGAGGAGTTTCCGATGAAAACGCAGACTATCGCGCCAAAACGCTGGTGGTTCATCATGCCCATCGTGTTTATTACTTACAGCCTTGCCTACCTTGACCGTGCAAATTTTAGTTTTGCGTCGGCAGCGGGCATTAATGACGATTTGGGCATCACGAAAGGCATGTCATCATTACTGGGCGCCCTGTTCTTTCTGGGATATTTCTTTTTCCAGATCCCTGGGGCAATTTATGCCGAACGCCGCAGTGTAAAAAAACTGATTTTCTGGTGCCTGATTCTGTGGGGCGGCTGTGCTTCACTGACCGGTATCGTCAGTAACATTCCCATGCTTGCGGCCATTCGTTTTGTTCTTGGCGTTGTCGAAGCCGCCGTGATGCCCGCCATGCTGATTTATATCAGTAACTGGTTTACTAAATCTGAACGCTCGCGGGCCAATACCTTTCTGATCCTGGGCAATCCGGTCACGGTATTGTGGATGTCAGTGGTGTCCGGTTATTTAATCGAGGCCTTCGGCTGGCGGGAAATGTTCATTTTTGAAGGCATTCCCGCGGTTATCTGGGCCGTGGCCTGGTGGTTCTTAGTGCAGGACAAACCGTCGCAGGCGCGCTGGATGAGCGAGGCAGAAAAAGCCGCGCTGCAGGCTGAGCTGCAAAAAGAGCAGGAAAGTATTAAGGCGGTACGCAACTACGGCGAAGCCTTCCGCAACCGCAATGTCATCATTCTCTGTTTGCAATATTTTGCCTGGAGCATTGGCGTTTACGGTTTCGTACTGTGGTTGCCTTCAATTTTGCGTAATGGCACTCAAATGGGCATGGTTGAAGCCGGCTGGCTGTCAGCCGTACCTTATCTGGCGGCCACCATTGCGATGGTGCTGGTTTCCTGGGCCTCAGACAAAACGCAAAACCGTAAGCTGTTTGTCTGGCCACTGCTGCTGATTGGTGCACTGGCGTTCCTGGGCTCGTATCTGGTCGGCTCCGGCAATTTCTGGCTATCCTATACATTACTGGTGATTGCGGGGGCGGCGATGTACGCGCCATATGGACCGTTCTTTGCCATTATTCCGGAAATGTTGCCGCGTAATGTCGCGGGTGGTGCAATGGCATTGATTAACAGTATGGGCGCGCTGGGTTCCTTTATCGGTTCCTGGATTGTGGGTTATCTGAATGGTGCGACCGGCAGTCCTTCTGCCTCCTATATCTTTATGGGCGGCGCGTTACTGCTGTCAGTGGTACTGACGCTTATCGTCAAACCCGCACAGAATAAGACGCCGCCGCTTCACGGGGCGAAACCGGCCTGAAAGCGTAAGCGTTAGCACCTTCTCCGGGCGACCTTAGCGTTGCCCGTCATTCATTTACAGGGAGCTCTCTGATGAAACCCGCCGTCATTCTCTATAAAAAATTGCCTGACGATCTGCGTGCGCGCCTTGCAGAACATGCCACGGTGACCGAAATCGACGATCTGTCGCCAGAAAGCCAGCAGCAGCATGAAAAGGCGCTGCAACAGGCCGAAGGATTATTAGGCTCGGGCGGTAAAGTCAATGGGGCGCTGCTGGCAAAAATGCCTAAGCTACGGGCCTGTTCCAGCGTTTCTGTGGGCTATGACAACTTTGATGTAGAGGCGCTAAATCAACGTGGCGTGGTGCTAATGCATACGCCAACGGTGCTGACAGAAACAGTCGCCGATACCATTATGGCACTGGTCCTCAGCAGCGCACGACGCATTCCGGAACTGGATGCCTGGGTAAAGGCGGGTAACTGGCAAAAAAGCATTGGCCCGGATCGCTTTGGCACCGATGTGCACCATAAAACCTTGGGAATCCTTGGGATGGGCCGCATTGGAATGGCGCTGGCCCAGCGGGCGCATTTCGGTTTTGGCATGAAAATTATCTACCAGGCTCGCCGCCAGCATGAGCAGGCCGAATTACAGTTCGCGGCGCAACGCTGTGAATTGGAAACGCTGCTAAAACAGAGCGACTTTGTGTGCATCAGCCTGCCGCTGACCGAAGAAACCCACCATTTGATTGGCGCGGAACAGTTAAAGCTGATGAAGCCTGATGCCATACTGATCAATGCTGGTCGTGGCCCGGTGGTGGATGAAAAGGCGCTGATTGCCGCCCTGCAGGACGGTACTATTCGTGCCGCCGGACTGGATGTGTTCGAGAAAGAGCCCTTACCCACTGACTCGCCACTGCTGTCGTTGCCGAATGTGGTGACGCTGCCGCACATTGGTTCAGCAACCCATGAAACCCGATACGGGATGATGCAGGATGCGGTAGAAAATCTGATCGCAGCGCTGAACGGAAAGGTAGAAAAAAACTGCGTTAATCCGCATGTGCTGACGTAATCCCTACGGCTTTCCATTGCGCCCGCCGGGAGCGGGCGTTATGGTGGTTCACCCATTCTTTATTACAAATTTTTAACCGTTATGGCCTTTTCTCAGTTCGGCGACAAATTTACTCAGCATTCTGGCATCTCACGTCTGATGGAAGACATGGGCGCAGGCTTACGTACGCCTGGCACTATCATGCTCGGCGGCGGCAATCCTGCGCAGATCCCGGCAATGAACGACTATTTTCAGCAGTTGCTGCAGCATATGCATGATGAGGGCAAGCTGAGTGAGGCCCTGTGCAATTACGATGGCCCACGCGGTAAAGCGGTGCTGCTGGATGCGCTGGCGGCGATGCTGCGCGAGCAGCCTGGCTGGTCCATCACTGCACAGAATATCGCCCTGACCAATGGTAGCCAGAGCGCGTTTTTCTATCTGTTTAATCTGTTTGCGGGCCGCCGCAGTGACGGTAGCAAAAAACGTGTGCTGTTCCCACTGGCACCAGAATACCTGGGTTATGCCGATGCGGGCCTGGATGAGGACCTGTTTATTTCGGCTAAACCGAATATTGAGTTGTTGCCGGAAGGACAGTTCAAGTATCACGTCGATTTTGAACATTTACCTATGAATGACGACGTCGGCCTGATTTGTGTCTCGCGCCCAACGAATCCCACCGGCAATGTGATTACTGATGATGAACTGTTGCAGTTGGATGCGCTGGCGCAGCAGCATGAGGTTCCGCTACTGATCGATAATGCTTATGGTGTGCCGTTTCCGGGCATTATTTTTAGCGATGTCCGGCCTCTGTGGAATCCCAATATCATTCTTTGCATGAGTCTGTCCAAGCTCGGTCTGCCTGGCGCGCGCTGCGGCATTATTATCGCTGATGAAAGCACCATTGCGGCGATTGGCAACATGAACGGCATTATCAGCCTGGCACCAGGCAGTATTGGCCCGGCCATCGCCTGTGAAATGATCCAGCGTGGCGATTTGCTGCGACTGTCTGAAGCGGTGATCAAGCCTTTCTATCAGGACAAGGTTAGGCAGACGATCGCCATTATTCGTCGTTACTTAACTGCGGATCGCTGCCTGATACATAAACCCGAAGGGGCAATTTTCCTCTGGCTGTGGTTTCGCGATTTGCCGATCAGTACGGAGTTGCTGTATCAACGACTTAAGGCGCGAGGTGTGCTGATGGTACCCGGACACTTTTTCTTCCCTGGGCTGGAACATGACTGGCCGCGCACACATCAGTGCATGCGTATGAACTATGTGCCGGATGCTGAAAATATTGAAAAAGCGGTACAGATCCTTGCAGACGAAGTGGAAAACGCCTGGCGCGACAGCTGATTTTGCGGCTGCATCATCATAAAAGGCCGCCGTGTGCCCATGGCTAACCTGTGCTTTAACGTGAAGCTGCCTCAACCTGGTGTTGCCGGGCAGTAGACGACTATTTTTGCATTATCGGTCAACGCGGTTGGGCTCATGGCTGTTGTGGCCTGAGACGAGCAAAAGGAGTGTGCTGTGTCGGGAAAAGATATGCTGTTGGCCCTTTGTGTGGTGGTTGCCTGGGGCGTGAACTTTGTGGTGATCAAACTGGGCCTGCAGAATATGCCGCCCTTTTTGCTGGCCGGACTGCGTTTTGCTCTGGTCGCCTTTCCCGCCATTTTGCTGGTGCGTCGTCCTGCCGTACCACTGCGCTGGATTTTACTGTACGGCATGACCATCAGTTTTGGGCAGTTTGCGTTTCTGTTTTTGGCGATCAAGCTGGGCATGCCGGCAGGCCTGGCCTCGCTGGTGCTTCAGGCACAGGCGTTCTTTACGTTGCTACTCGGGGCGCTGTTTCTGGCAGAGAAACTCCGCTGGAATCATATCGTGGGTATTATTATCGCCACTCTGGGTATGTTTTTGTTGGCTACCTCGGGAATGGCGGGCCAGAGTGCAGCCGGTATTACGCTGACGACGATGATGCTGATGCTGGCGGCGGCGTTCTCCTGGGGACTGGGCAACATCACGAATAAGATCATTACGCGTCACTATCCCGTACCGGTGATGTCATTGGTGGTCTGGAGCGCCCTGGTTCCGGTTCTTCCTTTTATTGGCTGTTCGCTGCTGTTTGACGGTGAATCGGCGATAATGAGTAGTCTGACGCAGATTAACCTGCAAACGATACTGGCGCTCGTTTATCTGGCGTTTGTCGCGACCATTATGGGCTACGGCATCTGGAGTACCTTGCTCAGCCGCTATGAAACATGGCGCGTTGCGCCGTTGTCTCTGCTGGTGCCTGTGGTGGGGATCGTCAGTGCGGCCTTGTTGTTGGGGGAAACGCTATCACTCCAGCAGGTTGTGGGCGCAGCGGTAATTATTGTCGGGCTCCTGGTGAATATGTTTGGTGGCATGATCAGGCAGCGATGGTTTATGCGTTCGCAAACATAAATCATCCGGCTGAGAGTGCAGGCATCTGACGAGCGTACCATATCCTTTACTGCATGTTTATCCGAGGGCGCGGTTATCAGCCGTAGAGCTCAGATGGGTTATCACGCAGAATAAACATCCTGTCTGCGGACGAGGGTGCCCAGCGCGCCAGTAAATCGAGTATGGCGGCATCATCGGGCTTATCGTGTTCTTCTTTTGTAGGATGTTGCCAGTCACTTCCCCACAACAGGCGGTTAGGCCGAATCCTTACCAGTTCCGCGGCGACCTGACCCACGTCCTCATAGCCCGGTGGGCCGACGCGGGACTTGATGTATGGCCCAGACAGTTTTACCCAGGTGTTACCTGCTTCAAGGAGACGGGTTACTGTCTGGAAACAAGGAGATGTGATTCCCTCTGGTTGCGGAATATGCCCCATATGATCGATAACCAGTTTTGTGGGCAGCGCCGCCAGGCGCGATTCCAGCTCAGCCAGTTTTTCGCCGGGCGCAACGACCTGAATATGCCATCCCCACTGTGCTATTCGGGAAGCAAGAGGCTCCAGATTATCCAGAGATGTTCCTCCTCTGCTCAGATTAAAACGAATACCACGTACGCCATGCCGATCCATTTCTTGTAGCTCTGCATTACTCACTGACGTATCGATAACGGCCACGCCCCTTGCCTGGCCTGCACTCTGCTTAAGGCCCTCCATCAACAGCCGGTTATCTGTGCCGTAGGTTGAAGGCGTGACAATGACCATGCGGTGAAGTCCCAGGCGGGCTTGCAACGAGGAGTAATCGGCAAGCGATGCATTGGCGGGTTGTAAGCTTGCACCGGGTACAGCAGGATATTTATCGTCATAAAGGTGCATATGGCAGTCCACGCTGCCTACGGGGACGTTCAACACAGGTTGTTTTTCCCCTGAGCTAAAAGGCGTGTTGCTGAGGGCGTTAAAAACGGTAAGCGCACTTAGTGCACCTCCGGCTTGTAAAATAAAGCGTCGGGTTATTGCCATAAAGAGACTCCACGTATGTCGGAAAGGACGTTTAATGCAGTGTCGTATTCGATAATAATCTAACCTGTCCTTTTGGTAGCCTCTAGCAATAAGCGTTTTTCGTCAACACGATTGATCCGGCTAAACGTGATCCTGTATGAGCCTATGGGAATTAAACAGTATAATTTTTTTCAAAAAATTAATTCTTATGATCAACTTCTGAATAAGTTGTTATTACATACACATGATTTACATGAAAATATAGATTGAGTTATCTAAGCATTATTCATCATGGAATTTTTTGTGATGTATCTGCTTTTTTAAAATCATGGAGGAGCTGGTCTTTTTTAGTAGAACCCGATTGGCAAGCGCTAATATGGAACCCATTACTCATAAAAGAGCGTTAACCTGGACACCTCGCCTTCTGCATGAAAGTATCACCCTCCCTGGCAAGATAAAAGACCAGATACATCGCACGACGCTCTCAACCTTTTGCGTTATTCCCGGGCTGAGAAACGCTGATTCTTATCATTCAGGCCCGATGCCATGAAGAAGAAAAACTCAACGCCAACACCACACGATGCGACTTTCCGCCAGTTTTTAACCCAGCCTGAGATTGCGCGCGATTTCATGGATCTTCATCTTCCTGACGAGCTGCATGCTATTTGTGATCTGAGTACCTTAAAGCTGGAGTCAGGTTCCTTTGTCGAAGCGGATCTGCGTCAGTATTTCAGCGATGTGCTTTATAGCCTGAAAACCGCATGCGGTGAGGGATACATTCATGTGCTGATTGAGCACCAGTCTTCACCCGATAAACATATGGCGTTCCGGCTTCTGCGCTATGCGGTTGCGGCGATGCAGCGCCATCTCGACGCCGGTCATAAAAAGCTGCCGCTGGTTATACCGGTGCTGTTTTATATGGGTAAACGCCGGCCCTATCCTTATTCCACCTGCTGGCTGGATGAATTTATCCAGCCAGCGCTGGCCAGCAAACTGTACAGTACATGTTTTCCCCTGGTTGATATCACGGTTATACCTGATGATGAAATCGCGGGCCATCGCAGTATGGCCGCACTGACCCTGCTGCAAAAGCACATCCATCAGCGCGATCTCGCCGATCTGATGGACAGACTTGTCCCTGTGCTGCTGTCCGGTTATCTTTCATCATCACAGGTCGTATCCTTAGTACATTATATTATGCAGGCGGGGGAAACCCTGGCCGTCGAGGCTTTTATCCAGGAACTCGCCCGGCGGGTACCGCAACACGGAGACGCGCTAATGACTATCGCACAGCAGCTTGAACAAAAAGGCATTCAGAAAGGCATTGAGCGAGGGATTCAGCTCGGACGACAGGAAGGCCGCAATGAAGGTAAACGCGAAGTCGCGCGAACCATGCTGCAGAATGGTCTCGATCTCTCTACCGTAATGAAAATGACGGGCCTGAGCGAAGAAGAGCTGGCACAGATTCAGCACTGAGTTTAACGCCACCGCAACGTGCTCCATGAGGCTATTGCAAACCTGATGCCTCATTATGCTTCGCTTTGCCCGTTCCCGCGTCAGTCGCCGCATCGCCCTGATACGCGCTTCAACGAGGCAGGCTGCAAAACGTCTTATTACCAATGTCATCCATAAAAAAACGGCCACAGCAGCAATGCTGTGGTCGTTCTCCAGAATGACTCAGCCGTTACGGCCGTTTTATTTCAGAATTTCAATCCGGCGTGGTTTTGCTTCTTCAGGCACCAGACGCTCAAGATCAATGCTCAATAACCCATTTTCCAGACGCGCATCACGCACGACGATATGGTCAGCCAGCTGGAATTTGCGCTCGAAATTACGCTCGGCGATGCCCTGATAGAGATACTTACGTTCAGTCTGCTCTTCTGGATGGGCACCACGCACGATCAGCACGTTATCGTGGGCAGTAATATCAAGTTCACTCTGGGCAAAACCGGCCACCGCGATGGTAATGCGATAATGGTTTTCATCAACCAGTTCCACATTATAAGGAGGATAACCCCCATTGCTCTGATTTTGATTGGACTCAAGCAGGTTGAACAAACGATCAAAACCGATAGCAGAGCGATAAAGTGGAGACAGATCAAAGTTACGCATAAAAATACTCCTGAATGTCAGCAAGTTTTGGCAACCTTCCAGCAGTGGACAGGTTGTGTCGTACCGCATTGCCCCTTACGGCGGCAACCTTAACGGCCTGCTATAAAAATGGGTGCAGGTAACATGCTTTCAAGGTGCCGTACGTAATTTTTTCGCCAAATCGGTGAAATGACATACACTCAGGGGTACATAGCCGGACCAGAACGGACTTCACTAGCGGGTGATAAGGTATTCTGGCGAGCCAACTCAGTCAGGTGTTGCCAGGACTGAAGGGATGACGATATGAAAATGATGAAAAGGTTACCGCTGGCAGGCGTGATGTGCTGCGTGGTCGTTTCAAGTGGATGTTCCAGTGTGATGACGCATACCGGGGCAAGCCAGGGCTATTATCCGGGCACGCGCGCCAGCGCTGATATTCTTACCGACAGCAATGCCAGTTGGGCGCTTAAGCCGCTGGCGCTGGTTGATCTGCCTTTTTCTGCGGTAATGGATACGCTGTTGTTACCCTGGGATTATTATCGTAGCGATAGCGACCAACGTCTGGATTCACCGCGCGCCCGGGTGCTGCAGAGCGAAAAGCTGGCGCACACCGAGGAAAACCTGGCCCATGCTCAACCCATGCCCGCTATGCAACCGCAACGGTAAACAGTTGCCGCCAGCCCTCTTTTTCACGCATAAAAGCAATCTGCTTTCCGTCTGGTGACCAGACCACGGCCTCACCGGACGGTGCCTCACGACGTCGTACCGTCAAGCGTTGACACTCACCGGTTGCCACGCGGCAAAGCATAACGCTGTTATCGCAGATAAAGGCAATGGCTTCGCCACAGGGCCGCCAGCTAAACGCCGACTGGATGCTGCTGGGCAGGCGGGTTACCTGATGGGGTTTGCCGCCGTTAGGCGACACGCGCCAAAGCTGGATCACCTGCTGGCTGTCTGCCATTAAAAACGCTATCGCACTGCCATCTGGCGAACTTCGCAGCCAGTGGCGAGGTTGTAACGCCAGTCCTTGAGTCGTCGTTATGCGGCGTTGCCGAACGCCAGCCGGCGGCGCAGGTAGATGATCGTTATCACCTTCCAGCGGTAAACCTCCCGGCATTGCATACGCTTCCAGCGCTTCAGGCAGATCGACGACAAACACTTCGGGACACTTTTCCCCTGTAGTGGAAAGGGTGTCACCGATAAAGGCGATGGCCCAGCGTTGCCAGCTACCGTCAGGTTTTTGATAGCCCTGGTTGCCAATCCAGCACTCTTCATATGCCCGGTTTATTTGGTCGCTACCCGGCTGCGGACTGGCGGTCGTTTCACTAATTAACACGCAAAAATGGCTGCCATCGTATTCGCGCGGGTGCTGCTTTTCTGGCTTAACCGAACGCAGTGGTACGGCGATGCCGACATTACGCAGGTCAAGACGCTGATCCCGCTCGTGCATTACGTGATCGTTATAGGTGAAGCTAATGCGTGTGCCATCCGGGCTAAAAACATGCACGTGGGAGCCGCCACGCAGGGCACCTGGCGTGAAGGGCGGCGTGATATCGCATGCATCCAGGTTTTCGGCCTGGCCCTCTGCCACGATCACGCCACGCCGATGATGAAAATCGTAATGCCAGCTTTCGTCAGGATGCTCAGGCCCATGGATACAAACGTAACGTGGGGGCAATGTCGGACTTACGGTGACGACGCCAACGTGCGCGCCATCCTTTGCCTGATATACCACCTCCACTTCGCCCGTGTTCACATTCACGCGCTCAATGGTCTGGCTGGTAAAAGAAGCGCCGGAAGGCCGCACATCAAATGCCAGCCACTGGCTGTCAGCGGTCCAGACGTTGATGTTCGTCAACTGATGGTGGCGCGATGCAAAGGTGATCTGTTTTTCAGACATAGCAAAATCCAGTGAACAGGGGGCGGCAAATTACGCGCGTGTATTTATGGATGAAACAGCCTCATAAGAGGCAATCAACGGCGGCCTCACCCTGCGTCAGAACAGGCTAAAGCACCCATTTTTCAATCGCGTGCGCAACACCATCTTCCCTGTTGGTTTTGGTGACGAACTGCGCAATCTGCTTAACCGATTCAATGGCATTGCCCATTGCCACACCGGTGCCTGCGTATTCAATCATGGCCAGATCGTTTTCCTGATCGCCTATCGCCATCACTTCTTCCGCTTTAAGTCCCAGTTTTTCAGCCAGCATTTTTACACCGTAGCCTTTATTCACCCGGCGATCGAGAATCTCCAGGTAATAGGGCGCACTCTTCAGGATGGTGTAAGTTTGATGTGCATGTTGAGGTAACTTTGCAATCGCCGCATCGAGCAGGGCGGGCTTATCAATCATCATCAGTTTCGGGAAGCGAGTGGTCGGGTCCATCTCTTCCACGGCGCGATAGCGTACCGGAATACCGGTCAGGCTGGATTCGTGAATAGTGAATTCGCTGATGTCTTTGTTTGGCGTGTAAAGATGCGACTTATCAAAGGCTTGAAAATGCACGCCCAGTTCCCGAGCCAGCTTCTCGACATACAGATAATCGTCATAACCCAGCGTCACATCCGCGACCACCTCGCCATCTTCGGCCCGGTGAACCATGGCACCGTTATTGCTGATGCAGAACTGTCCGCTGGTTTGCAGATCCAGCTCCATCAGATAACGTTCAATGCCAACGAAAGGCCTGCCGGTCGCTAACACAATGGAAACACCCTTTTCCCGGGCGCGGTTCAGCGCTGTTTTTACCCCTGGCGTGATCTCATGCTGCGGATTCAGCAGCGTGCCATCCATATCAATTGCGATCAGTTTTATAGCCATAGCATCCTCGTTGTGTCAGGTTTGCTGCAATGCTAGCGCGATTCAGCGCATATTGACCAGTTCGTCGGCGCTTTATCGCACGCTTACACCATAATCTGGCCACCGCCTGTCTGGCGATGCGCAAATCGGGCAGCGGTATCAGGCAAAAAAAAACCCTTCCAGAGGAAGGGTTTTGCTCATCGCAGGGCGATTAGATGTCAATATTTGCGGCTTTCAGCGCATTCTCTTCGATGAAGGCACGGCGTGGTTCAACCGCGTCGCCCATCAGTGTAGTGAACAGCTGATCGGCAGCAATCGCATCTTTGATGGTCACGCGTAACATACGGCGGCTGTCCGGGTCCATGGTCGTTTCCCACAGCTGCTCCGGGTTCATCTCGCCCAGACCTTTATAGCGCTGGACCGACAGACCGCGACGCGACTCTTTCTCCAGCCAGTCAATCGCCTGTTCAAAACTGCTGACAGGCTGACGGCGTTCGCCGCGTTCGATATAGGCATCTTCTTCCAGCAAACCGCGCAGTTTGCCGCCCAGAGTGCAAATCTTGCGGTATTCTGCACCCTGCAGGAACTCGGCATCCAGAGGATAGTCGGTATCCACGCCATGCGTACGGACGCGTAAAACTGGTTCAAAGACGCTCTGCTCACGGTTTTCACGAACCTGTGCCAGATAGGTGCTGCCGTGCGCTTCGCGTTCGGTCAGGTAGCTAACCAGGCCGTTGATCCACAGGGTCACTTGCGCTTCGTTGCTGATATCGCTCAGGGTATCGTGATAAATCAGCGCACGCAGCATGGCGACCGGATAACGGCGCTCCATACGTTTGATCATCTTCTGGGTGCTGTTGAATTCAGCCACCAGCGTTTCCAGTGGTTCGCCGCCTAACGCCGGTGCGCTGGCGGTGGTGTGCAGCGAGGTACCGTCAAGGGCAATAGCAATCTGGTACTGAAGCATTGCCTCATCGTCCTTGATGTACTGCTCCTGCTTGCCTTTTTTCACCTTGTACAGCGGCGGCTGCGCGATATAAACGTGGCCACGCTCGATAATTTCTGGCATCTGGCGATAGAAGAAGGTCAACAGCAGCGTACGAATGTGTGAGCCGTCGACGTCCGCATCGGTCATGATGATGATGCTGTGATAACGCAGTTTATCTGGATTATATTCATCGCGGCCGATGCCGCAGCCGAGCGCGGTAATCAGCGTTGCCACTTCCTGAGAAGCCAGCATCTTATCGAAGCGCGCTTTCTCGACGTTCAGGATCTTACCTTTAAGCGGCAGAATGGCCTGATTCTTACGGTTACGGCCTTGCTTGGCAGAACCGCCCGCGGAATCACCCTCCACCAGGTAGATTTCTGACAGCGCCGGATCGCGCTCCTGACAATCCGCCAGTTTGCCTGGCAGGCCAGCCAGATCCAGCGCGCCTTTACGGCGGGTCATCTCACGGGCACGACGTGCAGCTTCACGGGCGCGTGCAGCATCAATAATTTTGCCGACAACGATTTTCGCATCGCCCGGATTTTCCAGCAGATATTCAGCCAGCAGTTCGTTCATCTGCTGTTCAACGGCCGATTTCACTTCTGAAGAAACCAGTTTGTCTTTGGTCTGTGAAGAGAATTTCGGATCCGGTACTTTTACCGAAACCACTGCAATCAGCCCTTCACGCGCATCGTCACCGGTCGCGCTGACTTTGGCTTTCTTGCTGTAACCCTCTTTATCCATATAGGCATTCAGGGTGCGCGTCATCGCCGCGCGGAAACCGGCAAGGTGCGTACCGCCGTCGCGCTGTGGAATATTGTTGGTGAAGCAGTAAATGTTTTCCTGGAAGCCGTCATTCCACTGCAGTGCCACTTCTACGCCAATGCCATCTTTCTCGGTAGAGAAATAGAATACGGTGGGGTGAATAGGCGTTTTGTTCTTATTCAGATACTCAACAAAAGCGCGAATGCCGCCTTCATAGTGGAAGTGGTCATTTCTTGCATCACGCTTGTCTTCCAGACGAATCGACACGCCAGAGTTCAGGAAGGACAGTTCACGCAGGCGTTTCGCCAGAATGTCGTATTCGAAATCGGTAACGTTGGTAAAGGTGTCATGACTTGGCCAGAAACGGATGCGGGTACCGGTTGCGTCGGTATCGCCAGTGGCCGCCAGTGGCGCTTGAGGCACCCCGTGCACATAGATCTGCTGATGCACTTTGCCTTCGCGACGAATGGTCAGCTCCAGCTTCTGCGACAGGGCGTTAACAACGGAAACACCCACGCCGTGCAGGCCGCCAGACACTTTATAAGAGTTGTCATCAAACTTACCACCGGCGTGCAGGACGGTCATGATGACTTCCGCTGCCGACACACCTTCTTCTTCGTGGATGCCGGTTGGGATACCACGTCCGTCATCCTGTACGGAGACAGAGTTATCCGCATGGATGGTGACGACGATATCTTTACAGTGACCGGCGAGCGCTTCGTCGATTGCGTTATCCACGACCTCGAATACCATGTGATGCAGACCGGTTCCGTCATCGGTATCGCCGATGTACATGCCCGGGCGTTTGCGTACCGCATCAAGCCCTTTCAGGACTTTGATACTTGAAGAGTCATAAGAATTCGACATCAACGTTTCTCGCTCATTTAATCTTTAGGTTGAACCGCTATTTTACCCTGTTCCACGCGGAACATCTTGCCCTTTTCGTCAGTCATGTCGATTACATGCTCCGAAGAGATGGCGCTGACAAAGACCTGTGCCTGGGTAGCTTTCAGTCGTTGCGCCAGCAGGCGACGACGGCTGTCATCCAGTTCAGAGGCAAAGTCATCAATGAGGTAAACACAACGGCGTCCGCTCTGGCGGGTCAGGAACTCGCCCTGCGCCAGACGCAATGCACACATCAGTAGCTTAAGCTGACCGCGTGAGAGTAAATCTTCCACCGGCGTACCTTCGGCACGAATACGGAAATCCGCTTTGTGCGGGCCGCTGGCGGTATAAGTCAGGGCACGATCGCGTTCGAAGTTGCGTTCAAGCAGCTCGCCATAATCGCTTTCTTTGTCCCAGCCACGCTGGAACGAAAAACGCAGATCAAATTCGGGTAAGAACTGTCCACAGGTGGTGACAATTTCGGCTGAGATGGCCGCGCTGTATTCGGCGCGCCACTGGCTGATCTGCTCGGCCAGCGGGACCAGTTCCTGATCCCAGGGACGAATCTGGCTGTAGCGCGTGACCTGGCGCAATGCCGCATTGCGTTGCTTAAGCAGGCGGCGGAGGTTGCTCCAGGCATTAAAAAAGCCTGGCGTATTATGAAAACAGCCCCAGTCCACATAGGCTCTGCGATATTTGGGGCCACCGTTAAGTAGAGTAAAACCTTCTGGCGTAATTAACTGCATCGGCAACAGCTGCGCCAGCTCAGCGACTTTGTGACCATCGCTGCCATCAATGCGGACTTTGCTTTCTCCGGCCCGGTTTTTACTCAGCCCCACCGAGAGCTCGCGTTCATGACCTTCCAGCCGACCGTGCAGCACAAACGCCGCCTGATCGTGACGAATCACCCGGCCCGCCTGTAAACTGCGGAAAGCACGGCCGTGTCCCAGTGTATAAATCGCCTCAAGCACGCTGGTTTTACCGCTACCATTCGCACCCACCAGAAAATTAAACCCTGGCGCTAACGCTAAGTCGGCCTGTTCAATATTACGAAAATCTTTTATCAGCAGGCGGGTTAAAGCCATGAATCAATCCAGCGTGAAGGGCAAATGAGGTTTATCAAATCTCAGTGGTTCCGGACGTTAGCGGTTCTGCTTGTTTTCACACGCTCAGCGCGCCTGGCGCATACAACGTATGTGACCAGAAAGGCGCACGAAAAGCCCGTGTTCTACAAACGCATTGGCATGACGACATAGGCCGCTGCCGGACTTACCACATCTTCGATCTGCACGCTTGATACCGAATCTGTCAGCAGCAGACGCACATTCTCGCACTTAAGGGCATTCAGCACATCCAGTACGTAACTGACGTTGAAGCCAATTTCGAGTTCGCTGCCGTTATAGCTGACATCCAGCATCTCTTCCGCTTCTTCCTGCTCAGGATTATTGGCGGTAATTTTCAGCTGATTTTCGGTGATATGCAGCCGAACGCCGCGAAATTTCTCATTAGAGAGAATCGCCGCACGGGCAAAAGCCTGTTTCAGCAGATCGCAGCCTGCTTCCAGGACTTTATCCGGGTTCTTAGGCAATACCCGACGATAATCAGGGAAACGGCCATCCACCAGCTTGGAGGTAAAAATATAGTCGCCAACGTGCGCGCGGATATTACTGCTGCCAATCTGCACCTGAAGCGGCGTATCACCGCCGTCCAGCAGGCGTAACAGCTCGATGACCCCTTTACGCGGCACAATCACTGAATGGCTTGGCAGCGCCTGGCCAATGGGCATTGAGCAGACCGCCAGACGGTGACCGTCGGTAGCAACCGTACGCAGCTCTTCGCCTTCCGTCTCAAACATCATACCGTTCAGGTAATAACGTACGTCCTGGTGGGCCATAGAGAACTGGGTGGCTTCGATCAGGCGTTTTAGCGTGGCCTGAGGCAGCGTGAATTCAACTTCGTTCTGCCAGTCATCCAGATTGGGGAAATCGCTGGCGGGCAGCGTAGAGAGCGAAAAGCGGCTCCGGCCAGAGCGCACTAACATGCGCTCGCCTTCCAGCGTTACGTTTATCTCCGCGCCTTCCGGCAGGCCACGGCAAATATCCAGGAATTTGCGTGCCGGAACGGTCGTCGCGCCGGTCTCGTGCGCCTGGGTTAGCGCAACCCGTGCGACCATTTCCATTTCTAAATCGGTGCCGGTCAGCAACAAAGAGCCTTCATTAACCTGCATCAGCAGGTTGCCGAGGATTGGCAGCGTCGGGCGACCACCTAATGGACCACTGACTTGCTGCAGCGGCTTTAGCAACTGTTCACGTTCAACAATAAATTTCATAGCGTCACGAAGATAATGTTCTGATGAGATTTGAGAAATCTTCTTTGATGTCGTGGCTTTCTTCACGCAACTGCTCAATCTTACGGCAAGCGTGAAGCACCGTGGTATGGTCGCGACCACCAAAAGCGTCGCCGATTTCCGGCAAACTGTGGTTGGTCAGCTCTTTAGCCATCGCCATCGCCATTTGACGCGGACGTGCTACCGAGCGCGAACGGCGCTTAGAGAGCAGGTCTGCGACTTTAATTTTGTAGTACTCAGCAACGGTCTTCTGAATATTATCAATAGTGACCAGCTTCTCTTGCAACGCCAGGAGATCCCGCAGCGCTTCGCGAACGAAATCAATCGTAATCGCCCGGCCGGTAAAATTGGCGTTGGCGATGACCCGGTTCAGTGCCCCTTCCAGCTCGCGCACATTGGAACGTAAACGCTTGGCAATAAAGAAGGCTACTTCGCCCGGCAGGCGGATATCGTTTTCATCCGCCTTTTTCATCAGGATCGCGACGCGGGTTTCCAGTTCTGGCGGTTCGATCGCTACCGTTAAGCCCCAGCCAAAGCGCGACTTCAGACGATCTTCGACGCCGTTGATCTCTTTAGGATAACGATCCGAGGTCAGGATGATCTGCTGATTGCCTTCTAACAGGGCATTAAAGGTATGGAAAAACTCTTCTTGAGAACGCTCTTTGTTGGCAAAGAACTGAATGTCATCGATCAGCAGCGCGTCAACCGAACGGTAGTAGCGCTTAAACTCTTCGATAGCATTATTTTGCAGCGCTTTAACCATGTCCTGCACAAAGCGCTCGGAGTGCATGTAAACCACTTTGGCATTGGGTTTACGCGCAATAATGCCGTTACCTACCGCATGCAACAGGTGGGTTTTACCCAGGCCCGTACCGCCATAGAGAAACAGTGGGTTATAGGCCCCGCCAGGATTGTCAGCCACCTGGCGTGCCGCCGCGCGTGCCAGCTGGTTCGATTTACCTTCGACAAAGTTATCGAAGTTATGGCGATTATTGACGTTAGAACGATAAGTTACATCCGCTGGCGCAGGCACATTATCCCAGCTTGGGCGCATAATCTGCGCAGGCGCCGGGCGGTTTTGAACGGGTGCAGCCGGAGCGCTGACGCTGGCCATGACAGGCTGATTGACCGCTGCGGCTTGTTGAACCGGGCGCGTGCCCACCTCAAAACGCAACAACGGTACGTTGACGCCGCAGAATTCATTCAGCAATGCATTGATGCTGTTAAGGTATTTATCCCGAACCCAGTCGAGTACGAAGCGGTTAGGAGCATATAAGGCAAGCGTATTGTCGTTTAATTCAGCCTGAAGTGGACGGATCCACATGCTGAATTCGGTGGCAGGAAGCTCATCCTGCAAACGGGCAAGACACTGTTGCCAAAGCGTAAGTGACACGGCGGACTCCACTCGTACAAATTCGATAAGAAAAGTAGGCGCTAATCTAAGAAACGTTCATTTTTGACACAGACGAAAGAAAGCGCCTGCGACCGCTATCAGCGGTTTTCCATCCTGCAATCATTGGAGGATCGTCAGAGGAAGGGCGGATCATAGCGCAAAGCGCGACAGAGATCTTCCCTTTCTACACAGTTTTTATCCTTTTTATCCACAGGACATGAACGCGGAAGAAAGTTTACGCTTGTGGTAGAAAAAACCACCTGGGATCGCGCTGAATGATTCAATTTTTCGGACGAGCTCTCGTTTTTGCTTACTAACGCGCCCATTTGATCGCAATAAGATCCTGCGCGATCCTTGCGCTTTAACACAGACCCCGTATAATTCTTCCCCCGGCGTTGTCGCGTCATGCTCAATGCCCGGACTCAGCGGGCTGTAATCCGGGTTTCTGGTACCGCGACAAGCGAAGTAAATTGACTCGGGACTGTACAATTATTACAATCCCGCCTCTTTATTAAAGACACATTGAGGCGTCGGTCTGTTTTTTGGTCCGGAAACGCGTCACCCAGTGAAAATTTTCAAGTTTAGGTAGAAATCGCCATGAAACGCACTTTTCAACCGTCCGTACTGAAGCGCAACCGTTCACACGGCTTCCGTGCTCGTATGGCAACTAAAAATGGTCGTCAGGTTCTGGCACGTCGTCGTGCTAAAGGCCGCTCTCGTCTGACCGTTTCTAAGTAATAAAGCTAACCCTGGTGGGTAAGCTCGCATTTCCCAGGGAGTTACGTTTGTTAACTCCCACTCATTTCACTTTCGTCTTTCAGCAGCCACAACGGGCTGGCACGCCGCAAATTACTATTCTCGGCCGCCTCAACGCGCTGGGGTATCCCCGCATCGGTCTTACTGTCGCGAAAAAACATGTGAAACGCGCCCACGAACGCAACAGGATCAAGCGATTGACCCGCGAAAGCTTTCGTCTGCGTCAGCATGAATTACCGTCGATGGACTTTGTGGTGGTTGCGAAGAAGGGTGTTGCCGATCTCGATAACCGTATGTTGGCGGAAGCGTTGGAGAAATTATGGCGTCGTCACTGTCGCCTGGCGCGCGGTTCCTGATCGTCCTGATACGCGTTTATCAACGCGGCATCAGTCCATTACTGGGGCCACACTGTCGGTTTCATCCGACCTGCTCTCAATACGGAATTGAGGCCTTACGCAGGTTTGGCGTGATAAAAGGCAGTTGGTTGACTTTAAAACGCGTATTAAAATGCCACCCTTTGAACCCGGGTGGTGACGATCCTGTGCCGCCAAAAACCTTTGATACCAGAGAACATTAACGATGGATTCGCAACGCAATCTCTTTCTCATCGCTTTTCTGTTCGTGTCTTTCATGATCTGGCAAGCCTGGCAGACGGACCATGCTCCGAAGCCTTTGCAGACCCAGACCACGCAGAACACAAACAGTGCAGCCGGTGATGCTGCAGGCCAGGGTGTACCGGCCAGCGGCCAGGGTAAAACGATCACCGTTAAGACTGATGTCCTGTCATTAACTATCAACACCCGCGGTGGCGATGTTGACCAGGCACAACTGCTGACTTACCCAGATAAGCTGGGTTCTGATAAGCCGTTCGAGCTGCTGGAAACCACACCGTCGTTTGTTTACCAGGCGCAAAGTGGCTTAACGGGTCGTAATGGTCCGGATAATCCTAACAATGGTGCGCGTCCGCTGTATAACACCGCCCAGGACCATTTCGAACTGGCTGACGGTCAGAGCGAACTGCGTGTGCCGATGACGTTCACCGCTGAAAACGGCGTTGTCTATACCAAGACATTCGTGTTCAAGCGTGGCGACTATGCGGTTAATGTTGACTACAACATCAACAATACCAGCCAGCAGCCGCTGGAGTTGTCGATGTTTGGCCAGTTAAAGCAGACCATCGATTTGCCTAAACACCGTGATACCGGCAGCAACAACTTTGCGTTGCACACCTTCCGCGGTACGGCTTACTCCACCAGCGAATCGAAATACGAAAAGATTAAGTTCGATACCATCGCGGATAACGAAAACCTCAATACCAATACCAGCAATGGTTGGGTAGCGATGTTGCAGCAGTATTTTGCCACCGCATGGGTGCCGCGCACCCAGGGCGCGAATACGCTTTACACCAGTAATCTGGGTAATGGCGTTGCCGCCATCGGCTATAAATCCGCGCCGGTAACCGTCGCGCCGGGTGCACAACAGACGCTGGATGCCACGCTGTGGGTTGGCCCGGAAATTCAGGACAAGATGGCTGCCATTGCGCCTCACCTTGACCTGACGGTTGACTACGGTTGGTTATGGTTCATCTCTCAGCCGCTGTTTAAACTGTTGAAGTTCATTCACAGCTTTATCGGTAACTGGGGCTTCTCGATCATCATCATCACGTTCATCGTGCGTGGCATCATGTACCCGCTGACCAAAGCGCAGTATACCTCGATGGCGAAAATGCGCATGCTGCAGCCGAAGATTCAGGCGATGCGTGAGCGTTTAGGTGACGATAAGCAGAAGCAGAGCCAGGAAATGATGGCGCTGTATAAAGCAGAAAAAGTGAATCCGCTGGGTGGCTGTTTGCCGCTGGTGATTCAGATGCCTATCTTCCTTGCCTTGTACTACATGCTGTCCGGCTCGGTAGAACTGCGTCATGCGCCGTTCATTTTATGGATCCACGATCTGTCAGCACAGGATCCGTACTATATTCTGCCGATTCTGATGGGCATCACCATGTTCTTCATTCAGAAGATGTCACCGACCACCGTGACCGATCCGATGCAGCAGAAGATCATGACGTATATGCCTGTGATTTTCACCGTGTTCTTCCTGTGGTTCCCGTCAGGTCTGGTGCTGTACTACATCGTCAGTAACCTGGTGACCATCCTCCAGCAGCAGCTGATTTATCGCGGGCTGGAAAAACGTGGCTTACACAGCCGCGACAAGAAGAAAGCGTAAAGCCGTCGCGGGAGGTCTCCCGCGCTAAAAACGGTTATGCTCAGGCGGTCAAAGCGACCGCCTTTGTTTTTTGTAGTGAGAGAGAATTTATGAGCCATAGCGATACCATTGTTGCTCAGGCAACCCCGCCCGGACGCGGCGGCGTTGGCATTTTGCGTATTTCCGGTCCGCGAGCCGCCGAGGTTGCGCAGCAGATATTGGGTAAACTGCCCAAACCGCGTTATGCCGACTATTTATCGTTTAACGATAGTGACGGCAGCGTGCTGGATCAGGGGATCGCGCTATGGTTTCCCGGCCCCCACTCATTCACCGGGGAAGACGTGCTGGAATTGCAGGGGCACGGCGGCCCGGTGATTCTGGATCTGCTGCTGAAACGGATTGTGGCGCTGCCGGGTCTGCGCATTGCCCAACCGGGTGAATTCTCTGAGCGTGCCTTTCTGAACGACAAACTCGATTTAGCGCAGGCAGAAGCCATTGCCGATCTGATTGATGCCAGCTCAGAACAGGCGGCACGATCGGCGGTCAACTCACTGCAGGGCGCATTCTCTGTCCGTATTAATCATCTGGTGGAAGCACTGACTCATCTGCGTATCTATGTTGAGGCAGCGATTGATTTCCCCGATGAGGAGATCGATTTTCTGTCTGACGGTAAAATCGAAGGGCAGTTGAATACGGTCATCAGCGATCTTGATGCCGTGCGTGCCGAAGCCAAACAGGGCAGCCTGTTGCGCGAAGGCATGAAGGTTGTCATTGCCGGTCGGCCGAATGCCGGAAAATCCAGCCTGCTGAATGCACTTGCCGGACGTGAAGCGGCCATCGTGACCGATATCGCCGGTACAACGCGCGATGTACTGCGTGAGCACATTCATATTGACGGTATGCCGTTGCATATCATTGATACCGCCGGGTTACGTGAAGCCAGCGATGAAGTGGAGCGTATTGGTATTGAACGCGCCTGGCACGAAATCGAACAGGCCGACAGAGTGCTGTTTATGGTCGATGGCACCACTACTCACGCAACCGAACCGGCTGAGATCTGGCCAGATTTTGTCGCACGCTTGCCGCCCCAGTTGCCGATTACCGTGGTGCGTAATAAAGCCGACATCACCGGTGAAACACTGGGCCTGACAGAAGTCGATGGTCATTCGCTTATCAGGCTTTCTGCCAGAACCAGCGAAGGCCTGGACACATTGCGCGACCATCTCAAACAGACTATGGGCTTTGCCGATAATATGGAAGGTGGCTTCCTGGCACGCCGTCGTCATCTGCAGGCACTGGAGCGTGCTGCGACGCATCTGGAACAGGGCAAATATCAGCTCTTAGGTGCCTGGGCAGGCGAGTTGCTGGCAGAGGAGTTGCGCCTTGCGCAGCAGGCGCTCAGCGAAATTACCGGGGAATTTACCTCGGACGATTTGCTGGGACGCATTTTTTCGAGCTTCTGTATCGGCAAATAATGTACAGCACGTAACCCGTCAGCGGCATGGCAAAAACAGAACGCCGCCGCTCAGGGGATAAACCGTAATGTGTTGCTTATTCGTTATTGTGGCGTAGGTTATTATTGTTAAGGATGCTCTGCCCCGCGTTTTTTGCTGTGCATTGACGGTCAAAAAACGCGATAAGACGTGCCGGAATGCATCCAAAAACCTGAACTCACCGTATAGGTTGAATACTGGATGTCTTCCCTGGAGAGTTATAATGACTACATCGCTTGATGATAACGCGCTGAATACCCTTTTTTACCATGCCCGCACTCACAATCACTGGCAGCAAAAACCCGTGGACCCGGCCCTGCTGGAGCAACTCTATCAGCTCGTTGCCCTGGCCCCAACTTCTGCAAACTGCTCGCCGGGACGCTTCGTTTTTGTCACCTCCGCGGAGGGGAAAGAAAAGCTGAAACCGGCGCTGGCGTCAGGCAACCTTGAGAAAACCATGAATGCCCCGGTTACCGTTATTATTGCCTGGGACAGCGAATTTTATCAGCACCTGACGATGCTGTTTCAACATGCCGATGCGCGTAACTGGTTTACCAACACACCGGATTTGGTCAAAGAGACGGCCTTTCGTAACAGTAGCCTGCAGGCAGGATATTTTATTCTGGCAGCGCGCGCGTTGGGGCTGGATGCCGGGCCGATGTCGGGTTTCGATCCGTTAAAAGTGAACGAGGCCTTTTTTGCCGATACCACCTGGCAGGCCAATCTGTTAATTAATTTGGGCTATGGCATCCCGGATAAGCTTCATCCCCGTTTACCCCGTCTGAGCCTTGAGCAGGCGTGCCAGTTCGTCTGACATCCCTGAGCGTTACGGTCGTTTCGTAGCGCCCATCCCTGACGGTTTATGCTGCCTGCCGTGCGGGTGTCAGCCTGATGCTTTTCTGAAAAGCGAAGGGTTTACGGTATGCCGAATGCGGCAGCCAGAAAAAGCGCTTATAATCCTGCTGATGATTATCTGACCATTCTCATGGAGCGACAGATGGCTGGTCATTTTGTTCGTTGGGCAGGCAACCCCGGCCAACGGCTCGTTGACATGACAATGACGCAGGACGTTATCGACAGCGTGCGACACGTGGCGGATAAACGTCGCGAGCGCTTTCTGGCGGCGCGCATTATATTGAAGCAGCTCATGCAACGCGTTTATGGCTTTCATCATCTTCCTCCGATAGTTAACTGCCATAACGGCCGCCCGGCCTTCGTGGACCCCGATCTCCCGGACTTTAATATTGCCTACGCAGGGAATACCGTTGGCGTACTGCTGGCTGAAGAGCGCAGTCAGGTTGGGCTGGAGATTGATATCGTGCGGGCGCACAGTCGTCAGACGCAGGAGCAGATGATGCAGGGCTTAAGTTCGGGAGAAATCACCTGGATTAATGCTCAGCAAGACGTGCCTGAGGCGGTGACGCAGATTTGGACGCTACGTCGCAGCGTGATGAAACTCCAGGGGGGAGATGAAACAGGACTGACGTCGCTCCAGCTGTTACCCGGCGCCGGACGCCTGCGTTCAACGCTTCATACCGATCTGCAAATTCTGTGTGATGCCGAGCCCACGCTGGTGTGGTCCTGTGCTTTATCACCTCAGGTACGGCACTTGCACTTATGGGAAATAACCGGCGACGGCCAGTGGTCTGAACTGCGTGATATCACCCTGGACAAGCCGGATGCCGGTACGCAGATGATACGTCTGACGACGCTGAATGGACGCGCGCTGGCCTTATCCTGACCGCTGAGGCCAGTCGCCAGCACGCGCAAAGTCGTTTATCGCCGCTTAGTGTCCGTCGATAAACGCGATTTTAAGCACAAACAGTACTGCGACGATCACCACGCAGGGACTGATTTCACGCCAGCGCCCCGTGCCCAGCTTCATCACACAGTAAGCAATAAAGCCCAGCGCGATGCCTTCGGTGATTGAGAAGCTAAAAGGCATCATTGCTGCCGTAACGAACGCGGGGACGGCTTCCGTCAGATCGTCCCATTTCACCCGCGACAGGCTGGCCGTCATCAGTACGCCAACGTAGATCAGCGCGCCTGCTGCGGCATAAGCCGGAACCATGGCCGCCAGCGGCGACAAAAACGTCACCAGCAGGAACAGAAGACCGGTAACCACTGCCATCAGGCCGGTACGACCGCCTACGGCGACGCCAGAGGTACTTTCAATATAGGCCGTAACGGACGAGGTGCCCGCCAGCGCGCCGGTCACAGAACTTATACTGTCGACATACAGCGCCTGCTTCATCCGCGGAAAAGTACCCTTTTCATCGGCGAGTCCGGCTTTATCGGTAACACCAATGAGCGTACCGGACGAGTCAAACAGATTGACCAGCATAAAAGAGAAGATAATGCCGGCCATGCCAACATTAAATGCACCTGTAATATCGACCTGACCGACCACCGAGGTGATGGAAGGGGGCGCAGAGAATACGCCAACAAACTTAACGTCGCCCAGCATCCAGCCAATCGCCGTGGTGACGATCATCGAAATCAGCACGGCGGCGTGAATATTGCGTGACGCCAGAATAGCGATAATAAAGAAACCCAGTGCGCCCAGCAGGACATGATGTGAGCTGAGATTACCCACAGTGACCAGCGTATCCGGGTTCGCCACAATGATGCCGGCGTTTTTTAGCCCCATCATCGCAATAAATAACCCAATGCCAGCGGTAATGCCGACGCGCAGGCTGAGCGGAATGTTGGCGATCATCCAGTAGCGGACGCGCAGCAGCGTCAGGATTAACAGTCCCAGCGCCCCCCAAAAGATTGCGCCCATTCCTACCTGCCATGAGTAGCCCATGGCCCCCACGACGACGAAAGCAAAAAAGGCATTGAGGCCCATCGCGGGTGCCAGCGCCACCGGCAGGTTAGCGAACACGCCCATCAGAATGCTGCCAAACGCGGCAATCAGACAGGTCGTCACAAACACCGCCTGGGTATTCATGCCTGCGACACCCAAAATCTGTGGGTTAACAAAGACGATGTAGACCATGGTCAAAAACGTGGTAATGCCTGCGATGACCTCGGTACGAACCGTTGTACCATGTTCCTGCAACTTAAATACGCGCTGAAAAAGGCCGTGTTTGTTCATGCCATTTATCCAGAAGAAAATTTCACCGGCGCGTATCCTGGCGATTTTGCCCCTGCAATACAATGATTTTTCGCAACCGATTGCCATTATCGCAATTCGACAGGGTTACGTTAAAGTGTAAGGGCACCCACATAAAAGGATTGAGTCAGATGTCAGCAGAATGCGTCTTTTTCGATTGCGATGGTACCCTGGTCGACAGTGAAGTACTGTGCACCCGCGCTTATGTCACCACGTTTGCCCGTTACGGTATTACGCTCTCCCTGCAGGAGATGTTTGAAAAGTATAAAGGGGTAAAACTGTATGACATTATCCGCGATGTCGCGGAATCGCACCGGATAACCTTACCGCTGGAGGAGGTTGAACCTGCCTACCGCAGCGAAGTGGCGCGATTATTTGATCTTGAACTGAAGCCGATCGCCGGGGCGAAGGCGCTGGTGGAGCAGATGAAGGTGCCGGTGTGTGTGGTATCCAACGGCACGGTCAAGAAGATGCAGCACTCGCTGGGCTTGACCGGCATGCTGGACTATTTTGCCGATCATCTTTACAGCGGTTACGACATTGGCCACTGGAAACCCGAGCCAGAACTGATGTTTCACGCCGCCCGGCACATGCAGGTCCCTGTTGAACGCTGTATTTTGGTGGATGACTCTGAAGCGGGCGCGCAGGCCGGTATCGCCGCCGGCATGCCGGTGTTCTATTACTGTGCCGATGCACATAACCCGGCGCTTGATCATCCACTGGTCACGGTGTTTACGGATATGGCCGCGTTGCCCGGGCTATGGCGCGCCCGGGGTTGGAATCTGACAACATAGCCCTCAGGTCACCCAGTGCCGTCTGTCTATCCGACTGAGTATCATCGCCAGGAGTAAACTGCCTGCCAGGGTGACTGTGAACACGGCAGGCAGATCCAGCCAGGGCCGCGTCATATCGTCATAGTGATTGGTGCGGATGAAATGAATAAACAGCGCGTGAAAACCGTAAATGGGCAGCGAGTAACGTGAAATCGTCGCTAAACCGGGCAAGGTTCGTTGATTAAAGGCATTTTTGAACACCAGCAGGGCGCTGATAGCCGCAATAAAAACCAGCGGTCCGCAGTAGAGATACCAGGTGTCGTTAAACGCGCCGTTGACGATTAGCGCCCGTTTGGTGCCAAGCATAATGCCGGTCACGCAGGCCAGGAAAGCCACCGCCGCGAGCGCAGTCACGCCGCGCCTGTCTGTTTCCATGGTTCCGATAGCCCGGCCTAACAGCGCGTAGAGCAGGTAGTAAATACTGTCTCCGCTCATATACAGGTTAATCGGCAACCAGTGGAATCGTCCCCATGACTGATCCATGGTATTGGGATTCGCCAGCACCACCAAAACCAACACCAGCAACGCGACGTAGCGCGGTCGTACGCTTTTTACCTGAATCAGTGGCGACAGCAGGTAAATGCCAATCAGCGCGAAGAAAAACCACAGATGGTAAAACACCGGCTTCTGCAGCATTTTTAAAATCGAGCGTCCTTCACCTATGGGCGTCAGCAGGCTGATATAGACCAGCGAGACGGCACTGTAAAACAGCAGGCACCCCACAAGCCGCCATAAATGACGTGGCTGCGCACTGCGCTCCCCAAAGAACAGGTAGCCGGAAATCATAAAAAACAGCGGCACACAGATGCGCGACGTCGAGTTGAACAGGTTGGCCACGTCCCACCAGTGACCTTTTATCGCCATCGGCCCGGCCAGATACCAGGTGGTAGTGTGGATGACGATGACCATCAGGCAGGCAATCGCCCGCAAATTATCTATCCAGTAAATCTTTTGCGACATGGTTTCCTCTGGCGCAGTGCGTCCCGGTGCAAAGCGTAGCCAGTCGCGTCGCAGTCAACAAGCGCGTTGACAGGGATTCAGAACCCTCTGTGCGCAAGATCGCATGAAAAAAGCCAAACGGCACAGGTTAATTTCGCCGTTCAGCGGCGCTTTGGTGCCGAACGGCGTCCTAAAATCTACGTTCGGGGCTGCACGGCAGGATTTCCGGCTGCACATCGCGCGGTCAAAGGGTATACTGTCGCACTCTTTTTTTATCTAGCCGAACCGCGTGCGAACTCATCATGCAAAAGTTTGATACCAAGACCTTTCAGGGCCTGATCCTGACATTGCAAGATTACTGGGCGCGCCAGGGCTGCACCATTGTTCAGCCACTGGACATGGAAGTGGGCGCTGGTACTTCACACCCAATGACCTGCCTGCGTGCACTTGGCCCGGAGCCGATTGCCGCTGCCTATGTGCAGCCGTCCCGCCGTCCTACCGACGGTCGCTACGGCGAAAACCCGAATCGCTTACAGCACTATTACCAGTTTCAGGTGATCATCAAGCCCTCGCCAGACAACATTCAGGAGCTGTACCTTGGGTCGCTGAAAGCGTTGGGTATGGATCCGACTGTGCACGATATTCGCTTTGTCGAAGACAACTGGGAAAACCCGACGCTGGGCGCCTGGGGACTCGGCTGGGAAGTGTGGCTGAACGGCATGGAAGTGACGCAGTTTACCTATTTCCAGCAGGTCGGCGGCCTGGAGTGCAAACCGGTGACCGGCGAGATCACCTATGGTCTCGAGCGCCTTGCCATGTACATTCAAGGCGTTGACAGCGTTTACGATCTGGTCTGGAGCGACGGTCCGCTAGGCAAAACGACCTACGGCGACGTGTTCCACCAGAACGAAGTCGAGCAGTCTACTTACAACTTCGAATACGCCGATGTGGATTTTCTCTTCACCTGTTTTGAACAGTATGAGAAAGAAGCGCAGCATTTGCTGGCGCTGGAAAAACCGCTGCCACTGCCTGCTTACGAGCGCATCCTGAAAGCCGCGCACAGCTTTAACCTGCTGGACGCGCGTAAAGCGATCTCGGTGACTGAACGTCAGCGCTACATTCTGCGTATTCGCACCCTGACCAAAGCCGTGGCTGAAGCCTATTACGCTTCTCGTGAAGCGCTGGGCTTCCCGATGTGCAATAACAAAAAGTAAGAGGCAGCCATGACTGAGAAAACGTTCCTGGTGGAAATCGGCACCGAAGAGCTGCCACCGAAAGCATTACGTAGCCTGGCGGAAGCCTTCGCGGCGCAGGTTACGGCCGAGCTGGATGCGGCCAATCTGAACCATGGCGAGGTGCTCTGGTTCGCCGCGCCGCGTCGCCTGGCGCTGAAAATCGCGAATCTGAGTGCCGCCCAACCTGACCGTGAAGTTGAAAAGCGCGGGCCTGCAGTAGCCGCAGCGTTTGATGCAGACGGCAACGCGACGAAAGCCGCAGAAGGCTGGGCGCGCGGTAATGGCATTACGGTTGATCAGGCTGAACGCCTGAGCACCGATAAAGGCGAATGGCTGGTTTATCGTGCCCAGGTTAAAGGTGAGGCCGCTCAGGCATTACTGCCGGGAATGATTGCCACGGCCCTGAGCAAACTGCCTGTGCCTAAACTGATGCGCTGGGGTAACAGCGACGTGCAGTTTGTGCGTCCGGTGCACACCGTTACCATGCTGCTCGGTGATGAACTGATCCCCGGTACGATTCTGGGCATTCAGTCAGACCGCGTTATTCGTGGTCATCGCTTTATGGGCGAAAGTGAAATCACGCTCGAGAACGCCGATCAGTATCCGGATGTGCTTGAAAAGCGCGGCCAGGTGATTGCCGACTATCAGGTCCGCAAAGCCATGATCAAAGCCGATGCGGAAGCCGCGGCACGTCGTTTAGGCGGCGTAGCCGACCTGAGTGACAGCCTGCTGGAAGAGGTGACGTCGCTGGTGGAATGGCCGGTTGTATTAACTGCCACCTTTGAGGAAAAATTCCTCAAAGTGCCTTCTGAAGCGCTGGTTTACACCATGAAGGGCGATCAGAAATACTTCCCGGTTTATGACGCCGCTGGCAACCTGCTGCCGAACTTCATTTTTGTGACCAACATTGAGTCCAGCGATCCGCAGCAGATCATTTCAGGTAATGAAAAGGTCGTTCGCCCGCGTCTGGCGGATGCCGAATTTTTCTTTAATACCGACCGCAAAAAACGCCTTGAAGATCATCTGCCACGCCTCGACACCGTGCTGTTCCAGAAAGAGCTGGGTTCGCTGCGTGACAAAACTGACCGCATTCAGGCTCTGGCAGGCTGGGTTGCGGCGCAGATGGGGGCGGATGTGAACCACGCGACGCGCGCAGGCTTGCTGTCGAAGTGTGACCTGATGACCAACATGGTGTTTGAGTTTACCGACACGCAAGGCGTGATGGGCATGCACTATGCGCGTCATGACGGCGAAGCCGAAGATGTTGCCGTGGCGCTGAACGAGCAGTATCAGCCGCGATTTGCGGGGGATGATTTGCCCTCCAGTCCGGTAGCCTGCGCACTGGCGATCGCCGATAAGATGGACACCCTGGCCGGTATTTTCGGCATTGGTCAACATCCTAAAGGCGATAAAGATCCCTTTGCACTGCGTCGTGCCGCCCTTGGCGTACTGCGCATTATCGTAGAGAAAAATCTGCCGCTCGATCTGCAAACGCTGACGGAAGAAGCCGTACGCCTGTATGGCAGCAAGCTGAGCAATGCCAATGCGGTTAATGACGTCATCGACTTCATGCTGGGGCGCTTCCGCACCTGGTATCAGGAAGAAGGTCACAGCATTGATACATTGCAGGCGGTACTGGCACGTCGTCCGACCCGTCCGGCAGACTTTGATGCACGCATGAAGGCGGTATCACACTTCCGTACGCTGGATGAAGCTGCCGCACTGGCCGCTGCCAACAAACGCGTCTCTAACATTCTGGCGAAATCGACCGAACCGCTGAATGACAGCGTGCAGGCGTCATTGTTGAAAGAGAACGAAGAAATCCAGCTGGCCACCTTTGTTACCGCCCTGAGCAGCAAACTGCAGCCTTACTTTGCAGAAGGTCGCTATCAGGATGCGTTAATTGAGCTGGCCCAACTGCGTGAAGCGGTAGACAACTTCTTTGACAAAGTCATGGTGAATGCAGAAGACCAGGCGGTGCGGATTAATCGTCTGACGCTGCTGTCGAAACTGCGCGAACTGTTCCTGCAGGTCGCCGATATTTCACTGCTGCAGTAACCCATGCAGAAGCGCTAAAGAAGGGACGAGAAATCGTCCCTTTTTTTATTCAGTTGTCCCGTCCTGAATAGCGTTGAGATATTTTAGATTTGAAAAACAGTCGGTCAGGCCTGAATAGCACCACTGCTGCGGCAGGTGATTTTGTGCCGTCCGTCTTTTAAACGGGCATCCTTTTCACAACAGAGTGCAATAGCAGCACATTTTTTCTTTCGTCAGCGTCAAGACGGCCATTTTTATCCGCAACCCGTTTCAGCACGCGTTGCGGAGATCACCGCTTGATGAATCAACCTCGCCCGGCGTTATCGGCCAGATAGCTCGCCTTAAAAGGTCCAGGTCACACCGGAAGAGAGCGTCCAGTAATACTGTTGATCCGTCATCGGACTGTCGCGAAGTGCGCCAGTGAGGAAGGTCACTTTGGGTTGCAGATAAATATGCAAAGGCGTAACAGGATGCCAGTCAAATGCCAAAGCAAGCCACGGCGTAACGCCCTGATGGTTCCAGGAAGATAAACCGCTGCGGGCAGATTCCTGTGCGTTCACACCATAGTAATAGCTTGCCTGTTGCTTATTAAGCCAGTCAACGCCGACCTGTGGATAAACATCTAGCTGCATGAAAGAGACCTGTCCCGCCCATGCGACCGTCCCCAGCACTCCCCGGCTTTCATTCAGCGTATCGGCAGACAGTTCGGTTCTGAAGGCACCCACAGGCGTTATTTTCTGGTAGCTAATGCCGCCCATCATGGTGCTGTGGCGAATACGTAACTGCCGCAGCGCCGAATCAGATGACTGACCGGGATCGAATTCGTTATCCAGATACCACCAGCGCGCTTTGAATTGTGTGGTGTCATCCTTGATGAAATACGCACCAACTTCGGTGCCATCAATGTAGACATGATTGTTGTCATAGCCCGCATAAGGCAGGCCTGAATATTGGGTTTTGTACTGGTGATAAGGCGTAAAGTTCGCTTCGCCCTGTGCACCCAGGGTCAGCCCCTCAGCCCAGGCGTGCGTGATATTACCGGCCAGGAGGCAACACAATGCCGTTCTGAAGAGTGATTGCATGATAGATATTTATCCGGTTTTCGTCTGCCTGAGGCGATGGACTGTCAGGTCTCACAGCCCGTAAAAGGAATGCGCGTAAATAACAACATTCAGCCTGCTTGATGCCGCCTTTTCCCCTGGTTTGCGGCCTGCGCGTGCCGTTCAGGCTCAGGAAAAGGCGATGGCAAAAGATATATCGGACTCGATGCCGCAATGCAAGATATGGCGATACTTATTGTCACGGGGTCATCATCCGCTTATTTTCGCCATTACGGGTTATTAACGGGCTGCGGTGACTCAACATCAACCTGTTCTCAATCAGTTCTGATTTAAGCGACTATTACCCTTTCGTTTATTGTGGGAATGTCGTGTTTTTTGTTAAGGTCCCGCTCCGCCAGATAGCCGTTAATTACCGTTACTTTGCCGTGAGTTAATCACGCCTTTTGTTATCTGTAGTAAAGCTGAATAAACGATGTCTGGCGTAAATAGCCTGTTTTATTTCGAATGAAAAAGGGCTGAATACTATCGGGCTCACAGCATTTTTCTTGAAAGGATCACGCTGTCAGTCGCAGAGAATGAACAGGACGCGCGCGTCTGTATAGAGGCTATGCGCCGCCTGCCTTGTTATATCAGGACAGTTTTATGAAGAAGATTATTATTTCCACTCTTTTCCTCGCCTTACTGAGTGATGCGGTGCCAGCACTGGCGACGCAAACCCTGTCAGTAGGCTATGCGCAGAGTAAAGCGGAAGATTTTAAAAATATGCCCGGTGTAAATCTGCAATATCGCTATGAGTGGGATTCACCGGTTAGCGTGCTTGCTTCTTTCACCACGCTGGAGAACAGTGAAGACAGCAACCGTTCTTTTTTCTCGCTAAATACGTCCGATCATGTCAGCGCAGAATATTATTCTTTGCTGGCGGGTCCGGCATATCGCCTGAATAACATGGTGAGTCTTTACGCGCTTGCGGGTTTTTCCCATACCGCCATGCGCCGTCATTATAACGGTTATGATAATCAGGGAATGCCTCAGCATATTGATTTTTCAGACAGCACTAATGCGTTTGCTTACGGTGCCGGCATTATCATTAATCCGGTTGATTATCTGTCTGTTACGCTGGGTTATGAAGGTTCCCGAACCCGGGTTGAAGATGAGCCGCGCGCAGTTAATGGTATTAACATCGGTGTGGGTTACCGTTTCTGATTACACCTTTAGTCAAATGGCCAGCACTGCAAGCCAGCTGTGCATCGCATCATGCGCGAACTGCACCTTATGCCATTCAGAAGACGGGTAATGCAGAAAATGCGCGCTGTGTAATCCTTTCGAAACAGGCTGTCAGCCCTGCTACCGGCATCAGGGCTGACCATCTGCTTCGTCCATCAGGATGCGGGTGGCGCAGTACGGGCGAAACTTTCGCGCTGAAACAGATTTTCTGCCAGTTTGACTAAGGCCGGACGTTCAACACACCAGTTTGGCACGACGCGACGAAAATTCAGATAGCCAATCATGCAGCCCGTGGCAATATCTGCCAGGTTAAGCGTGCCATTGTTAATCCATTTTCCTTCCATCACGTAGCCTTCCAGGCTGTCCAGCCCACGCTGAATTTTCTCGCGATGGCGCAGTAAAACCTCTTCTGACTGCATATCGCCAGGCCGCAACTGCTCACGCACAATCACCAGCGCCGCGTCACTGATGCCATCAGCCAGCTTCTCTAACTGACGAACCTTCAGTGACTCAAGTGAGTCACCCGGCAGCAGAGCAGGAACCTGACTGCGCTGTTCCAGGTACTCAGCAATAATGCTGGAATCAAACCAGGTCTGCTGATCCTCAGTGACCAGCGCAGGGACTTTCCCTAACGGATTGTATTGCGGAACGTGGCTGTCGTCACTGTAGGGCGAAGCATTGACGAATTCAAACATCATGCCTTTTTCCAGCATAATGATGGAGATCTTTCGTACAAAAGGGCTGGTATAGCTGCCAATCAGTTTCATTGCGTGACTCCGGTTGAGCGGGGTTTCTTCAGCAAAAAACTATTCACCGGGAAACATAAAGGGATTCAGACTGCTTCGTGCAAAGCCTTCCTGCTCCATGCGGGCATCCAGCACCAATGAGGCGAGATCGTCCGCAACGGGTTCCATTGCCGGGTTCTTCTCCTGATACAACATTTTCAGGTAGCTACCGCAATCACCACAGCTTTCAGCTTTAACCGCCGCATGTTCACTGTCCAGCGACCAGTAGTGAAGATCGCGGGATTGCTCACAGTTGGTGCATTTGCTCCGCACCACGTACCACTCACTTTCGCACAGGTTGCAATGCAGGTAACGCGCCCCTTCATGTGAGCCCATGTGCACCATGCTGGCAACCGGCATGCTGTTGCACACCGGGCAGAACTGGCGCTGGTTGCCCATCTCCGCCTGAGCTTTGCCGGGAATCAAGGCCGCCATTTGCGCCCAGTAGATCGACAGTGCAGCCCAGATAAAAGGTGCTTTGTCACTGCTGACCTGAGCATATTCGCCCGCAAAGAGCGCGCTGGCCATCGTTTCCAGCTCAGTGGCAGAGGCTTTTTCCAGGTTCTCCAGTACCGCCAGTGCCTGGCCGCTCATCTCGGGCTTGAGCTCGGCAATCAGCGAATGCAGCAGGCGGTGCCAGTGTGTGTCCCGCGGTAAGGTATGAATATCCAGTGGCGGCTTAGCTTCCTGATTGCTTTGCACCAGACGCGCGTGCAGATTCATCTGCAGGGGATGGTCGTACAGGACAATTTCCTGTGCCTGTGCTATCACCGCGGCAAAGCGTAAATAATCCCCAAGGGGATTTTTAGCAGCCAGGTCGCGCAGTCGCGCAGCACGACGGCTATATAAATTTTTCAGCCGGGGAAAAAGTAACGGCGGAATCGTCTCCGCTGGGTTTTTTTCGCTCTTCTCCAACTGATCTTGCGGGATAATGCGGATGCTCATAGAAGGCATTTTCCTGTTTTGTTGGCTGATTACGCTACTCACGACACCAGCAAGAATAGGGTTCTCGGTACTCACGCGCGCCATATTGACGTGCGCGCTCTTGCCCGTTTGCTCTTTCTGTTCTCGCAGCTTGTCACGCCGGCTGCTGACATCAAAGCAATCATATTTGTGAGTCAGGAGACCGCGGCATGGCTGGATGCCACGATCCGACCCGACAGGCTGATCATAGCAGCCCAAATCCTGTCCTTCTGTGTGAAATGCATTTTTTCCCTGACTGACTGCGCGTGAACCGGATGATTGAACATCGACTTGCACAACGGATGCCAGGCCATCAGGAAGCAATTTCACGCTTTATGCTCTCGGGGTGACATGCGCTTGTTGCCGCCTTTGACCCGGTTCAGAATAGGCACTATTCAGGATAGCGGAATACTATTACCTTTTAATCCATGCGGAATTAGCCAGGATCAGAACAAAGTGAATAAAAACAAAGCGAGATGTGATGCTGGTGTAAGCGAGCTGGATGGTCTGCGTGAAACTCAGGTGTGGCAACGTGACGATTTACACCATTCCCAGGCTGACTGGTTAGCAGAAGAGGTGCCGGTGGCGCTGGTTTACAATGGCATTTCTCACGTCGTGATGATGACGACGCCCAAAGACCTGGAGGCTTTTGCCATCGGTTTTTCTCTCTCAGAGGGCATTATTGACGCCCCGACAGATATCTTTGGTATGGATGTCGTCGCGGGTTGCAGTGGTATTGAGGTGCAGATTGAGCTATCCAGCCGCCGTTTTATGGCGTTGAAGGCGCATCGGCGCGCTCTGGCAGGGCGAACGGGCTGCGGCGTTTGTGGCGTGGAGCAACTGGACCAGATTGGTAAGCCGCTTACGCCGCTGCCGTTCACTCAGCGCTTCACGTTAGCGCACCTGGACCGCGCGCTGGGGCAACTGAAGCATTTTCAGCCCGTGGGGCAAAAAACGGGCTGCACTCATGCTGCCGCCTGGATACAGCCTGAGGGTGAGCTTGTTCACGGCTGCGAAGATGTGGGCCGTCATGTCGCGCTCGACAAGCTGTTGGGCTATCGCAGTCAGGCCACGTGGGGCGACGGTGCTCTGCTGGTTTCCAGCCGCGCCAGCTATGAAATGGTGCAGAAATCAGCCATGTGTGGCGTTGAAATTCTGTTTGCCGTTTCCGCAGCAACCCGACTGGCCGTAGAGGTTGCAGAACGCTGTAACCTTACCCTGGTGGGGTTCAGTAAGCCGGGCCGTGCAACCATTTACAGCCATCCACAGCGGCTCATGTAAATCCTGTTTTGTGCAGGTGCGTTGCGCGCAGAACCAATGAGTGCGGCGACACGCGCCTGCTGATCAGCCGCCGCATCGGCCATTTTGCGGGCAGCATAAAACTTAAAATTGCGCAGTCTTTGCATGTTTTTTCAAAACCTTATGTTTAATAGGGCATTGATTACGCTTTTACCGATCATGAATTTAACTATAATGATACGACTGCTTACGCGGCACGTGCCGACATTGTCGTGCTGCTCAAACACTAAATGGAGAGGAAGAACATGAGTTATTCACTGCCATCCCTGCCTTACGCTTACGACGCACTGGAACCGCACTTTGACAAGCAGACGATGGAAATCCATCACACCAAACATCATCAGACCTATGTCAACAACGCCAATGCGGCGCTGGAAGGCACTGAATTTGCTGATCTGCCTGTTGATGAACTGATCACGAAACTGGATCAGCTGCCAGCAGACAAAAAAGGCCCACTGCGTAATAACGCAGGTGGTCATGCTAACCACAGTCTGTTCTGGAAAGGCCTGAAAACGGGCACAACGCTTCAGGGTGAGCTGAAGGCGGCGATTGAGAAAGATTTTGGTAGCGTTGAAAAATTCCAGGAAGAGTTTGAGAAAGCGGCGGCAACCCGTTTCGGTTCTGGTTGGGCCTGGCTGGTTAAAAAAGGTGACAAACTGGCCGTGGTTTCGACCGCTAACCAGGACAACCCACTGATGGGTGAGGCTATCGCTGGCGTTTCAGGTTATCCGATCATCGGTCTGGATGTGTGGGAACACGCATACTACCTGAAGTACCAAAACAAGCGTCCAGATTACATTAAAGCATTCTGGAACGTGGTTAACTGGGACGAAGCGGCAGCCCGCTTTGCCTCCGCTAAGTAAGCGATAACCACACGAGTCTCAACCGGCAGAATCTGTTCTGCCGGTTTTTTTTCGCCTGAACGTCACGTTTTCTCTCTTCGCCGTTGGCATGATGCCACTACGATTGCCGATTGCCGATTGCCGATTGCCGATTGCCGATTGCCGATTGCCGGTGCAGTTTTCCGTTGCAGGCGGGCTGCCTGCAAATCGCCGCAATAGAAAAGTCCCTTGCGATAAATCAGTTAAACCATTTTTAAACGAAGCGTAAGTTGACCCCGTTAAGTTTTTAACAATTTGAGTCATTAACCTGTCGTTGATGCCGGTCGTTTTATCATCAATGCCACGATCAGACTAATAAGAACTTACACCATGTCCATTTACACTACACACGATCCGGTTGCCGATTCGTATGCCTCTTTATTTTTTCAATTAATCAGCGGAAAGTACGTACCCAATAAAATCTGGCTGAGTCGTCGTTTTCGTCTCAAATTTGCCTTAAGGACGCTGATTGCACCCATTACCACGTTGCGCTATTTACAGCAGCTCTCTGAGTTACCCAGAATTTCGCAATTAATGCGCGTACAGGGTTTATTACCCGCTAAGTTACATCGCCCTTATCTGCACGCCGGAATGCGCGTAGCAGCACGTGCGCAGGCTATTCTTGATCACTACCATTTGCTGAGTAATCTGGAAAACATGTCACTCCGTCAGATCCTGCAAAGCGGTGAAGAGAATGTTCTGGCCAGACTGTCGGGCAAAAATAACGAAGAATTCGTCATTGCCTGTAGTGCGGGCTATTACGATCGCGAGGGGGAAGTAACCTTAGTGCTGCGTTATCAGGATGAAGGCATCGCGTCTCTGACATTTACGATCTTAAATGAGGAAAACGCACGGACTTTATTAATCGGTGGTTTACAGGGGCCGCGTAAAAGCATCAGTAATGATGTTATTCGCGATGCAACCAAAGCGGCGCATGGCTTATTTCCTAAACGCTTACTGATGGAAGTCGTGTTTATTTTAGCGCAGCAATGCGGCGTCCGAAAAATAGCAGCGGTAGGAGACAAGACGCATGTTTTTCGTAGCCTGCGTTATCGCCAGAGTAAAGGGGATAAATTCCATGCCAGCTACAGTGAATTTTGGCTGACGGTTAACGGGCAAGAACGTGCAGATGGCATCTTTATCCTGCCGCTGACGTTGCCGCGTAAAACGCTGGAGGACATTGCCAGCAAGAAGCGTGCAGAGTACCGTCGTCGTTATACGCTGCTGGATTCGCTGGCAGAGCAGGTAGGGACTGCTACTGGCCAGCAAAATAGCGAACAGGCCGCCGCCTGACCCCGATATTAAAAGGCGCTTTTCGCAAATCCGGTCATGACGTCAAGACCCATTTCTCGTCCCAGCGCGGTCATTGGATGTACCACCACCAGGCCGCGCACGCTTTTCTTCAATGCGCCTAAATTTGCCTGCTCTTTTTTGGTAATCGCCCGGCTAAACGGTAGCTTTTGCAGTTTCTGCGCTTCCAGACTCAGTTTAACCTCGCGCTGACTGCGAAGACGCTCGATTTCAGTCACCAGCGTTTCTTTCTCTTTCAGTAGCGCACCCAGCTTTTCAGCATCACCGGATTCTAGCAACTGAGGCTCTTTACGATTCAGGGCGTCCAGTTGATCGCTGAGGCGTTTAATTTCGTTCTTTTCTTGCTCTTTCATGACAACAACTCGTTGAGGAAAACAGGCTAAGGATACACCAAATTTAACGTAGATTCTCGGTGGTTAGCGCGAAAAGGGGAGCCGTCAGGCTCCCGGCAGGATTTAGCTGGCTGACTTCTTAAAAGCCTGTTTCAGGCTGATGCGGGAAATCAGTTCGGTGAGTGACAGGACCATGGTGGAGCGCACCATTTGCAGATAACGCTGCTGCTGCATAGCCTGCAGTGCAGCATCCTCAGCATGTAACGCGGGCACCGGCGGCCAGGCCGCTACGCAGTGTAACTCACCAAACGGTCCCAGGATTTCATCGTCGGTAAAGCGGTAATCGCCTGCATCGTGATTGAGCTCTTCGCGCAGGGCCAGAAGTAACTCGCAGTCTTCATATTCATGCCGGCTAATAACGCCAAGACCATAAATCAGCTTGAGCCGGACAGAGAGTTCCCCTAACGGGCCATCGCCCAGCAACAGGGGCTCCACGGCGTATTTCACCGCGTAGTCATCTTTACGGAATACCTGCAGTACCAGCAAATTGACAGCTTCAGCTAACAGCTCGACGGCGGCGAACAAAAAGCTTCTCACCGAGCGTCCAGCGTTCAGGCGTTCAAGCACCCGGTTTTCAAAAGCCTGCTTCTCTTCCATTATTGCCTGCGTCAATGTAGTGCTGCTGTCGAGGGCCCGTTCATCGCCCCCGATCTGGGTCGCTAACATGGGCCTGTTATGCCATGGCGTGCCAGGCACTCACGGCCTCTTTGATAATTTCACTCTCAGGATCGAGTCCTGAAACCTGCGCCAGGGTCGCCTGTGGGCCTTTTTCTGCCAGTAGCGTAGCCAGCTCCTGCGCCTGGGGATCTTGATCGCTGCGGTAATGCATGGCAGCCGCAATCCCCTGCACCAGGTTCGCGTGTGGCAGACCGTATTCCAGCGTCCCCAGGGTCGGTTTAATCAGGCGATCGCCCGCGCTCAGCTTGCGAAGTGGCTGGCGGCCTACGCGCTCAACGTCGTCTTTCAGATACGGATTTTCAAAGCGACCAAGAATTTTTTGAATATAGGCAGCATGTTTATCCGCTTCAAAACCATAACGCCTGATGAGCACCGCGCCGCTTTCTTCCATTGCACCCTGAACGACAGCACGAATTTTACCATCGAGGATCGCATCGCGAATAGTCTGGTGACCCGCCAACTGCCCCAGGTAGGCCGTAATAGCATGACCGGTATTCAGTGTGAAAAGTTTACGTTCCACAAATGCCATCAGGTTATCTGTCAGTTCCATGCCCGGAATAGTAGGCAGCTCGCCTTTAAACTGGGTTTTATCCACAATCCATTCGCTGAAGGTTTCGACCGTGACTTCCAGCAGATCCTGGCTGCCTGCTTCAGAAGGCGGAACGATACGGTCTACCGCTGAATCCACAAAGCCGACATGTTGTTCAAGCCAGACATGATACTCAAAGGGCAGCGCTTGCAGTACATGTTGTTTTAACTGACTGGTGCCGCGCACCATGTTTTCACAGGCGATAATATTTAACGGCCGAACATTGCCGTTATCACTGCGTTTGGCCAGACCTTTTGCCACGCTGGCAGCAATGCGCTCAAGGATTTGCGGACCAACGGCAGTGGTAACGAGATCGACGTCAGCGACCAATTCGATAATCTCGTCGCTGGTACTGTTAACGGCGCTAACGCCCTTAACCACTTCAACTTTGGCCTGTTCACCCACGACGTGGACGGGATATTCATGACGTGCATTAAGGGCATCCAGCACTGCCTGATTGACATCTGCAAAAATCAGTTCAATACCGGCATCAGCCAGGAGTTTGCCAATAAAACCGCGACCAATGTTGCCTGCTCCGAAATGTAACGCTTTCATAAAATTGACCCATATCAAATGACGATGGGGCGGGCATGTCCGCCCCAAAAAAGTGGGACGGGCACAACCGCCCCAGGGAAAATGTCGAACCGGATTATGCTACAGCGGGCTTGCCTGATAACAGATCCAGAACATCCTGTACGCTCTCAGTGTGCGCCAGTTTTTCAATGACCTGATCATCATCCAGCGCGTTCGTCAGGCTGGTGATCACCTGAATATGTTCGTTATTGCGGGCAGCAATACCAATCACCAGACGCGCCACTTCATCAGGTTCCTCGCCAAACTGTACGCCGGCAGGATACTGACAGAAAACCACGCCCGTTTTCAGTACACGATCTTTCGCTTCAACGGTACCGTGTGGCACGGCAATCGACTCGCCAAGATAAGTCGGGGTCAGCTTTTCGCGCTCCAGCATGGCATCAATGTATTCAGGTTCTACGTAGCCGCCTTTGACCAACTGCTCACCGGCGAAGCGAATCGCCTGCTCTTTATTGCTGGCACTCAGTCCCAGGAAAACGTTGCTGTGACCGAGCTTAAACAGGTTGGCATGGCTGTTATCGTAGCTGTCACCCAGCGTCTTCTGTACGGCTTCACGGTTGGCTTCACTGCGATTAGCCGCGACCAGGCGCTCTGTCAGCGTGCTGTAGAGCGCACTGTCCAGGAAGTTGTTTAAGGAAATATGCTGAGCATGGGGTGCCTGACGGATAGCCCGCTCAGTTAAATCGCGATGGGTAATCACCAAATCAACATCGCCCGGTAACGCATTAATGGCGCTGTTGGTCACCGAGATATTACTCAGCCCGGCATCATGGACTTTCTTACGCAGCACACCTGCGCCCATTGCACTCGACCCCATGCCCGCATCGCAGGCGACAATGATTTTGCGCACATGGTCCAGGTCAACGCTCATCGCATCACTGGCAACCGGGGCACCTGTCAGACTCTGCCCTTTCGACTGCGCTTTCATGTCGTGCATACGTTGCGTCGCGGCTTCGATATCGTCATCTTCTTTCACTTTGCTCGTTTTCAACAAAATGGCAGAAATAACAAAAGACACGGCGAAAGCAGCAAAGATGGCAGCAATATTGGCGAAGTAAGCGCCTTTTGGCGTCATCGCTAATACCGCTAAAATTGAACCGGGTGAAGCAGGCGAGACCAGGCCACCGTGCAGCACGGTCAAGGTGAATACGCCGGTCATACCGCCCAGGATCACCGCCAGCAGCAGGCGAGGTGCCATCAGCACATAAGGGAAGTAGATTTCGTGGATACCGCCAAGGAAGTGGATAATCGCTGCACCGCCAGCAGACTGCTTAGCACTGCCCCGACCAAAGAACATATAGGCCATCAGTACGCCCATACCCGGACCTGGGTTTGCTTCGATCAGGAAGAAAATCGATTTGCCTGCTTCGCTTGCCTGCTGAATACCCAGCGGCGAGAAAATGCCGTGGTTAATCGCATTGTTGAGGAACAGGATTTTTGCGGGTTCAACAAAGATCGACGTCAATGGCAGCAGGTTGTTCTGCACCATCAGGTTAACGCCCGTGGCAAGAATATGTGACAGGCCTTCAACCAGTGGACCAATCGCCATAAATGCCAGGATGGCTAACAACATACCGATGATACCGGCAGAGAAGTTGTTCACCAGCATTTCAAAGCCGCTTTTGATTTTACCGTCAACCATACGGTCAAAGGATTTAATCGCCCAGCCGCCAAGCGGACCCGCAATCATTGAGCCGAGGAACATTGGCATATCGGCACCGACAATCACGCCCATGGTTGTGATTGCGCCTACGACACCACCGCGATCGCCACCGACTAAACGTCCGCCGGTAAAGCCGATCAGTAATGGCAGCAGGTAGGTGATCATCGGGGCGACCAGCTTCGCCAGCGTTGCGTTAGGAATCCAGCCTGTTGGAATAAACAGCGCGGTGATAATACCCCAGGCGATAAATGCGCCAATATTAGGCATCACCATATTACTCAAAAAGCGACCAAAGCTTTGTACTTTGACCTTTACTGATGAGGACATAAGCCCACCCCTTGTTGAGACGCGCTGCAACAGGAGCGCGCGTTTGTTTTTGTTTAGCCACTACGGCGATAAACCGTCAGTATTACTGTATGCAGGCGGACTTTATCACGCGAATATGGGGCTGCGTAGTACAGGCAGTTTGATGTGATCTTAATCACGTTTATGGTGGGGTGGTAGGGGGATGTTTAGTGATACATATCACAAAAACAGGCTATTTCCGGCCTGGACTGAACAAATTTACACCGCTAACAATGGATTTTAGTGATGCTCATCACATTTATAGCCCGTGGCTTTGTTTGATAAATGAGATATAGATCACAAAGTAATTTAATGAAAAACGGCCCTGATCACACTTTGATCAGGGCCGTTTAAATAAATGATCTTTATTAAATGATGTTCAGATCAGCCAGGCAGAACAGGGGGTGCCGGAGCGATGTTTATTGCACATTCCCCTGAACGGCATTTTTAGCCTGCGTCAGCGCCTGCACATTGGCAGATAAGCTGTTCATCAAGTCATTATATTGTGTTGCCTGCTCCTGAGTCGGGAACTGAACGCCACCGTTATTGAAACTGACTCGGGTGCCCTGAGCCTGTAAAAACTCACCGGTTTGCACCGCATCCTGGCTGAGTGCCTGAAGTTTGGGTAACAGCGGGATAAGCTGACTGGCGGGCTGCGACACGACTTTATCGTAAGCGGTGTCGAAGACTTTCTTCAGATCGTCCGTTTGTTTAAGCGCGGCTTTGCTTTTATCTGCCTGCATTTTGGCGCTTTCCAGCTGCTGCGTGGCTACCGTTAATGCGCTGTTAGCCTGAGCAAGAGAGTCGCGGCGGCTCAGATAGTCTTGCGGTACGTGGATCGCTGAAAGTTCATCCACTACCGGGCGCATGCCCTGATCTACCGCTTTGTTAGCCTGCTGCGAGAAGCCATACAGAATGGCGTAATCCCCTGCGAAAGGACCAAAACTTTGTTTCTGGTTTTCGCTCAGGCTGGGCAGATGCTCGCCGCTACGCATAACGGTATTTTGCAGGAAATCGATAAACGCTTTGCGCTGGTCGCCCTCTTTGTCACCACATGCGGTGAGCTGTAATACGAGAAGCACGCCAGTCAGCAAAATGCCGCCGCGTGCCAGAATACGGGAAATTCCTGAAGCCATGATGTCAACTCCTGTCGGTAAAGCTGGCTGATGTCCGGAAAAGCAGTGGCCTAAAGAATAGAACAAACGTGAACTGCCACACAATGTGAAAGCGCTGTGTAAGGCCATTACCTGCAAGAAAGTTTGCTTGCAGCGGGTTTATAAGGCCATTTGAGACTTCAGGCACCCGAGGCCGGGAGCTGAATGAGGATAACAGGGCCTTTACGCCGCGACGAAGACGGGCTGCTGAATGGGCTGGCGCGCCAGCATTGACGTGGAGCACCTGCAAACTGAGCCGGAATGGGCCATAAATACATGGTCTGAATAATTAACACCAGCTTAAGTTTTAAAGCGAAGCACGTGCGCGGTGTGGTGCATTACCGTTAAATCTTCATTAACGAGTTGCCCTAAAATTGTTCACTTGCATTAAAGTGGTGCGGGTTGTGCCATGTGCTCGCGTCTGGCATGAACGGCACAAATTATCTTCTCCGCTATAATCGTAACGTCACATTGCCCTCCGAAGATAGTGTTGATCACCCATTCAGCGCGGCTCTTGCTCGCACTATCAGGCCCGGTAAGCGTTTGCTCAGTATCAGTGGGCGGGATCGAAGATGGCTGGCAGTGAACTGCCGCATTTCTTTGTATTAAAAAATGAAAGCCTGGCGCATATTTTGCAATCATTATGAGTGACAGGCACGGTTTTCGGTGTGCGTTGAGTCGAAAAAGGTTGGCAAGGACAAAAAAGCGATCTGTACTTTTCATGTACCGTGTGGCAACAAAATCAATGGCTTCAACTGGTTAGGTTGTTTAACCATTTTTCAGAATTGTAAAGTTAAAAAAAATGTTTAATTTGCACTGCAAATTGTCAGGTATCTATCCATAATTAGTCTCCCGGCATTTGTTGCATTGTTTTGATATGTTTAACAGCGATGCAGGTCAGGCTGTGTCCCATAAGGGTTTTCTTACAATAAAAACAAACTCTTAAGGGATGCAGCTTGCTTAATCCGGTTTCTGAGCCTGATTTCAGGTTCTTGTACCTTCTTTCACGTGATTCATAGTGAGTTTTTAAGGAGTTCTCTATGGAATTAAAAGACCCAATGTTTGAATTGCTCAGCAGCCTTGAGCAGATTGTTTTGACACGTGATAACAGCCCTGTGGCGCTGCAAGCTCAGCGTCAACCCGCGATGCCAGAGCCACAGCGTTTACGCGAAATGGCAGGAATGCAGGTTGACGAATTTGCCAGGATCATGGGCGTTAGCGTTTCTTCGGTTAAAAGTTGGGAAGCACAGCGTACGCGCCCTTCCGCAACGGCACGGAAATTGATGAAATTACTTCACGCCAATCCTTACCTTGGGCGTCAGTTACTCGATTAAGTCATTAAGTATTAAAGCGTTATCCCGGCTATTGTTGAAGCCGGTCACATGAGTGACCGGCTGTTTAACACCTCTTCCCGATAACGCTTCCCTTCAAAATAACGCTCAGGCCTGTCGGACAATCAGCTCAACTTGGGTAAAACGTTGAGAACATTGCCAAACCAGCAAACAATAACCACGACACCAAATAAAATAACAAACACGGGAATTACCTTGCCGCCCCAGACGGTGAACGTTTTGTCGGGAAAGCGTTTTCTGGCTTTCAATGCCAGCAGCGCAGGGACAATCACTGCCCATATGGTTGCGCATAATCCCGCACCACCGATGCCGTAGAGAAAGCCGTCAGGGTAGAACACATACAGGATGCTGGGAGGAAGAAAGGTCAGCAGTACCGTTTTAAAGCGCCCTGCATGGGAATTGTCAATGTTGAACAGGTCAGCCAGATAATCGAATAACCCCAGCGTCACGCCAAAGAAAGAGCTTGCTACCGCAAGGTTAGAAAAAACCAGCAGGAAGAATTCTATCAGGCTACCGGGATGGGTTCCCATAAAGGATTTCACCAGCACGTCAACATTTCCGCCCGAGGCAATAATCCCCTTAAAGTTTTCACGCGGGATATTTCCCATTGTGCAATACAGCCAGAAAAGGTAAATAAGCAGCGCCAGCAATGAACCCAAAACAATACTTTTAACCAGTTTATCTTTTTTCTTTCCATAACAAATAATCAGGCTGGGAATATTTCCATGGAAACCAAATGAAGCCAGGCAGACAGGTATTGCCATAAATATATAAGGAAAGTAACGGTTGTTTTCACTGATGCCGCGCACATCCCGCAGAAGGGACATATCGACTTTAAAAAATAGTGAACCAAAGACAATCACAAAGGCTAAAATTTTAATACCTAAAAATAGCGAAGTGATTCTGCTGGCGGCCAGTGAACTTATCCATAATACACAGGCAACGAAAACCGCTGTTCCTAAACCAATCAATTCTGACTTTATATTGATACTGGAATGCATCGAAAGCGTTTCGCTGATAATTGCACCGTTAGCGGAGATATAAGCATATGTCAGTATATACAGCACAAAGGCGACGGTAATACCGCTGATGATATTCCACGTTTTACCCAATAGATCTTTGGTTAACGTGTTGAAACTCGAACCTACGGGATAGTTTAAGTTAGCTTCCAGTAACAATAAACCGGAATGAAGCATTGAAAACCAGGCGATGATTAAGATAAATGCGCCCCAGAAGAACCAGGCACCTGCGAGATCGACAGGGAGTGCAAACATCCCACCACCGATTACCGTTCCTGCTATAACCATTACGCCCCAGAAGGAGGAATGTTTCTGATCTGTATTGTCTTCCATGGTGTCCTCTCAATACGCTTTTTTACTTTTATCATTTTTATAATTTTTCAGGTTGACCAGCAGAGTGACGGAGCAGCTGTTGCCAGACAGCTGCTCACTGTACAGGTATGACTATTAGATCTCTTTAAGTTTTGCGGTGAAGTGGCGCAAAACTTTAGGCTCATAGGTAAACGCTAAGCCTTTTATGTTCGCGGCATTCTCTTTCACATGCTCAAACGCTTCAATAATGAAATCCATATGCGTTTGTGTGTAGGTGGCTCGGGGAATGGTTAAACGCAGCAGTTCTGCCGGGCAGGGCAGCTGTTCACCGGTTTTTGGATCACGGCCGAGTAAAAACGATCCGATCTCTACTGCCCTGATACCGGCCACTTTATACAGTTCACAGGCGAGTGCCTGAGCGGGGAAGTGATCCGCCGGTATGTGCGGCAATAATTTTCCGGCATCGACAAAGGCGGCATGACCGCCGGCTTGTTGGCAGGTCACGCCAATTGATTCAAGACCATCGACCAGATACTGAATCTGACTGATGCGATAAGCCAGCCAGTCCTGATTCATGCCGTCATACAGGCCAACCGCCAGGCGTTCCATCGCCCCACCTTCTAAGCCACCATAGGTGGGGAAGCCTTCCTGAACCACGCAAAGCGTTCTGCAATCGGTGTACACGTCAAAGAAGCTGTCGTCTTTAAATGAGAGTAAGCCGCCCATCGGTACCATGGCATCTTTTTTGGCCGACATGGCCAGCATGTCAGCATATTTATAGGTTTCTCGGGTGATCGCTTCAATTGTCCAGTTTTTATAGGGTTTTTCCCGTTGCTGGATAAAATAGGCGTTTTCAGCAAAGCGTGCTGAATCCATGACAACGGGGATGTCGTATTTTTGTGCAATCTGGTACATGGCTTTTAAATTTGCCAGCGATACAGGCTGTCCACCCGCGGAATTACAGGTAATCGTGGCAACAATGTAGGGCACATTATTCGCCCCCACGTCCTGTATACCCTTTTCCAGACTTTCAAGGTCAAAGTCGCCTTTGAAGTCATGGCGAACCGCCGTATCGAAAGCTTCTTTGATATAAACATTCCTTACGGTACAACCATTTATCTGGCTGTGGCCTTGGGTGGTATCGAAAAAGTAGTTAGAAAAGGCCACCATTTTGTTTCGGTCCAGGCCTTTTTCTTGTTCGCGTTTCTTTATTAAAACCGGGATATAAATTTGTTCTGCACCGCGCCCCTGATGCGTAGGAATCGTATAGGCATAGCCAAAAATCGCTTTTACCGCTTCTGCCAGGGCGTAATAACTGCGGCTGCCACTATAGGATTCATCGCCCCGCATCATCGCAGCCTGCATATTTTGCGTTACGGCACCGGTGCCGCTATCGGTGAGCAAATCGATAAAAACGTCTTCGCTGTCCAGCAGAAATGGATTCATTCCGGCTTTGATAATTGCTGTGTCCCGGTGTTCACGCGTGGTACGTTTGACAGGCTCAATCACCCGAATGCGAAATGGCTCAGGTAAATGTCTAAAATTATTCATAATGATGTCCTTTAATGCAGACATGTCGAAGCCGTGGTTTTTTAACCGAATTAATAAAAACCAGGTCGAATGCTGTTATTACTGTATTTCAGCCGATAAAAGATCGTAACTGCATTACGTGCAACATTGCGTTTTCAATGCCCTGATCGGCAAATAAACGGACGTCATCGACGAGGCAGTTTTTTTTATGACTGAATGATTGAAAATACACCCGATAAATCACGGCCATATCAGCCGGAACAGAAGGGTGAAGAAAGCAAGGGGACGTTAAGGCAGGTGGTTGACAATGATATTATCAATGTTAAACCATTTTGAAATTACACAGGTGCTGTTTAAGATGATCATAATATTTCAACTCTCATTAAACATAGCGCTACCCTATTATATTGATTGGGTATGTCCAGGGTTACTTTAAATTATCGTGATTGGTATCACAGTAAAATCTCTTTTCGCCATGACGATTATTTATTTATGATATTAAAAATACTGTTTTTTGACAGTTTTCCAGCCAATAAATTACATTTTTTTGGATTCAATCCTTCTTAACATTTCTGTTTTACAGAGACATATTGAGGCAGCGTGAAAGCCTCATGGTTTGCCCTTAGGCACGAAAGCCATACCGCGCCCGCCGGCGCGCTTTAAGCCGTATAGCCGGCGCCTCATTTCCAGGCTAACGTACGCCGTTGGCATCAATGAATCAGCGCATGGCGAGGATGGCGTTAGCTTAATCCACCGTATTTGGCCGCTTGTTTAACAAACCATTTTTCAGGCACGTTATAGGGCGCATCGGCCAGCTGAGCAATACCACTTTCAATGTTGGCGGAAGCCTGGCGCCAGAGTTCTGCGTTGCCCTGCTTAAGCAATTCAATTTGCACCTTTTTTTCAATCAGATAAACGCGGGCAAAATGGGGATCGAAGCGAACAATAGAGCGCGTATTGTCAATGATGTCAGCCAGCTTGATGGTTTGTGCGTCAGGGCTGGCCTGCGCAGTATGGCGAAAATGGGCCATTTTGCGTTCTGTACGATTCCCTGCACTTTGCGGTGCGGTATTGGTCAGCATTTCAACCAGCTTCGCGACCTCATTACCGAAGTGATTTTCGATATCGCTAAGTGTCGTCGTCGTATCTTCCACGGTATCGTGTAGCCAGGCCGCAGCCAGTAAGACGGGGTTATCCGTAATGCTTCTGACCAGTTCCACAACGGCTGCAGGATGGACGATATAAGGTTCGTCGGTGTATTTACGGCGTTGGCCCGCTGCTGCATGGGCTTGCGTGGCATAGCGTCGCGCCTGTTCTTCCAGAGAATCCTGCATGCACTACCTCGTTTTCATAAATTGCTTGCAATTAACTAGTGCGCTATTTATATTGCGTCCATGAACAGTAATAAAGATGACAAAAAAGTGAAAGCTGCGCCACTGTTGCTCGATCAGCAACTTTGCTTTGCACTGTATTCCGCCAATCTGGCGATGCATAAAGTGTATCGTAAGTTACTTACGCAGATGGATATTACCTATCCGCAATATCTGGTGATGCTGGTATTGTGGCAACAGGATTCACTTACCGTTTCTGAGATTGGTGAACGCCTCTTTCTGGATTCAGCGACATTAACGCCGCTGTTAAAACGTCTGGAAAATGCGGGCTTACTCAATCGCCAGCGCTCCCGTCAGGATGAGCGTCAGGTGGTCGTCAGCTTAACGGATACCGGACGTCTTTTGCGTCAGCAGGCTGAGAGGATTCCCGATGAAATCCAGTGTGCCTCTGATTGCAGTGAGGATGAGATGGCGGCGCTTAAACTGCAGTTGAACCAGTTACGTGACAAACTGATGGTGCCGCGCTAAATTTTTATCTGGATGTATGAAATAAGTCAGACTTCGCAGCTCGACTGCTGACCAATAAGTAGCGAGCGATTAAATAGTACAATGGAGATAAGATATGTCTTTAGAACAAGTGGTTTACCGTGCAAAAGCTAAAGCTACCGGTGGTCGTGATGGTCGTGCAACCTCATCTGACGGCGTTCTGGATGTCAAACTGGGCGTACCAAAAGAGATGGGCGGTGCAGGTGGTGAAGTCACTAACCCAGAGCAGCTTTTTGCAGCGGGCTACTCAGCTTGCTTCCTGGGCGCAATGAAGTTTGTTGCTGGCCGCGACAAAATCGCGATGCCAAAAGACGCATGGATTGAAGGCGAAGTCGGTATTGGTCCAATCCCTAATGGTTTTGGCATTGAGGCGACGCTGAATATTCACCTGCCTGAGATGGACGAAGCAGAAGCACAGAAACTGGTTGATGCTGCTCATATCGTTTGCCCATACTCAAATGCGACACGTAACAACATCGACGTAACGCTGAATATCCTTCGCTAAATGATTAAGGGCCTGAACACCGGCCCTTTTTTCTTTTCACCCACGCTGTTAATTGCCCCTTCTCCAGACTATTTTCTGGCCTAAATGCATGTCACATGCTTAACTGTGCCACTTCGCGTGATGACGTGTAAAAACGTTCAGAATATTCTTCTTTATTTAACCGGCCCGCTTAATTCGCGAACTCTGCCGAAATATGGCAGTCAGATTAACGTTTAGTTAAGCGCTTCGTTCCGGGGAAACACCATTTTTCATGAATTATATAAAATCATTAACACAGCAAAAGCTGTCGCTCTTGCTGGCTCTGTATCTCGGTATCCTGCTGAATTTGCCGATCTTTTACCGCCGTTTTGATGGCTTTCTGACGAAATCAACCGTGACAAACTGGCTGACCGCCTTTACCGAGGTCGTAGCAATTGTGTTACTGACGTTTTTCCTGATGCGACTGTTATCATTGGGCGGAAAGTGGCTGTACCGTGTTCTTGCGACCTTAATTGTATTGATTTCCGTCGCTGCCGGTTATTACATGGCCTTTTTCAATGTGGTCATTGGCTACGGCATTGTGGCATCAGTCATGACGACGGATACCGATCTGTCTAAAGAAGTCGTGGGTTATCACTTTATCCTGTGGATGGTGCTGGTCAGCGCGCTGCCGCTGTTTATGATTTGGCGTAACAACCTCAGCATGACGCTGAATGAGCAACTGCGTACGCCAGGGCAGCGACTAAAACCCGTTTTACTTTTGCTGGCCTGCGTCGCGTTGGTGTGGTTACCCATCCGTTACTTCGACAAGTTGCAAAAAACCAACGAGGAAGTGACCAATATCGACCTGCCGAGCTATGGCGGTATTGTGGCGCACTCTTATTTGCCGTCTAACTGGCTGGCTGCACTGGGTCTGTTTACCTGGACGAAGGTTGACGAGACGCTGGAAAATCACGAACTGTTGGACCCTGCGCAGAAATTTACCTACGTTGCACCGCCGGGGTTAGATGATACCTATGTGGTGTTTGTCATTGGTGAAACCACGCGCTGGGATCACATGGGCATGTTGGGTTATGAGCGCAATACCACACCTAAGCTGTCGAAAGAGAAAAACCTGGTCGCGTTTCGTGGTGAATCTTGTGATACCGCGACCAAACTGTCTTTGCGTTGTATGTTCGTGCGTGAAGGCGGCACCATGGACAACCCTGGCCGTACCCTGAAAGAGCAAAATGTTTTCGCGGTGATGAAAGAGCTGGGCTTTACCTCTGAGCTGTTCGCGATGCAAAGTGAGGTTTGGTTCTACGATAATATCAATGCGAATAACTTCTCCTTCCGCGAGCAAATTGGTTCAGAGCCACGCAATCAGGGTAAATCAGTGGATGATATGCTGCTGGTCCCGGAGTTGCAGGCATCACTCCAGCGCTATCCCAAGGGTAAACACCTGGTGGTTTTGCACACCAAAGGCTCACATTACCTTTACTCGCAACGCTATCCGCGCAGTTTTGCGCGTTATCAGCCTGAATGTATGGGCGTCGATGAAACCTGTAGCAAAGCACAGCTGATTAACGCCTACGATAATTCGGTTCTCTATGTCGACAGTATGCTGGACAGTGTGTTGGATCAGCTGCGTGATAAGAAAGCGATCGTGTTCTATGCGTCTGACCATGGTGAGTCGATCAGCGATAATATGCATCTGCATGGTACACCGCGTGAAATGGCACCGCCGGAGCAGTTCCGTGTTCCCATGATGGTGTGGGCATCGGATAAATATCTGGCTGACCCGACCAACCGCGACAACTTCGAGCGTCTGCAGGCGCAACAGCGCACGGGTAAAACCCATCGTCACGTCGAGTTGTTTGATACGATCATGGGCTGCCTGGGTTATACCTCTCCAGATGGTGGTATTAAGGCGGCCAATAACTGGTGCCAGGCACCCGCCGGAACAACCGCTAAACCGCTGTAGTGGCGTAGCGATGCAGCACGGAACGGGGAAAAGCCGCTGACCGCCTGCTTTCCAGGCGATCAGGCGCGAAAGCGCAAAAAGCGGTTGACGCTTCCCAGGGGTAGCAGTAACATGCGCCCCCATCGGCGAGTAGCGCAGCTTGGTAGCGCAACTGGTTTGGGACCAGTGGGTCGGAGGTTCGAATCCTCTCTCGCCGACCACTTTTAAGAAACCTGTCTGAAAAGACAGGTTTTTTTTCGCCTGAATAAAATGAGGATGAGAACCTCCGAAGGAGGTTTGCGCCGAGCGAAGCGAGACAACGTTGCGAATGCAACGGCCCGAAGGGCGCGTCCCGCAGGGGCGCGTAATCCTCTCTCGCCGACCATATTTAAGAAACCTGTCTGAAAAGACAGGTTTTTTTTCGCCTGTGTAAAATGAGGATGAGAACCTCCGAAGGAGGTTTGCGCCGAGCGAAGCGAGACAACGTTGCGAAGGCAACGGCCCGAAGGGCGCGTAATCCTCTCTCGCCGACCATATTTAAGAAACCTGTCTGAAAAGACAGGTTTTTTTTCGCCTGAATAAAATGAGGATGAGCACCTCCGAAGGCCGTTTGCGCCGGGCGAAGCGAGACAACGTTGCGAAGGCAGCGGCCTGCGCCTCATCCCATCCCTTTAGTAAACCGACCCAGGCAACGCCACCGATAGCGGGGTTTTTGCCTGCGCGAGCAGCTAATCGGCCTGGCAAAAGGCGTTCATCTCAACACAGGCAGGGTGAAAAACGCTTTTCAGGCTTTATTGCCCCGCTCTGCTATTAGAATATCTCATGCCAGATTTTTCCAAAAAACCAATAATTCTTCCTTGAAATCAATTTCACCGACAGACAGCCGTTTTTCGGTTTAATCCCGACACAGCCCTTCTCGCCTGAGGGATGTCGGCGGATCAAAGATAAGTTTTGGTTATGCCACAAAAAGAATAATTGTTAATTTTTCACTCAAAAATGACAGCATTTTTCGCTAGATGAACGTCATAACGCACGGGTAATCGTTCAGATATCCAACATTTGGCGCTAAATGATGCACGATTTTTTTTAGCGCGAATCACTACTGTCTGCCGCCTCTCACAGCAGAATAGATGGCGAATAAACCCGTCCCGCTATGCAATGTATGGCATAACGTCAGTAAGGGTTTTTTTTATCGTTGCTTGCTATTCCTCACACTCTGTGTAAATAACTAACCGTTGTATTGACGTTCTTTGCAACTGTTGACAAATTGATGCGTCAATAACAGTGCAGATACAGATTTTTCTGATGGGTACTTATCAATCAGCATTATCAAAAGAAAACTATCTCACTCTTATCACACCCGCTGGGTGGACCGCCTGAACCGCATAAAAAAACCAGAGGTCAGGCAATGCACACAACAACACATCACAATGGAGCAAAAGCATGATCAACTCCCTGGCTAAATCCAGGATGCTGAAGGTCGGTCTGAGCCTGATAGCCATGACCATAGCCGCAAGTGTTCAAGCGAAAACCCTGGTTTATTGTTCTGAAGGTTCTCCGGAAGGGTTCAACCCGCAGCTCTTTACCTCTGGTACGACATACGATGCCAGCTCTGTGCCTATCTATAACCGTCTGGTTGAATTCAAAACCGGTACCACCGAACTGGTGCCGGGCCTGGCAGAAAAGTGGGACGTCAGCGCTGACGGCAAAACCTACACCTTCCATTTACGCAATGGCGTGAAATGGCAAACCACTAAAGATTTTAAGCCTACGCGTGAATTCAATGCTGATGACGTGGTGTTCTCTTTCGAGCGCCAGTTAGATAAAAGCAACAAGTACCACAATGTCTCTGGCGGCAGCTATGAGTACTTTGAAGGTATGGATATGCCGAAGCTGATCAGCAAAATCGAAAAAGTGGACGATCACACGGTACGCTTTGTGCTGACGCGCCCTGAAGCGCCTTTCCTGGCCGATCTGGGTATGGATTTCGCTTCCATCATGTCCAAAGAATATGCCGACAACATGCTGAAGGCCGGTACGCCAGAGAAAGTTGACCTGAACCCTGTCGGTACCGGGCCATTTGTGCTCCAGCAGTACCAGAAAGACTCGCGTATTCTGTATAAAGCTAACCCGGATTTCTGGGGAACCAAGCCAAAAATTGATCGCCTGGTCTTCTCTATCACGCCAGATGCGTCAGTTCGCTATGCCAAGTTGCAGAAAGGCGAATGTCAGATCATGCCGTATCCAAATCCGGCCGATATCGCCAGCATGAAAAAAGACAGCAAAATTAACCTGATGGAACAGCCTGGTCTGAACGTCGGTTACCTGTCATTTAATACCGAGAAAAAACCGCTGGATAACGTGAAAGTGCGTCAGGCGCTGACCATGGCGGTTAACAAGCAAGCCATTATCGATGCGGTATATCAGGGCGCTGGCCAGCCAGCGAAAAACCTGATCCCACCAACAATGTGGGGCTATAACAAGGACGTTAAAGACTATGCTTACGATCCTGAAAAAGCCAAAGCCCTGCTGAAAGAAGCGGGTATGGCGGACGGTTTCTCTATCGATCTGTGGGCAATGCCGGTTCAGCGTCCTTACAACCCGAACGCGCGCCGTATGGCGGAGATGATTCAGTCTGACTGGGCAAAAATTGGCGTGAAAGCCAAAATCGTGACCTATGAGTGGGGCGAGTACCTGAAACGCGCCAAAGCGGGCGAACATCAAACTGTGATGATGGGCTGGACCGGTGATAACGGGGACCCAGATAACTTCTTCGCAACGCTGTTCAGCTGTGCGGCGGCCAAAGATGGTTCGAACTATTCCCGCTGGTGCTATAAGCCGTTTGAAGATTTGATTCAGCCAGCACGTGCAGAATCCGATCACAACAAACGTATTGAGTATTACAAGCAAGCTCAGGTAGTGATGCATGACCAGGCGCCTGCGCTGATCATTGCTCACTCAACCGTTTACGAGCCTGTCAGTAAGAAAGTCACTGGCTATGTCGTCGATCCATTAGGTAAACATCACTTCGATACCGTCGATATTCAGGAATAACCTTTCGGATTATTGCAGTAAGGGCCGGTTTTGCCGGCCCTCAGGCGATCTCCTCCGATCGCCTGTTATCTGCTCTTTTTTTCCGGCTATTTACTTTTACCTAAGAAGCGCTTCTTGCGTCGCGTCCGGCTTTCGTTGGATGCGGTTAATGAGCAATGTTATCTCTGGCCAGGGCCAGGGGAAAACGACTGAGAATTACGCCTATGCTGCAGTTCATACTCCGGCGTCTGGGGCTTGTCATCCCAACGTTCATCGGTATTACATTATTGACCTTCGCGTTTGTTCATATGATTCCGGGCGATCCGGTGCTTATCATGGCAGGCGAGCGCGGTATTTCCCCAGAGCGTCATGCTGAATTGATGGCGATGATGGGGCTCGATCAGCCGCTGTGGAAACAGTATCTGCACTATATCTATGGCGTGCTGCATGGTGATTTAGGCATTTCACTGAAAAGCCGCATTCCCGTCTGGACCGAATTCGTCCCGCGCTTTAAAGCCACGCTTGAGCTGGGGATGTGCGCAATGCTGTTTGCGGTATGCGTCGGGATTCCGGTCGGCGTTATGGCTGCGGTGAAACGTGGCTCGGTGTTTGATCACACCGCCGTCGGTATTTCCCTCACCGGCTACTCCATGCCGATTTTCTGGTGGGGCATCATGCTGATTATGCTGGTCTCGGTGCAGCTCAACCTTACCCCGGTTTCTGGCCGTGTTGCGGATACCGTGTTCCTGGACGACAGCCATCCACTGACCGGTTTCATGCTGATTGATACATTGATCTGGGGTGAGCCTGGCGACTTCAAAGATGCGGTCATGCACATGATTTTACCCGCTATCGTGCTGGGTACGATTCCGCTGGCGGTCATCGTGCGTATGACGCGTTCTTCCATGCTGGAAGTGCTGGGTGAAGATTATATCCGCACGGCGCGTGCGAAAGGCCTGACGCGTATGCGCGTCATTGTCATCCACGCTCTGCGTAATGCGATGTTGCCGGTTGTCACCGTGATTGGCCTGCAGGTCGGCACCTTGCTGGCAGGCGCTATCCTGACCGAAACCATCTTTTCCTGGCCGGGCCTGGGGCGCTGGTTAATCGAAGCGCTGCAACGCCGTGATTATCCGGTCGTGCAGGGCGGTGTGCTGCTGACGGCAATACTGATTATCCTGGTCAATCTGCTGGTTGATCTGCTGTATGGCGTGGTGAATCCGCGCATACGTCATAAGAAATAAGGGGGCATCATGTCTGTTGTTGATCCCGCAAGCGTAAATATTGCACCCAAGCCGATGACCCCGATTCAGGAATTCTGGCACTACTTCAAACGTAATAAAGGTGCGGTAACCGGCCTGGTTTACATCGTGTTAATGCTGTTGATCGCCATCTTTGCTGATGTACTGGCACCGCACGGCCCAGCCGAACAGTTTCGTGATGCTCTGCTGCATCCTCCTGTCTGGCAGGAAGGCGGAAACTGGAGCTACATCCTGGGCACCGACGATGTCGGCCGCGATATTTTATCGCGCCTGATGTATGGCGCGCGCCTGTCGTTACTGGTGGGCTGCATGGTGGTGGTGCTGTCGCTGATTTTTGGCGTCATCTTTGGTTTGCTGGCCGGTTATATCGGCGGGGCGGTTGATGCCACGATTATGCGCCTGGTGGATATTATGCTGGCGTTGCCAAGCCTGCTGTTAGCGCTGGTGCTGGTAGCCATTTTTGGCCCGTCGATCGTCAACGCTTCTATCGCGCTGACGTTTGTCGCGCTGCCCCACTATATCCGTCTGACGCGCGCGGCGGTGCTGGTTGAAGTCAACCGGGACTACGTGACCGCTTCTGGTGTGGCGGGGGCCGGTATGCTGCGCCAGATGTTCGTGAATATTTTACCTAACTGTCTGGCACCGCTGATCGTTCAGGCTTCGTTAGGCTTTTCCAACGCCATTCTCGACATGGCGGCGTTGGGCTTTCTCGGTATGGGTGCGCAGCCGCCAACGCCGGAGTGGGGCACCATGCTCTCCGACGTATTGCAGTATGCGCAAAGTGCCTGGTGGGTGGTGACTTTCCCTGGGTTAGTCATTCTGCTTACCGTGCTGGCATTTAACCTGATGGGCGATGGTTTGCGTGATGCACTCGACCCGAAACTCAAGCAGTAAAGAGGCACCGAGATGGCGTTATTAAATATAGACAAATTGTCGGTGCATTTCGGCGACGAGAAGGCACCGTTCCGGGCAGTCGATCGCATCAGTTATCAGGTTGAGCAGGGCCAGGTCGTGGGCATTGTCGGCGAGTCTGGCTCGGGTAAATCCGTCAGTTCTCTGGCTATCATGGGATTGATTGATTTTCCCGGCAAAGTGATGGCAGAAAAACTCGAATTCAATCAACGGGATTTGCAGCGTATTTCTGAAAAAGAGCGTCGCCAGTTAGTGGGCGCTGAAGTCGCGATGATTTTTCAGGACCCGATGACCAGCCTGAACCCGTGCTACACCGTGGGCTATCAGATTATGGAAGCCATTAAGGTGCACCAGGGCGGTAATAAAAGTACCCGCCGTCAGCGGGCAATCGACTTACTGGATCAAGTGGGCATTCCCGATCCTGCCTCGCGTCTGGATGTTTATCCTCACCAGCTCTCAGGCGGGATGAGCCAGCGCGTAATGATTGCGATGGCGATTGCCTGTCGTCCAAAGCTGCTGATTGCTGATGAGCCCACCACCGCGCTGGACGTAACGATTCAGGCGCAGATCATTGAGCTGTTGCTGGATCTGCAACAGCAGGAAAACATGGCGCTGATCCTGATCACGCACGATCTGGCGCTGGTGGCAGAAGCCGCACATCACATTATTGTGATGTACGCCGGACAGGTTGTGGAGAGCGGCAAAGCGACCGACATTTTTAAAGCACCACGTCATCCTTATACGCAGGCTCTGCTCCGGGCGTTGCCGGAATTCGCGGCGGATAAAGCGCGGCTGGCCTCCTTACCCGGTGTTGTGCCTGGAAAATACGATCGTCCGTTAGGCTGCCTGCTTAATCCACGCTGTCCTTATGCCAACGATCGTTGCCGTAAAGAAGAACCTGAACTGCGGACGATTCCGGGACGTCAGTCCAAATGTCACTATCCGCTGGACGATGCCGGGAGACCAACTTATGAGTCCTGATAATACTAAGCACGAGTATCTGCTACAGGCCATCGACCTGAAAAAACACTATCCGGTGAAGAAAGGATTGTTTGGTCAGGAGCGGCTGGTAAAAGCGCTGGATGGCGTCTCTTTTAATCTGGAACGCGGTAAAACCCTGGCGGTTGTCGGTGAGTCGGGTTGTGGCAAGTCTACGCTGGGCCGTTTACTGACCATGATAGAAACACCGACAGAAGGGCAGCTCTATTGGCACGGCCAGGATTTGTTAAAACACGATCCTCAGGCGCAGAAGCTGCGTCGGCAGAAAATTCAGATCGTGTTTCAGAATCCGTACGGCTCGCTGAATCCGCGCAAAAAAGTCAGTCAGATCCTGGAAGAACCTCTGGTGATTAATACCTCACTCAGCAAAGCGGAACGTCGCGAAAAAACGCTGGAGATGATGGCCAAAGTGGGGCTGAAAACTGAGCATTACGATCGTTATCCGCATATGTTTTCGGGTGGTCAACGTCAGCGTATTGCGATTGCCCGTGGCCTGATGCTTGAGCCAGACGTGCTGATTGCCGATGAGCCGGTTTCGGCACTGGACGTGTCGGTACGTGCACAAGTGCTTAACCTGATGATGGATCTACAGCAAGAGATGGGGCTGTCCTATGTTTTCATCTCTCATGATCTTTCCGTGGTAGAGCATATTGCCGATGAAGTGATGGTGATGTATCTGGGTCGTTGTGTTGAAAAGGGCAGCAAAGAGGCGATTTTTGCCAATCCGCGCCATCCTTACACACAAGCGCTTCTCTCTGCCACGCCGCGGCTCAATCCTGACGAGCGCCGCGAACGTATCAAGCTGACCGGCGAACTGCCCAGCCCGCTCAATCCGCCTCCGGGCTGCGCATTTAACGCGCGCTGCCGGCGTCGCTTTGGCACCTGCGTTCAGCTGCAGCCTAAGCTCAAGCAGTACGGTGATCAGCAGATCGCCTGCTTCGCAGTTGATCAGGATGAAAACCAGTTGATTGAATCAGGTGAAACTGCCAGTCAGCCTTAACATACTGGCGGGCGGAATCCTTGCGGGTAGAAACGGCCAGGATTCCGCCATCAAGATGACAGGTTACAGCTACGCTTTCATCGTATTACCCGGCCCGATAACATTACGGGCCTTCCCCTTCAGCCCCGCCTGTCTGTAAGCGCCCCGATAATGCCTGGTGTTTTGTTCAATGCGACAGCTCATCCAGTGAAAAACACCCTGTGACGTATTCGAATGGGGTCATGCCTGGCGCGCTGCGTTAACGCAACCTTTGCGACAAGCCGAATCATTAGCCTCACTGTCCAGAATGGAGATGAAGCGGGTTGGATTAAATGGTCAAACAAACAGCGTTTTTCTCTGTGCTTTTTCAGACTTTGAGTTCCATTCATTTACGAGAGAATAACCTCTCAATTTTTTTAATTTTCTGATGGAAGAAAAAAAGTCACTGTTCCGAAAAGGCGTAAAAGGCAACGTTTTCAACATTGAACGGTTTTTATCCGGTGATAATTAGCACAGTAATACTTTACCAACCATAATTCGATAACGTAAAAGTCTCTCCAGACGGGCACAAAAAGGCCTGTAAAACCCGAAAGCGAATGAGGTTTTTTTTTACCAGTAAATACAAAAGGTTGTAACAGCAGCTATCCTGATGTTAGCGATCGCTAAGATGTTAATCATTTGTGATGATATTTAACTTAAAGTTGTCTCAACAATTTTTAGTGATATATGTGAAAAGGTACTCATTTATTGCTAAAGAATGGCTATTAGCATTAAGCTTTCTTATTGAATATGTCGGTTTTGTAATCAGAATTATCTCACTGTGTTTAAATTATTATGATATATTCCTGGAAAAATCCTCCCTCTGTTGTAGGCCATGGTCTATGAAAAATTACGACGACTTACAGCGTTTTAAGGAAAAGACAAAAACGCTCGACATCGCCTTTCAGGATATGTCAGGCCAATCGCAGGAAGCGGCGGATAAAAGTAAATGGTCTCTCATTCGTCAACTGGCGTGTGAAGAGACGCAAATGCCTTTCAGTGGTGGCCAACGCATTGATCTGCCACAGCCACAACCGATTCAGGGTGATGAATTCAGCACGACTGCTGTGGCCGCGTTATCTCCGAATGTGACCAAGCCCGCAGCGGCGTCTTCCAGCTCCATCATGAGCAGCCTGAACGGCAATGAACCTCATGTTGAAGTGGTGGTGCCCGTTTCAACCTCCTCCACTTCATCTCTGTTCCCGGCACCCACAGCGCAATCCGTCTCTGCAGAGGTGCAGAAAACAGCAGAGGCTTCTCCCGTACAGGAGAACGCAATACCGACACCGCCTGTCACGGCGCAGCCGAATCGTGACGCGCCTGCCGAGACGGACAATGGCCGCTTTAGCGGACTGTTCCGCGCGCGCAACAGTGGATCAGAAAATTTACCGAAAGAAACGTTATTAAAACCGCTACTGGAGAAGATTGCCTTATGCCGTTAGTTTGTGTGTGCTCGCCCAAAGGTGGGGTGGGGAAAACTACGTTGGCAGCCAATCTGGCCTGGAGTCTGGCCCGCTCGGGTAGCAAAGTGTTGGCAATCGATTTTGATGTACAGAATGCATTGCGCCTCCATTTTGGCGTGCCGCTGCATGATGGGCGGGGCTTTGTTGCACGTTCTGAGGAACAGGCGGACTGGAGCCAGTCTATTCTGACCACCGGCGGGAATATTTTTGTTCTCCCCTATGGCAATGTCACTGAATCCCAGCGTGAACGGTTTGAAGAGAACCTGGCGAAAGATCCTCACTTTATCAAGCGAGGTCTCGACACCTTACTGAACTATCCGGGTCTGGTCATGGTTGCGGATTTTCCTCCGGGCCCCGGGCCAGCGCTTAAAGCAATCAAGGCATTAGCCGATATGCATTTGGTGGTGATGTTAGCCGATACCGCCTCAGTGTCGTTATTGCCCCATATTGAGGAAAATCGCCTGATTGGTCAGCCGCTGAATAGTAAACATGGGCATTATTTTGTTCTGAATCAGTGTGACAATCGTCGAAATATTAATCGTGATGTGACCGCTTTTATTCAGCAACGTCTCGGCGATAATCTTTTGGGCCAGATTCATCGCGATGAAAGCGTGGGCGAAGCCAATGCATCACAGCAGTCTGTTTATGATTTTAGCCCTTCATCCGCCGCTGCCTTTGATATTGAACTGATCGCCAAACGTGTCGCCAGTACGCTGAATATCACTGTAGGTAATGGCGAAGTTCAGGCTCAGATTCACACCAGCAACTACTAAATGTAATGACCTGGCTTGCCAGGTTTAAAAAAACAGCTCTTTTCAGGGTGGGACATGAGTAAAATCGGGTTTTACCTGCTGCTGCTGGTGCTTGCACCTGTTGCCGCGGTGATCATTATCACGCCGATGGATAGCCAAAAGCAGTATATTTTTGGCTTGATCAGCATTGGTATGGTGTTTTTGTTAGGGGTAAGCAAAAGCCGTAAAATAACGGTGGTAATGGTTATTCTGTCCGCCCTGATGTCATCCCGGTATATATGGTGGCGAACGACTGAAACCCTGTATTTTAATTCGGAAATCGAAGCGATTCTTGGCATCGGCTTATATATTGCCGAGCTGTACGTCTGGCTGATTTTAATCCTGGGTTTCCTGCAAACCACATGGCCCTTAAAACGTACTATTGAACCCTTGCCGGAAGACACCAGCTTATGGCCGACGGTTGATGTCTATGTTCCGACCTATAACGAAAGCCTCGACGTCGTGCGTGATACGGTGCTGGCGGCTCAGTGCATCGACTATCCACGCGATAAAATAAAGGTTTACCTGCTTGATGACGGTAAACGCAGAGAATTTGCCGTTTTCGCTGCCGATGTCGGCGTGGGTTATATCACGCGTGACGATAACAGCCATGCTAAAGCCGGTAATCTTAATCACGCGATGAAGATCACCAAAGGTGAGCTGATCTGCGTGTTTGACTGTGACCACGTCGCGACCCGCACTTTCCTGCAGGCCACGGTTGGCCCGTTTCTGACCGATCCTAAGCTGGCTCTGTTGCAGACGCCGCACTACTTTTATTCTCCCGACCCTTTTGAGCGCAATCTGCGTGCGGCTCGCAGTATTCCGAATGAGGGATCGCTGTTTTATGGCCCGGTTCAGCAGGGCAACGACAACTGGAATGCGACTTTCTTCTGTGGTTCCTGTGCCGTGATTCGTCGTTCAGCGCTGGAAGAGATCGGTGGTTTCGCTGTAGAAACGGTCACCGAAGATGCGCACACTGCGCTGAAAATGCAGCGTCTGGGCTGGGGCTCGGCGTTTCTGGCGATTCCGCTGGCTGCGGGGCTGGCCACAGAGCGCCTGGGGCTGCATGTGATTCAACGCACCCGCTGGGCACGCGGTATGACGCAGATTTTTCGCGTGGATAACCCATTGTTGGGACGAGGCTTAAAATGGCAGCAGCGGCTGTGTTACCTGAATGCCATGTTGCATTTCCAGTTCGGTCTGCCACGTGTGGCCTTCCTGACGGCACCGCTGGCCTATCTGTTGTTTAATCTGAATATCATCCATTCGTCGGCGTCGCTGATTTTCGCCTACGTTTTGCCGCATCTGGTGCTGTCTCTGTACGTTAACTCACGCATGAATGGCCGTTTCCGCTACACCTTCTGGGGCGAAATTTATGAAACGGTGATGTGCTTCCATCTTGTCATCCCGACGCTTATCACGTTGCTTTCACCGAAACATGGGAAATTTAACGTGACGGATAAGGGCGGGGTGCTGGATCAGGGCTTCTTCGATTTCCATATCGTACGTCCACACGTGATTGTCGCCATTCTGCTTAGCATTGGCATTGTCGCGGGCGTTGTACGTGCCACGATGCATGACTATTTTGGCGTTGACCCCTACGTGATTGCGCTCAATGTAGGCTGGGCTGTCTTCAGCTTAATCATTTTAATGGCGGCGATTGCCGTGGCACGCGAAACCAAGCAGGTACGAAAAACGATTCGTATTGAAGTGCAGATTCCGGCCATTATCCATTACGCCAGCGGTATCTCATCCCGCACCATGACCAGCGACCTGTCGATGGGCGGTGCGAATCTGGATGCACCGGATAACCGTCATGAGCAGGATACGATTGAAGAGATCGATCTGTTACTGAAGTCAGGCACCATTACTATCCCGGCGACTAAAATCTCGGGCGATGAAGAAAGCATTCGTCTGAGCTTTGGCGCGATGCCGCTGGCGCGTCGCCGTGAACTGGTCCGTGTGGTGCTGGCACGTGCTGATGCATGGATCCAGCCTGAATATAAGCAAGACAACCCGTTAACTTCTCTGGGAACCATCATTCGTACGGTTTTCGAACTGTTCTGGCTGACCTGGATAGATCGTCGTGAGAAACGTAAGAGCGGCCCGGACGTTGCGGCGAAAGAGGACAGCGCAGTATGAGGATCTTGATACAGTCGATGCTGGCGGGTTCTCTGTCGGCTGTGCTGTGGGTCATGCCGGCCTCGGCTGAAACGCCTCTTCCAGAGAGCAGCGTAGTGCCGAATAAAAGCGCGGCACCGAATAGCAGTGCTGCGCCGAATAACAGTGCCGCACCGAATAGCAGTGATGCGCCGATTAACAGTGCCGCACCGAATAGCAGTGCTGCGCCGATTAACAGTGCCGTACCGAATAATAGTGCTGCACCGAATAGCAGTGATGCGCCGAATAACAGTGCCGCCCCGAACAGCAGTGCTGCGCCGAATAACAGCGCGGCACCGGGCAGCGATCCTGCTCTGACTCGCCACACTGACGGTACGACAGGTAACCCGGCGGCACCGGTTGGCAGTTCGGGTTTGACTGAGAACAGTACGGCACCCGCCAGTAGCACCGCGCCCGTTAATGAAGTGACTTCGGGCGCAACCGCCTCGGATACGCCAAAACCGAACGGCGAAGGGGCACCCGCCTCCGTAGAGACATCGTCCGACAGTAGCCGTTCGCCCGTTACCCAGGACAGCAGCGCGTTATCACATGTTCCACCGCCAGCCGGTCTCGATAATGCGGAACCGGGTCTGGAGGCCGCCGCTGGCGCCACGCCTTACAGGCCAGGCGAGGCCGTTACCGCTGTCGGCACGACATCCTTCGCCAGCAGCATGCTCAACCAACCGGTGAGCAGCACGCTGAACGTGGCACAGATGGGACAGCGCCAGGGCATTACGCTGACCGGCGGTCAGCTGCAGTCAGGCATTATTTTTACGCTGCCAAGCGATGAGGTGGTGACCAACGCCCGTCTTAACCTGTCACTGCGCGTCTCTCAGGCGCTGGCTGCGCGCAACACCTCACTGCAGTTGATGTTAAACGGACAACCGCTTGGCACGCTCCCCCTGGGGTCGGGTGACAGTGATGAAAGCGATTATCAGCTGGATATTCCGGCGGCGATGATTGTGTCTAACAACAATTTGAGCTTTAAAATTAACGACGCCGATAAGCTGCTGTGTGAAAAAGACAGTGCAGAGCAGTATCAGGTAACCATTCTGCCTAAAACAATGTTGAGCCTTGAGGGCCAGCAGTTAAACATTGGTACCAGCCTGCGTAATTTCCCGCGGCCATTTGTCGATCCGCAGCGTATGACCGCAGCGGAGGTGACGTTTGGCTTTACCAGCAATGTCGCGCCAGATGCGGTGACGGCGGCGGTGCTGGTGGCCTCCTGGCTGGGCATCCAGAGTGATTACCGTGGCATTAATTTCCCTGTGGTGCGCGGTAATCTGCCGGAAAAAAACGGCATTCTGTTTGGTCACCCCGGTGACAAGATTGGCACGTTAACCTTTCCTGCCAGCAGTGGCCCATCTTTGCAAATGGTTGATAACCCGGGTAATCCGGTTTATAAGCTCTTGCTGGTCAGTGGTGAGGATGAAAGTCAGCTGCGCCAGGCCGCCAATCGTCTGACCATCCAGCCTCTTACCACTGACGGCAACAGCTTGCAGGTCAAACCGCAATCCATAGCCAGCCGTACGCCTTACGATGCACCGCACTGGATCAACACGGCGCATCCGGTACGACTGAGTGAGCTGCTGCGGAAAGATCAAAGCCTTACGGCGACCGGTATCTGGCACGATGCGATGCGGGTAAATTTCCGGGCAGCACCCGACCTGTTCCTGTGGGATGGCGATTCGGTTCCGCTGTATCTGCACTACCGTTTTCCGTCAGAAAACTGGATTGACGAGAAAAACTCGCTGCTTAACGTTACGTTAAACGGCACTTTCCTGCGTAATCTGACGGTCAATAAAGTGGGATTGCTGGAGAGCGCGTGGCACCGCTTAGGCGGTGATGCGCGTCAGGAGCACTATCAAATCAACCTTGATCCCTATCTGATTTATGGCGACAACCAGCTGGCGCTCTATTTCAACATCAAGCCAAAAGCCGATGCGCCCTGCGGTGTATTGTTGAATAACAACATCAAAAGCCGTATTGAAGACGACTCATGGATTGATTTAAGCCATACGCGGCACTTCAGTATGTTGCCGAATCTCTCATACTTTGTCGGTGCCTCCTTTCCGTTTTCCCGACTTGCTGACTTTTCACAGACCACGCTGCTCCTGCCTGCGAATCCCAGTGATGCGGAGATATCAACACTATTAAATCTGTCCGCCAGGGCTGGCAATGCCACGGGCGTGGCGCTGGCACAAAACCAGGTACTCTTTGGCTTGCCAAATGGGGGCAATAATCTGGCCCGCGTTCAGCAAAGCGACTTACTGGCAGTGAGTACCACAGGCAACAGCGCGTTTAACCAGGCAATGCTGGCAAATTCACCCTATGACGCCAGCGGCAGTGCGATAGGGGTTAAAGAACCCACGACGCTCGAAAAGTTACGCAGCTGGCTGATGGGTGACTGGAATCGTCAACCGCTGGATGCCGATCGCTATTTCTCTTCGAATGAGTCCTGGCGTGGCTTTTTAAGCTATCGCTCAATGTGGAATCCGGATCGCCTGGTGGTGATGGCAGTGGCGACTAGCGATGATCAACTGCTGCGCCTGCATGATGATTTGGGCTCCGCCCGCATCAACGCCGCGGTGCGGGGTGATACCGCGATTATGACTGATGAGAACGGTATCCGGAGCTTCCGGGTAGGTCCGCAGTTCCCCAGCGGTGAAATGCCGTGGTACATGATGGTGGTGTGGTATGCCAACCAGCACTCGGTATTGATGGCGCTGACGGCGCTGTTGCTTTCCGCCGTCGTAGGGAGTGCTGCGTGGGTTATGCTGAAACGACATGCTTCGCGGCGACTACAGCCAAAACACGATCGCGATGCCGGTAAGAAGTAAGGGCCATAATAATGAATAAAAACCAAATCAGTGCCGGTATCTGTCGTGCGTTGTTACTGGGTAGCGCGCTCTCACTGTCTCTGCCGCTGCAGGCGGCGGAGAGCAGCAATCCAGCGTTACAGGCGCTCTTTGATCAGGCGGCTTACTGGCATCAAAAAGCCCATGACGATCTGGCAAAAGCGTCGCTGCAAAAAGTGTTAATGGTTGAGCCGAACAATAGCCAGGCGCTTTATCTGCTGGCGCTCTATTCACAGCAAAGCGGTGACAGCGCAGGGGCGATGCAGTATCGCACGCGTCTGAGTCAGGTTTCGCCTGACGATCCGCACCTGTCTGAACTGGATAATGCCCGTCAGTTGCAGACCATTCCTCAGGCGCAGCTCTCTTTGGCTCGCCAGCAGGCAAGAAGCGGGAATATCGCGGCTGCCTTACAGACCTGGCGTAATACGTTCAGCGGCAATGAACCGCCACCCAGCGTTGCCGCCGAATATTACCTCACCATGGCCGGTGACCGCACGCTGCTGCCGCAGGCTATTGAAGCGTTACGTGCTTTTTCAGCGCAGCATCCGCAGGATACGGGTGCCAAACTGGCGTTGGGTAAGGCGCTGACTTATCAGGACGCTACCCGGCGTGAAGGCATTGACTTGCTCAGTACGCTGGCAAGCGGCAATCAGGATGCCGATCGTTCTCTTCGTCAGGCGCTGTTGTGGCTCGGCCCGCAGACGTCGGACGCGCCGCTCTATCAGACCTGGCAGCAGCGGCACCCCCAGGATAATGCGGTAATGGACTATTACCGTAAAAACGTGGGAGGGGCAGAAAAAGGCGCAGGTTTTAGCGCGCTAAACAGCGGCGACGTGAACAGCGCGCAAAGCAATTTTGGAAAGGTGTTACAGGCCAACCCACAGGACGCGGATGCGCTTGCCGGAATGGGATATGTGGCACAACGAGAAGGCCGTTACCAGGACGCAGCGGATTATCTGGAGCGTGCGGCGCAACTGGGCGGCGATCAAAGCGCCGATCGCCAGAAGCAGGCAGCCGATGCCCGTTTTTATGCACAGTTAGCCAGCGCCCAGCAAGCATTGAAAAATGGCGACAGTGCACAGGCACTGGCGATCAGCGAACCGCTTACGCATGCAGAAGGCGAGAAGGGCGTGGCGGCGGGCTTATTCCGCGCCGACATTTTGCGCCGCAGTAATCAACCCGACCAGGCGGAGCAGGCTTATCGCGCGATACTGAAAAACGATCCCGATAACCGCAGCGCGCGCGAAGGGTTGTTCTATGTACTGCGCCAGCAGAACCGCAGCGCTGAAGCCAATACGTTACTGGCTTCGCTGCCCGAAAGCGTCAGGCAAAGTGTGGCACCGCGAGGCAGCAGCGTTGACCCGATTCGCCAGCAGGCGAAACGTCAGGTTGCGGCAGGTAATATCAGTGCCGCTATTGCAACACTGCAGCAGGGCATTCAACGTTATCCGCAGGACGGCTGGTTGCGTCTCGACCTGGCGCGTCTTTACCGCCAGCAAGGGAATACCATGCTGGCTGCGGGCGTCATGCAGCCGGTCATGCGCAGTGGTGCCAGCATCACAGAACGCTATGCGGGCGCGATTAACGCCAGTGAAAGCGGTGCCTGGCAGCAGGCAAGTTCGCTGCTGGCGCAGATCCCTGCCAGCGCCCAAACCCGTGATATGCGGGAGCTGGCCCAGCGTGTGAATTTCAATCTGCAGATGGCGACGGCCGATCAGTATCTGGCACAAGGATCGAATGCGGCGGCGGCAAACACGTTAAAAGCGCTGGCGGTGAATCCGCCAGATAACCCGGTTGATGCCGGAAACCTGGCGCAGAAGCTGGCGAAAGCGGGCGATATCACCACGGCGGTGGCCGTGGTGCGCGGTAATATGCAGCGCGGTGTTCAGGGTAATGTTGGTGATTATGCTACTCAGGTAGCCGTACTGAATCAGGCCGGACTGGACAATGAGGCACAGCGTTTTCTCAGCTTGCCAGAACTGCAGGCACGCAGCACACCAAAACAGCTGGCAGATATACGCGAAGGCTATCTGATTAACGATGTTGATCGGCTACGACAGCAGAAACAGTATGCCGCTGCCTACGATAAGCTGGTTGGTGCACTGCAGCGCGATCCGCAAAACCGTGATTTGATGTTTGCCATGGCCCGTCTCTACCAGGACGGCAAAATGAACAAAGACGCGGGCGTGGTTTACGATTACCTGATGACGCAGGATACGCCCTCCCAGGACGCGCGCGTTGGGGCCATCAATGTCGCCCTGGCACAAAACAACGTGCAGCGTGCCAATGAACTGACCCGTGGCCTTACACAGAGCCAGACACCACAACGTCAGTTGCTGCTGGCTCAGGTCGCCGAGGCCAATGGCGAACATACGCAAGCCATGCGTTATTTGCGCGCTGCACGCGGGCAGATTATTGGTCTGCAAGGCGCACAGGCTGGCGCAACACCTACCATTGGTGGACTGGCGCTGGCCGACAATCCCTTTATTGACCGCAGCACCTCCCCTGTTGGACACACGCCGTCCAGTTATGGCACCGTGCTGCCGTGGCAGGTTGCCCCGGTCTCGGCAGAGGGATCGCAGGATGTCGCCGTTGCCCGTGCCAACACGGTTCCTTCGCAGCAGGCACAGACGTTGCACGACATTGACACCATGATGGAGACCCTGCAGGAGAAAACCGGCACCTGGGCGCAGGGCGCGGTACAGGTCCGCGGGCGTGACGGTGAGTCAGGGCTGAGTCAATTGACGGAAGCTAAAGCACCGTTGACCTTCTCCACCGTGCCGTTTGGCGATGTGCGGTTCAACTTTATGATGACACCGATTTCACTCACCGCCGGAAGCGGTGCAGGCGATGCCTGGCGTCGTTTTGGTACGAATGCGTTGGAACAGGGCAAAGTGGTCGCGTCCCGTGTTGCCAAAGTGGATGATGTCCCGAATGCCTCGACAGACTCGCAAAGCGCATCCGGCGTCGAGCTGAATCTGGCACTCCAGGGCGATAGCTACAAAGTCGATCTCGGCAGCACGCCGCTGGGCCAGGATCTCAATACGCTGGTGGGTGGTGTGCAATGGTCGCCGAAACTCACGGATTTCCTGACGCTGATTCTGACCGGTGAGCGCCGTGCGATTACCGACAGTCTGCTGTCTTATGTCGGCACGGCAGATAAATCCAGCGGTAAACGTTGGGGTAACGTCACCAAAAACGGTGGCAATGCATTACTGAGTTATGACAATGGCGATGCCGGTCTGTTTGTCGGGGCAGGGGCTTACAGCTACGTGGGGAATAACGTGGCCAGTAACAACAACCTGCAGGCTAATGCCGGTGTTTATGTCCGTCCCTTCTATGCTGACGATCGTGAACTCAAGGTGGGCATGAGTTTGTCGTGGATGAACTTCTCGAAAAACCTCAGCTACTTTAGCTATGGTCAGGGCGGCTATTTCAGCCCGCAGGACTATGCGTCCATCTCCTTCCCGATCGACTTCTCGCGCACGTTTGACGATCTTAAAGTCAATATTGGCGGTGCCGCGGGCTATCAGAGCTACAGCCAGGATAAGAGTGCGTATTTCCCAGGCGATGCGTCCCGCCAGGCGCAGCTGGAAGCGCTGGCTGCCAACGGCAATGTGAAAAGCGCCTTCTATGACGGCAACAGCAAAAACGGTGTAGGTTATAACCTGCATGCGGGCGCGGATTACAAAATTGATAAAGATGTCACGATTGGCGGGCAGCTGGGTTATGACACCTTTGGTGATTATAACGAGAGCACCGCACAGCTCTATTTCCGTTATCTGTTCGGAGAGAAGTAATGAGTGAAGCATTTGGCGGGGGAACCCACCCGCATCAGCCCGGCTGGTTTGATCTGGTCAGCGTACTGGTCGAAGGCATGATTGCCAACGCCGGTCAGGAGCAGGCAGAGGCTTTTCTGTACAGCATGGGTGAATCGCTGGCGGCGCGCTATCCTTTACCTGAATCGCGTACCGTGCAGGATCTTGAACGCGAGTTTAACCTGCAACTGGCCCGGTTTAACTGGGGATTTGTTCAGTTACAGCCGCAGGAAAATGCCGTGTTAATTAAGCATTATGCATTACCTGCAGGCGACAGCAATCAGCCAGCCGCACACTGGCAGTCGGCATTGGGTGCCATACTGGCGGGATTGTTTTCCGGCTGGTTTCAGGGGCAGGGCGGCAGCAAAGCAGTGCCGGTTGTGCTGGAACTGAACGATGGCAATACCATGCATTTTCGATATCAATAAGGTGCTCTGATGAGAGTTAAGCCAGTGTGGTCAGGTGTTCTGGTTTGTTTTATGGTGATGTTTTTCAATGCCCAGGCAATGGCAAATGGCTGGGATACGTATAAGAGCCGTTTTCTCCAGTCAGACGGACGCATTATTGATACGGCGAATAATAATGTCAGTCATACAGAAGGCCAGGGTTATGGCATGTTGCTGGCGGTAGCTTACAACGACCGTGCAACCTTCGATCGGCTCTGGACATGGACGCGTACCACCCTGCGCAATCCGCAAAACGATCTGTTTTACTGGCGCTATGTTCCCACCGCTCAGGACCCCATCGCGGATAAAAATAACGCTTCCGATGGCGATGTGCTGATTGCATGGGCATTACAACGCGCGGCGCAAAAGTGGAATGTGGCCGACTACCAGCAGGCATCAGATCGTATTCAACGTGCGATAGTCAAACTTGATGTGGCGGACTTTGGTGGTTACACCGTGCTGATGCCTGGCGCGCAGGGATTCAATAAAAACAGTTATGTTGTTTTAAATCCCTCTTATTTCTTGTTTGTCGCCTGGCAGGAGTTTGGTCAGCGCAGCCATTTACAGGTCTGGAACAAGCTGATTGATGGTGGGATGACGCTGCTGGGTAAGATGCATTTTGGCAACAGCGATCTTCCACTGGATTGGGTTGCGCTGAATGCGGACGGTTCAGTGGCCCCGGCGGTCGGTTATTCGAACCGCTTTAGTTATGATGCCATCCGCGTACCACTGAATATCTGGTGGTACGATCCACAAAGCCTGGCGCTGGGCCCTTTCCAGCGTCTCTGGCAGGGTTACGGTCGTATGAATACGCCGGCCTGGTTCGATGTCCTGGCCAATACGGCAGCACCTTACCATCTGGAAGGCGGCTTGCTGGCGGTGCGCGATCTGGTGCTCAACGAAACGGGCTACCTGAGTGACAGACTGGCGCCTGAGCAGAACTACTTTTCTGCCAGCCTGCAGCTACTGACCTGGATGGCTTATCAGGAAAAGCATTGATAACTGTCTGAATCGCAATGGCGGCATCCTTTCGTTGTTCGACACTGAAAGGATGCGGCTGTGGCAAATTTCGCTTTTGCTGTCTCCGCCTTTCTGAATCCTCTGCTTCCGCCGCCTTAAGCCACAAAAAAACGCTGCGATAGGATATACTTGACGCGCTTTTCTTGACGGATATCTACGCTCTTAGCGAGCCGGGAGTAAATTTTTGCGCGTAAGCCGATCACTTACGATAAAACAGATGGCGACGGTTTCTCTCATTGCGACGGTGACCATCAGCATTTTTATCGTTATTCAACTGTTCCATTTTGTGCAGCAGCGCAGGATTGAATACGCCCAGCAAATGGAAAATATCGCGCACACCGTGCGTCAGCCCCTGTCTGATGCCGTATTAAAAGCTGATATCCCTCAGGCCGAACGCATTCTTAACTCACTTAAACCGGCAGGCATTTTGTCGCGTGCGGATGTGGTGTTGCCCAATGCTTTTCAGGCGCTACATGCGAATTTTGAAAACGAAAAACCGGTGCCCAGGCTGGTGGCCCGCCTGTTTGAGCTGCCGGTACAAATCACGCTGCCGCTCTATTCGGTGGAGCATACGGGCTTACCCAAGCCGCTGGCTTATCTGGTGCTGCAGGCCAACTCATCGCGTGTTTATCAGTTTATCCTGAGTACGCTCTCTACGATGATTGTCACCTATCTGCTGCTGGCGCTGATCCTCTCCGTCTCCATTAGCTGGTGCATCAACCGGTTGGTTGTACATCCACTGCGGCGTATTTCACGTGAAATACAGGAATTGCCGCCCCAGTCGATTCTTACGCATAAACTGACGCTGCCGGCGGATCACCGCGACGACGAAATCGGTATGTTGATTCGCAGTTACAACCGCAATCAACATGTACTGGAGTCCATTCATGACGAGATGAGCCGGTTAACAACGCATTTTGACGTCACCGACCTGCCTAACCGGGCGCTGTTTGTGGCGTTGCTGGAGCAGTTCATCGGTTATCGACGACAGGCCTTTAGTGTCATGGTCATCCGTATTGAGACCTTACAGGAAGCGAATGGCGTACTAAGCGATGAGCAGCGCGATACGCTGATGTTGACGCTGGTCGAGAAAATTCGCAGCACCCTTGATGACCACACCGTATTAGCGCAGATCACCACCAGTGATTTTGTCTTGCTGATGAAATCGGCCAACACGCCGTTCCGCGCCCTGCGTCTGGCCCGCAATCTGATGATTCGCCTGAATCAACCTGTAAACCTGCATCAGCTACAGCTGCGGCCAAACGCCAGTATCGGTCTGGCACTAAGCGAAGAGCGCGATACGACGGGCGCCGTTGAGATGCTGGACAGAGCGACCTCGGCAATGATGTCCGCGCGCCGGCTGGGAAAAAATCAGATCCTGTTTTTTGACGCTGCATTGACCGAACGCGCGCAAAAACGGTTGACCCAGGAACACGATATTTTACAAGGCCTGCACGACGACCAGTTTGCCCTCTACCTGCAACCACAGATCGATATGAGGACCGGTAACTTAGCCGGGGCGGAAGCGCTGTTGCGGATGCGTCAGGCTGACGGGAGTTACGGTTTACCCGAGGAGTTTATTGCCAGTGCCGAAGAAATCGGGGTGATTTCTGCTATTGGACGCTGGGTATTTGAAGAAGCCTGTCGCATTCTGGCGGGCTGGCAGCGCCATGGCATGACGGTGCCGCTAAGCATCAACATTTCAGCCGTACAGTTACGTGATGCCAGCATCGTCAGCCATTTGCAATCGCTGTTGGCGCGCCATTCTATCGCGCCAGGCTCGCTGGTGCTGGAGATGACCGAAACGGCGGAGATCGGCGATGCTGAACAGGCCATTTCCCTGCTACGGATGCTGCAAAAAACCGGTGTTGCTGTCGCGCTTGATGACTTCGGCATGGGGTATTCCAATCTCAACTACCTTCATCAGTTCAAGTCATTACCTGTTAACAAGCTGAAAATGGATCGCAGCTTTGTCGCCGCCTTACCCGAGGATGACACCATGGTTCGCATTGTTGCTGCCATCGCGGATATTATCGACCTGGATGTGATTGCCGAAGGCGTGGAAACCTGCGAGCAACGCGACTGGCTGCTTGCGCGTGGTATCACGATTGGTCAGGGCTATCTCTATTCTGAGGCCGTCCCGCTGGCGCAGTTTAACGAACAATGGATTGGCAAGCCGCCCCTGCACGAATAACCCTCTGATTCCTTGATTTTGCAAGAATTTTAGTTACAAAACCCCTTGCTGAAGCGTTTCAGTTCAGAATTACGCTTGTATCATTTCCCCTGACTTTGCAGCCCTGTATTAATCACGTAAACAGAGTGTTATTTTCTGTCAACTGTCTGGTCCGGCCTGCCTTGCCAGCCAGTCACAATAAAAAATCCGACAACATTACCCTATTCGTTAGTGGATACCTGTTTATGAAACTATTTAAAAGCCTTTATTTCCAGGTTCTGGTCGCCATTGCCATTGGTGTACTCATGGGCCATTTCTATCCAGAATTAGGTACCCAAATGAAGCCGTTAGGGGATGGCTTCGTTAAATTGATCAAGATGATCATCGCACCCGTTATTTTCTGTACGGTTGTGACCGGTATCGCCGGAATGGAAAGCATGAAAGCCGTGGGCCGCACGGGTGCGGTTGCGCTGCTCTACTTTGAAATCGTCAGTACCATCGCGCTGATGATTGGTCTGATCGTGGTTAACGTCGTCCAGCCTGGTGTGGGCATGAACGTCGATCCCGCGACGCTGGATGCGAAAGCCGTGGCCATTTATGCCCAGCAGGCCGAGCAGCAGGGCATCGTTGCCTTCTTACTGGATGTGATTCCGGGCAGCGTGATTGGTGCCTTCGCCAGCGGTAATATCCTGCAAGTATTGCTGTTTGCCGTTCTGTTCGGTTTTGCGCTGCATCGTCTGGGCAACACCGGCACCTTAATTTTCAACGTGATCGAAAGCTTCTCCAAAGTTATTTTTGGCATCATCAATATGATCATGCGCCTTGCACCTATTGGGGCATTTGGTGCCATGGCCTTTACCATCGGTAAATATGGCGTCGGTTCACTGGTACAGCTTGGGCAGCTCATTATCTGCTTCTATATCACCTGTATTCTGTTTGTGGTGGTGGTACTGGGGCTGATTGCGCGCGTGTTCGGTGGCTTCAGCATCTTTAAATTCATTGCCTACATTAAAGAAGAGCTGCTGATTGTGCTGGGAACCTCCTCATCAGAATCCGCACTGCCACGTATGCTGGATAAAATGGAACGGCTGGGTTGTAAGAAGTCCGTTGTCGGATTGGTGATTCCAACCGGTTATTCCTTTAACCTGGATGGCACCTCAATCTATCTGACGATGGCGGCCGTCTTTATCGCCCAGGCAACCAATGCCCACATGGATATCTTCCATCAAATCACGCTGTTGGTCGTGTTGCTGCTCTCTTCGAAAGGCGCAGCCGGGGTAACGGGCAGTGGCTTTATTGTCTTGGCGGCGACGCTTTCGGCAGTGGGACATTTACCGGTTGCAGGTCTGGCACTGATTTTAGGCATTGACCGCTTTATGTCCGAAGCACGTGCGCTGACCAATCTGGTGGGTAACGGTGTTGCAACGGTGGTCGTGGCAAAATGGGTCGATCAGTTGGATAAAAAACAGCTGGGCGACACGCTGGCGGGCAAAAATAAGGCAAAAAACCCGTCAGAATCGGCGATTTAACGCTTGAATGTGATTTAATCCTCTCAAATGCCCGCTGTCACTTGCCCTGACAGCGGGCATTTGGATAATAAACCCCACTTGTTTTTTTCAACGTTTTTCACTTCGTTGCGTGACATCCCGGTCTTCCTGTGGTCAAACCTGTTGTTAATGATCGGCAGCGCGAATCGGCAATGATCGGTCCGCTTATAAACGCGGCTAAACGTGCCAGTGATAACGATTTTTGAATTGTTTGAGTAGGGGTTCACATGCAGGGCACCAGAATTCGGCTTTTGGTTGGTGGATTAGTGCTGGCAGCGACCAGTTACGGTGTGCCAGCAGAAACGCTGCAACCTGATCCAGCCTGGCAACAGGGAAGACTGGATAACGGATTTAACTGGCAACTGTTGGCAACACCGCAACGGCCAAGCGATCGCATTGAATTGCGTATGGTGGTAAACACCGGCTCACTGGTAGAAAGTGCGCAGCAAACCGGTTTCAGCCATCTTCTGTCACGTCTGGCGATGGTGCATAACACGGCGCTGGATACTAACCAGCAGCGCGCTTTGTGGCAGCAGAGTATCGATCCACAGCGACCTTTACCGCCCGTTATTTCTTCGTATGATTACACGCAATACAACTTAAGCCTGCCTAACAACCGTCCTGAGCTATTGAAAGAAGCCTTGAACTGGCTGGCGGCCACGGCAGGGGATATGGCCATTACCAATCAGGTGGTGGACACAGCCTTGTCCGCTTCTGACCCGGTAAGAACCTGGCCGGCGGATACTCAGGATGTCTGGTGGCGCTATCGGCTGAAAGGGTCGGCATTGTTAGCGCATGACCCGGCTGAAAAACCGCGCGCGCCGGTGGACACCGCGCAGCTGAAAAGTTTTTACCAGCAGTGGTATACGCCAGATGCGATGACACTGTATGTCGTCGGTAACGTAGACAGCCGCAGCCTTTCCGAGCAGATCAACAAAGCGTTCTCACCGCTGGAAGGTAAGCGCAGCACGCCAGCGGCGATGCCTACGCTGTCGCCTTTACCGCACGATCCCGTCAATCTGGTCAGCGGGGCATTAACGCAGGACAGGTTGTCGCTTGTCTGGGATACACCGTGGCAGCCCATCCGGGATTCGCAGAACTTACAGCGTTACTGGCGAGGCGATCTGGCGCGTGAAGCCCTGTTCTGGCACGTTCAGCGGGCCATGAGCAACAGGAAAGCACAAGGTGTGCAGGTTGGCTTTGACTGTCGGGTGCTGTACCAGCGCGCGCAGTGTTCCATCAATATGGACACACGCAATGACAGTCTTGAACAGAACATGAATCTGGTCGCTCGTGAGCTGGCTGCCGTTCGCGATAACGGTTTGCCTCAGGACGAGTTTGATGCCCTTATGGCGCAAAAGCTGCTGGAGCTGAATAAGCTTTTCACGACCTATGCCCGCACAGACACTGACGTATTGATCAGCCAGCGCTTACGTTCTCAGCGTAATTCAGTGGTGGATATTGCCCCAGAGCAGTATCAAAAGCTGCGTCAGGATTTCCTTGCTGGCTTAACGCGCGATCAGCTGAATCAGGAGCTGCGTCAGCAACTCAGCCAGGAATTAATGATGGTGTTGATTCAGCCGGAAGGCGAAACCGAAACCAATGTGAAAAGCCTCAAGTCGGGCTGGGATAAGCTCATGACGCCGCCCGCGACAGCGTCTGCACCGGCGACCGGCAGTGATGCCAGCCAGCCGGAGAGCAGCGCCGCAGGTGACGCAGCGCCTCCGGCTTCCTGATCCCTCAGGTTTTTGCCCTGAGCCATTCGGTCACTAACATCGGCCAACTGGCGAGGGGCAAATCCGCTACGCCACGGATACCAAAACCGTGCCCGCCCTTCTGGTAGAAATGCACTTCAACTGGCACATTGTGTTCCCGTAATGCGCTAAAAAATACCATGCTGTTGTTAACGGGGACGGCATCATCATCGGCGGCATGGATCAGCAAGGTCGGCGGTACCTGATTGTGCACCCGGGTTTCAAGAGAGTAAGCATCAATGGCTTTCTGATCGGGCCATGCTCCTAATAAGCGGGTGCGTGCGCCTTCATGGGCCAGACCGTCACGCATACTGATGACCGGATAAACCAGCACCATAGCTTCCGGGCGGGGTGACAAGTTTTCAGCACTGTCCTGAACCGGATAGAGTTTCTCGGCGAAACGCGTACCCAGACTCGCGGTAACGTGACCGCCAGCCGAAAAGCCCATCATGACGATGTACTTACCGTTCAGCCCACGCTGTGCACGTTCACGCAGTACGCGAACGGCGCGCTGTGCATCTGCCAGCGGTGCATCTGGCCCTTCATGATGCCCGTCGTAGGGCAGGCGATAGGTCATCACGGCCAGCGTATAACCCATTGAAGTAAAAAAGGTGGCGAGCGCGCTGCCTTCACGATCGATCATGATGCGTTGATAGCCGCCGCCTGGCGCGACCAGTAACGTAATTCCATTGGATTCCACGGGGTGCCAGATAGCCATTTCCGGGCAGCGCACGCCGGTTGCCACGCGATCGTAGGGTTCGTACTCTTTTGCTGTATCCACTATCTGGGGCTGAGCACGAGAATCGCTGGCACCGGGCGCATCACCATTTGGCCAGATATTAATAATTTCTGTATTCATAGCTGTGTCCTGATGCGAGAGATGTTGTCGTTGTTTTGTTCGCGGCCGTGAAAACAGCATCCTGCTGTCGCTGTTTAAAAGATGGCTTCTTTTAGCCTAATCGTCCAACTTAAAACCGCGCAAACGCCGAGATTCAGACTATACCTGGCATCAGTGATATTGCGCTAACCTGATAATTTTAAAGGAATAAAAAATAATTAAGATTAGCGGTTATTAACGGACGAGGGCGGGATGGCGCAAGAATAAAACGGGATGACTGACTTAAGCTAAATGCAGGGGGTTTCATGTTGCCCTGACGGAAACGGCAGACATAGTTCCCCCGTTTTTCTTTAAAGAAAGTGATGTGTTCCTGCGCGGCTCGCGTTGTGCAACTGGCAAGCCGGGCGCCGCTGAGCCAGAACTGCGGTGCTATAGGCTTGCATCGATCACCAGCCTGTCCCGATCGCCAGAAGGATGCCCAGCCAGTCTCCCAGTCATCGCCTCCAGGATCGCGGAAGTATGTTCCCTGGCCACTTCATGAGGCTTTTAAGGTCTTCCCCTCCTGGGCGATGCGCGGCGATTACGTGGGCATCGCTTCCCGCGGGATAATTGCCCCACGAAACTGAATAACCGTGCTGGCCGTAAGATGACCGCGCAGCGCGGCATCTTTAACAGATGCGCCCACAAGGCGTTGTGCCAGATAGCCCGCGCTGAACGAATCGCCGGCTGCAGTAGTATCGATTATCTTATCTTTCGCCAGCGTGATTGACGGAACCTCCGTTACTGGCTGGCCTTCAACGGCAATCAGACAGGATTCTGCTCCGCGCTTGATAACAATCTCGCTCACGTCCGCCTGGCGCGCCCGTGCAATGACATCCTCCACAGGCTGATTGCCCCATAACAGATGCTCATCATCTAACGTCAGGAAAGCAATATCCGTATTTTCAAGCATTTGTTGGTAGGCCTGGCGGGTACTGGCGTTATCTTTCCACAAGCGAGGCCGGTAATTATTGTCAAATATCACCTTGCCCCCGTTCCTGCGGCAGTTTGCAAGCAACTGCATGAGTGCTGCACGGCTCTGATCAGGCAGAATCGCAAGGCTGATACCGCTGAGATACAGATAGTCGTAATGCTCAAGCTGCTGACAAATCGCTTTTGCCTCAGGGCCATCAAGCCAGTATCGGGCCGCCGCATCGCTGCGCCAGTACCAGAACGAGCGTTCGCCCTCTTCATCGGTTTGGATCATGTACAGGCCTGGCATTTTGTTTTCAAGCCGTTGAATCAGTCCGGTATTGACGTTTTCCTGCTGCCAGCTGGCAATCATTTGTGCGCTAAAGGGATCGTTCCCCAGCGCCGTAACGTAATCCACCTTGATAGTGTGTTGATCGACCTGCCGGGCAAGGTAAACAGCGGTATTGAGCGTGTCACCGCCAAAGCCGCGTTTGATGTTGTCACCTTTCTCGGATAGCTCAATCATGCATTCACCCATAATGGCGATGTTTATGTGCGTCATGGTTTCAGGCCTGTCGTTAACGTTTGCTTCAGTCTCGCGTTTGTCAGCGTTGTCGTCAACGTTTTAAAACGCCGTTTTAATTTAATTTATGGTGATGTAAAGCGATAATTAACCCGATAAAGCGGCTTGTTTCGGCGATTGTCGCAATAAAAGAGGCGTAGACTCGTTGCTTCAACGTGGCCCGGTTTTCACTATGTTATCGAAACTTAAGCGATAATTACCGCTGAGCCGCCAGATGAAGGCGCTTACTATCAACCAGGAAAAGACCATGGTTATGGAGAATATTAGTCAATGGCTACCTTCTTCAACTGACATCAATCCCCAGCAGAAAAAACGTCTCTTCTGGCAGCAGTGTCAACGCCGCTATACCTTTCAGCCTATCTATAAAGTCTCAGGGCGACTGTTGGCGGTTGAACTGCTGACGGCGGTTACACATCCGTCTGAACCGACGAAAAATCTGTCTCCTGAAGCCTATTTTTCTGCGCTGGAAATCGCGCAACGCCTTGATATTGTGCAGGAGCAGTTAGAGCTGCTCGCCCAGTGGGAATCTTTTTTTGCCTGCAATAACGTCATGGCTTCAGTGAATATTGACGGCCCTTCATTGTCATTAATACAACATCATTTGCCGATTCGTAGTCTGATTACCCGTTTACCCTGGGTGCGCTTTGAACTGACCGAGCATCATGTCTTGCCTCAGGAAGAGATGGTGGCGCAAATGCCCGAGCTGGGACCATTGTGGCTGGATGATTTCGGCTCAGGTATGGCGAACTTCTCTGCATTAACTGAGCTTAAATACGACTACATCAAGCTGTCACGTGAACTTTTTATTCTGTTACGCGCGTCAGATGAAGGCCAGGTGTTGTTTCCCATGCTGCTGTCGTTGATCAATCGCTATTGCAACGGCGTGATCGTTGAAGGCGTCGAAACGCAACATGAGTGGGAGCAGGTTAAGTCGTCACCCGCGATGGCAGCGCAGGGATACTTTTTTTCACGCCCGGCGCCTTTTTCCGAACTGGAGCATCTGCCTGTACAACTTGATTGATCCCTTCCCGCGCGCTCTCGACTATCTTTAACGGAGACCGTGAAAGAGCAGGGAGGAAGCCTAATGTCACGCGCCGGAAAAACTGTAAGCTGGATTGGCGGGATTTTAGTCGTGCTGATCGTCGTGGTGGTGGTGGTCATTGCAACATTCGACTGGAATCGCCTGAAACCAACAATTAACCAGAAAGTGTCTGCGGAACTTAACCGGCCCTTTGCCATTCGTGGTGATTTGGGAATCGCATGGCAGCGTAACCGTGAAGAACCCGGATGGCGTGCCTGGATACCCTGGCCTCATCTGCACGCCGAAGACATTATGCTGGGTAATCCCCCTGATATTCCCGATGTCACTATGGTGCATTTGCAACGTGTGGACGCCACACTTGCGCCGCTGGCATTACTGCATAAAGAGGTTTTTATCCCCTGGATAAAGCTGCAGCAGCCGGACGCGCGTCTGATCCAAACCGCGGATAAGAAAAACAACTGGACCTTTACCCTCGCGAACAGCGACAGCAAAGACGACAAGGCGCCGCCATCGGCCTGGTCATTCCGTTTGGATAATATCCTGTTTGATCAGGGGAAAATCCTTTATCGCGATGCCGTTAACAAGGCTGATGTGACGCTTAACGTCAACCCACTGGGTAAGCCTGTGCCTTATTCGCAAATCGCGGGCGGTGACGACAGACAAAAAGGGGCAGGTGATTTTGTCTTTGGCTGGCAGGCAACGGGCAGCTACAACAATGAAAAACTCACGGGTGAGGGCAAGATCGGCGGCATGTTATCCCTGCGTAGCCAGACAACGCCTTTCCCGGTACAGGCAGACGTGCATAATGGCAGTACGCGCGTTCAGTTGACTGGCGGTGTGCAGGACCCACTGAATCTGGGTGGACTGGATGTGCGCCTGCGTTTTTCGGGTGATACGTTGGCGAATCTGTATGGCCTGACCGGCGTTTTATTACCTGATACGCCGCCTTATGAAACCGATGGTCGCCTTATCGCTAAATTTACGGGGAAAGAGGGCGGGGTTTTCCGTTACCAGGGGTTTAATGGTCATATTGGCGACAGCGATATCCACGGTTCCCTGACCTACAGCCAGGGCAAGCCGCGACCAAAACTGGTGGGTGAACTCCGCTCGGATCAATTACGCATGGCGGATTTAGGCCCGCTAATCGGGGTTGATTCTGGTAAGGGCAGCGAGAAAACCGCACTGGCCAAGGCGAAACGCGGTGAAAAAACCACGCAGCCTGCCGATCGTGTCCTGCCTCACGACAAGTTTGATACTAAAAACTGGAACGTCATGGATGCGGATGTGAAGTTTAGCGGCAAACGTATCGAACACAGCAATTCGCTGCCATTAAGCGATCTTTATACCCATTTACAGCTGGATAACGGTAATTTGCTGCTTGATCCGCTACGTTTCGGCATGGCTGGCGGTAACCTCAACAGTACGATTCGGCTGGAAGGCGATCGCTCGCCCATGCGGGGCCGGGCTGATATTCATGCCCGCAAACTTCGTCTGCGCCAGCTGTTTCCCAATGTGCAGGCAATGCAGAACAGCCAGGGACAACTGAACGGTGATGCCAGCTTAACCGGCACCGGTAATTCCGTTGCTGACCTGCTGGCAACCAGTAATGGTCAGTTAAAGCTGCTGATGAACGACGGGCTGATCAGCCGCAATCTGATGGAAATCGCGGGATTAAACGTTGGTAATTATCTGGTCGGCAAGCTGTTTGGTGACGATGAGGTCCGTATTAACTGCGCGGCAACCGATCTTAAGCTGCAAAATGGCCTGGCCACCCCAGGACTGTTTGTGTTTGATACGGAAAATGCCGTCATCAACGTGACAGGAACTGCAAACTTCGCCAATGAACGCCTGGATCTTTCTGTTAATCCAGAGAGTAAAGGTATTCGCGTCGTGACCTTACGCTCTCCTTTGTACGTTCGCGGCACGTTCAAAAATCCGGATGCCGGCGTGAAGACTGGTCCCTTACTGGCACGCGGTGCGGCGGCGGTAGCGCTGGGTGCCGTCGTCGGGCCCGCAGCGGCGCTCCTGGCGCTGATTTCGCCCAGTGATACGGACGATAACCAGTGCAGCCGGGTACTGCAGCAAATGAAGAAGAAGTGATCAGTTACGATAGAGCACTTTTATAATGTGGTAACCAAAAGCGGTTTTCACCGGCCCAAAAGGTTGTAACAACGGGCAGGTGAACGCCGCTTTATCAAAGGCCGCGACCATTTTTCCCCGACGGAACTCTCCCAAATCCCCCCCGTTCCGGCCAGATGGACAGAGCGAATGTTTGCGGGCAAGTTGCTGGAAGTTTTCGCCTTTTTGCAGTTTTTCCAGCAGGGCAGTCGCCTGCGCCTCGTGTTTCACCAGAATATGTAAAGCCGCGGCAGTTTTCGCCATGATGATGTCTCTGTTGTGTATAATCGTCCCCCATTATAAACCTGTCTTTTCAAATCGCAGATGCGTTAACGGCGCATATTCATTGAGTCAGTGCTGACGGGCTACCGCCCTCACTGCGGTTCGAAATCGGTCTTCTATTTCAACAGAGCGATTCCCTATGCGTTTAAACTCCAGCCAACAACGAGCCGTCGAATTTGTTACCGGTCCCTGTCTGGTTCTGGCGGGTGCAGGCTCGGGGAAAACCCGCGTGATCACCAATAAAATCGCGCATCTGATTCGTAAATGTGGCTATCAGGCTCGCCATATTGCTGCTGTCACTTTCACCAATAAAGCCTCGCGCGAAATGAAAGAGCGCGTGGCGCAAACGCTGGGACGCAAAGAGGCACGCGGCCTGATGATCTCCACGTTTCACACGCTGGGGCTGGAGATTATCAAGCGCGAATATGTGGCGCTGGGGATGAAATCCAACTTTTCCCTGTTCGACGATCAGGATCAACTGGCGTTGCTCAAAGATCTGACCAGCGAATGGCTGCAAGAGGATAAGACATTACTGCAGCAGCTGATTTCCACCATTTCTAACTGGAAAAACGATCTGGTCGATCCGCCGAAAGCGGCAGCATTAGCCCGCTCAGAGCGCGATAACCTCTTTGCCCACTGCTATGCACTTTACGATCGGCATCTTAAATCCTGTAACGTGCTGGATTTTGACGACTTAATTCTGTTACCGACGCTTCTGCTACAGCGTAATCAGGACGTCCGCGAGCGCTGGCAACAACGAATTCGTTACCTGTTGGTGGATGAGTACCAGGATACCAACACCAGTCAGTATGAACTGGTCAAGCTGCTGGTCGGTGCCCGGGCGCGTTTCACCGTCGTAGGGGATGACGATCAGTCTATTTACTCCTGGCGCGGTGCGCGCCCGCAAAATCTGGTCCTGCTTAATGAGGATTTCCCGGCGCTGGAAGTGGTTAAGCTTGAGCAGAACTACCGTTCTTCACAACGTATCCTTAAAGCGGCGAATATCCTGATCGCCAATAATCCGCATGTGTTTGAGAAACGTCTGTTTTCTGAACTGGGTCTGGGCAGTGAACTCAAGGTCCTCAGCGCGAACAGCGAAGAGCACGAAGCAGAACGGGTGACGGGCGAACTGATCGCCCATCACTTTATCAATAAAACCCAGTATAAGGATTACGCCATCCTGTACCGCGGTAACCATCAATCCCGCGTGTTTGAAAAATTCTTGATGCAGAACCGCATCCCTTACCGCATTTCCGGTGGGACCTCCTTTTTCTCGCGTCCCGAGATCAAGGACCTGCTGGCATACCTGCGAGTGCTGACGAATCCCGATGATGACAGTGCTTTTTTGCGCATTGTGAATACACCACGGCGCGAAATTGGTCCGGCAACGCTGCAAAAGCTGGGCGAGTGGGCCAATGTACGTAACAAAAGCCTGTTTAATGCCAGTTTTGATGTCGGTTTGGGACAAACGCTGACCGGGCGTGGGCTCGAACATTTGCAGCGTTTTACCCATTGGCTCAATGACATTATCCAGCTCAGCGAACGTGAGCCGGTTAATGCCGTGCGCGATTTAATACGCGGCATCGATTACGAAAGCTGGCTGTTTGAAACGTCGGGCAGCCCTAAAGCTGCCGAAATGCGCATGAAAAACGTCAATACTCTGTTTCAGTGGATGACGGAAATGCTGGAAGGTAGCGATCTGGATGAACCCATGACGCTGGCCCAGGTCGTCACGCGCTTCACGCTGCGCGACATGATGGAACGCGGTGAGAGCGACGAAGAGCTCGATCAGGTACAGCTCATGACGCTTCACGCCTCTAAAGGGCTGGAGTTTCCCTACGTTTTCCTGGTTGGCATGGAAGAAGGGCTGCTACCGCACCAGAGCAGCATCGATGAAAATAACATTGAGGAAGAACGCCGTCTGGCGTATGTCGGCATCACCCGCGCGCAGAAAGAGCTGACGTTTACCTTATGTCGGGAGCGCCGTCAGTATGGCGAACTGGTTCGTCCCGAGCCCAGCCGCTTTTTGCTGGAACTGCCGCAGGACGATGTGATCTGGGAAACCGAGCGGAAAGTGGTGAGTGCAGAAGAGCGCATGAAAACCGGCCAGAGTCGCGTGGCCGGATTGCGTGCAATGCTGGAAAAGGCGAAAAAGAGCTAATCAGTCGCTGAGCGGATGAGGTAAGCGGGATCAGGAAAGCGTCAAAGACCAGTGGACATAGGACTGATAATGGCTTTCCTGTTCAAGCAGCTCGGCCCGCAGCGGATGGACGTCCAGCCAGCCTGCCGGTAGCGTAACATGCAGGGCTTCATCATCTGCCTGCATACGAACGGCGGGTAAGGTGTCATCACGACGGCGAGTGGAGAAGATAATGGACAGTCGCAGCAGACGACATAAACGCTCGGCCAGACGCGGTGGCAGGGCATTTTGTTGCGTCAGTAGAGCAAGGTCGATGCTGCCACTTTGATTTTGCAGTAAGCAGGCAAGCAGCTTTTTCTGCGCCGGTGTAAAACCCGGAAGGTCGAGATGGCGAACCAGATAGGCCGCGTGCTGCGGGGCCTGACGAAAATCGACACTCAGCCCGATTTCGTGAATCATACAGGCACTAAGCAGTAGCTCCCGACAGCGCTGGTCTAGCTTCCAGCTAACACTCACCTGACGAAAAAAGCTTTCCGCCAGCTGGCGTACCCGGTCGGCCTGACAGACATCAATATTGAAACGGCGCTGCACATTTTGCAGCGTGCGGCTGCGAATGTCGCGATCAACAGGCAGATGCAGCATACCGTACACCAGACCTTCGCGAAGCGCGCCACCGGCCAGGGTCATGCTGTCAATATTGAGTTCCTGGAAGATGGCAATAAGAATGGAAAGCCCACTGGGGAACACTAACGCGCGTTCCAGCGTCAGGCCTTCAATTTCAAGCTCTTCGAGTTTGCCACACTGAATAGCGCGCTGCTTTAACTGTTGCAGCTTGCTCAGGGTGATGCGCTCATCCATGCCCTGGGCCACCATGATTTCCTGGAGGGCCTGAACCGTTCCAGAAGCACCAACGCAAACCTCCCAACTCTGTTTACGCAGTTCTGCTGTAACAGGTTTTAGCATCGCTTTGGCTGCTTCTTCTGCCTGGTCAAAATTTTCTTTAGCCAGGTGGCGATCGCCAAAGAAACGCTCCAGCCAGGTGACACAGCCCATTTGCAGGCTATACAGCACATTGGCATGCGAACCATCGCCAGTGGCTAACTCTGTGCTGCCACCGCCAATGTCTACCACCAGGCGTTGATCAGAACCGCCGGTGGTATGCGCTACGCCCTGATAAATCAGACGCGCTTCTTCTTCGCCACTAATCACATTGATGGCGCAACCCAGAATCTGCTGTGCCTTATCAAGGAATTCCTGCGCATTCGCCGCGATACGCAGCGTGGCGGTTGCTACCACCCGAATCTGATCGGGGGGAATATCCTGAAGCTGTTCAGAGAAAAGCCGCAGACATTGCCAGCCGCGAGCCATGGCGTCGGCGGACAGACAATTCGATTTATCCAGGCCAGCGGCCAGGCGCACCTTGCGTTTGATTTTAGCGATGGTCTGAATACTTCCCGACACTTCGCTGACTACCAGCATGTGAAAGCTGTTAGAACCTAAATCAATGGCAGCATAGAGAGTCGATGCGCTTAGCATGGTCAACTTAACCCGAACGTTTACGGTTGTTATGACGTGGTGCACCGCGGCGGCCGGTATTGTTGCCTCCACGACGCTGACCGTTGCCTGAACGACTACGCGTCAGACGTTTCGGTGGCGGTAATTCACTTAACAGCGCATCGCTGTTGTACTTGCTCACCGGGATACTGTGACCAATGTACTCTTCAATGCCAGGCAGATTTAACGCGTACTCTTCGCACGCCAGGCTGATAGAGTGACCGCTTGCGCCCGCACGGCCAGTACGGCCAATGCGATGAACATAGTCTTCGCGGTCGTCAGGCAGATCGTAGTTAAACACGTGGGTAACGGCGGGAATATGCAGGCCGCGTGCTGCCACATCAGTTGCCACCAGGATATCAATATCACCTTTCGTGAAGTCATCCAGGATACGTAAACGTTTCTTCTGCGCCACGTCGCCGGTCAGCAACCCGACCCGATGGCCGTCTGCAGCCAGATGGCCCCAGATGTCTTCGCAACGGTGCTTGGTGTTAGCGAAAATGATTGCCCTGTCGGGCCACTCTTCTTCTACCAGCGTCTGCAGCAAGCGCATTTTCTCTTCGTTTGACGGATAGAAAAGCTCTTCTTTGATGCGATGACCGGTTTTTTGTTCAGGCTCAACTTCAACGTATTCGGCACTGTTCATGTGCTCGAATGCCAGTTCACGCACGCGGTAAGAAAGCGTGGCAGAGAAAAGCATGCTCAGGCGTTGGGTCGCGGCAGGCATGCGGCGGAACAACCAACGGATATCTTTTATAAAGCCGAGATCGAACATGCGATCGGCTTCGTCCAGCACCATGACCTGAATGGCACCAAGGTTGACGTGATTCTGCTTGGCATAGTCAATTAAACGGCCGGTGGTGCCCACCAGAATGTCGACACCTTGTTCCAGCACTTTTAACTGTTTGTCGTAGCCATCGCCACCGTAAGCCAGACCTAATTTAAGGCCGGTCGATGCCGCCAGAGGTTCCGCATCGGCGTGAATTTGCACTGCAAGTTCACGTGTCGGTGCCAGAATTAAGGCGCGCGGTTGGTTAACCTGGCGGCCCTCTGGAGCAGGGTGAGAGAGAAGATGATGAAACGTTGACGTTAAAAACGCCATCGTTTTGCCGGTACCGGTTTGCGCCTGACCTGCGACATCACGCCCTGAAAGCGTAAATGGCAGTGCTAACGCCTGGATAGGCGTGCAGTTATAAAACCCTTTAGTATCAAGGGCTTCCACCACCAGAGGGTGCAGGGCGAAGTCGGAAAACTTCTGTTCAGTTAAGTGTGTTTTGCTCATAGTGTGGTAGAATATCAGCTTACTATCGCTTTACGAAAGCGTATCCGATGAAATAAAGTCAACCAACATTGGTTTATATTACGCCAATTCGCCAGGCACAATCTTGTGGAGTAAAACATGAGCAGCGATAAAATCGTTCATCTGACCGATGACAGTTTCGACACCGACGTGCTAAAAGCCGACGGCGTTACACTGGTAGATTTCTGGGCTGAATGGTGTGGTCCTTGTAAAATGATCGCGCCCATCCTTGATGAAGTTGCAGAAGAGTATGATGGCAAACTGACCATCGCTAAGCTGAATATTGACGATAACCCAGGTACTGCGCCGAAATACGGCATCCGCGGTATTCCTACGCTGCTGCTGTTTAAAAACGGTGAAGTCGCTGCAACGAAAGTGGGCGCATTGTCCAAAGGTCAATTAAAAGAGTTCCTGAACGCCAACCTGGCGTAATCAGGCAGAACGTCCGGCAGTGGTTAAATTTTTGCCTGCTGCTGGACGTTCGCTTTCAAGCGTGCTAACTTATTTTCACTGCACTATGAACATACCTTGTAGTTAGCATTCAAAGTTTTCTCTTGTTAGACCCTGTCATACTGTACCTACCAGCGGTTTAGCAATCTAACGACTAGCTCTACTCTGACTAAGTCGACCGTCTCCTCGCTCCCAGTCATTATTCAAGACGATGATCGTTGAGAAGAGTTGAAAAAAGTCATTAACAGAACAGGCATGGATTAACTGCCATACCATTCACGACAAACATTTCGAGTATTACCCCGAGTTTAAGAACCCATCAATATGAATCTTACCGAATTAAAGAATACGCCGGTTTCTGAGCTGATTACCCTCGGCGAGAATATGGGGCTGGAAAATCAGGCTCGTATGCGCAAGCAGGACATTATTTTCTCAATCCTGAAGCAGCACGCGAAAAGCGGCGAGGACATCTTCGGTGATGGTGTGCTGGAGATATTGCAGGATGGATTTGGATTCCTCCGCTCTGGAGACAGCTCCTACCTCGCCGGTCCTGATGATATCTACGTTTCTCCCAGCCAAATTCGCCGCTTTAACCTCCGCACTGGTGACACCATCGCCGGCAAAATCCGTCCACCTAAAGAAGGTGAGCGCTACTTTGCCCTGCTGAAAGTTAACGAAGTTAACTACGACAAACCAGAGAACTCGCGTAACAAGATTCTGTTCGAAAACCTCACGCCGCTGCACGCTAACAGTCGTCTGCGTATGGAGCGGGGTAATGGCTCTACTGAAGACTTAACCGCTCGCGTACTGGATCTGGCGTCACCGATTGGTCGTGGCCAGCGTGGTTTGATTGTGGCACCGCCAAAAGCCGGTAAAACGATGCTGCTGCAGAACATCGCGCAAAGCATTGCCTACAACCATCCCGACTGCGTGCTGATGGTGCTGCTGATCGATGAACGTCCGGAAGAAGTCACCGAGATGCAACGCCTGGTCAAAGGTGAAGTTATTGCTTCTACCTTCGACGAACCGGCTTCGCGTCACGTTCAGGTGGCCGAGATGGTGATCGAAAAGGCCAAGCGCCTGGTTGAACATAAAAAAGACGTCATCATTTTACTCGACTCCATCACGCGTCTGGCCCGTGCCTACAACACCGTTGTCCCGGCTTCCGGTAAAGTCTTAACCGGTGGTGTGGATGCCAACGCCCTGCATCGTCCTAAGCGTTTCTTCGGTGCGGCACGTAATGTGGAAGAGGGCGGAAGCCTGACCATCATTGCGACGGCCCTGGTGGATACGGGTTCGAAGATGGATGAAGTGATTTACGAAGAGTTTAAAGGTACCGGTAACATGGAACTGCATCTCGCGCGTAAAATTGCTGAAAAACGTGTCTTCCCGGCGATTGATTACAACCGCTCCGGTACACGTAAAGAAGAGCTGTTAACTTCTCAGGAAGAACTGCAGAAAATGTGGATCCTGCGTAAGATCATTCATCCAATGGGTGAAATCGACGCAATGGAGTTCCTGATTAACAAGTTGGCCATGACCAAAACCAACGATGAATTCTTCGACATGATGAAGCGTTCTTGATCCTTTAAGGCGTCATCCAACCATGATGGCGTTTTTTTGCTTTAAATGATCATAAAATAGCCCTGACGCCACGTTCTGACGTGGCGTTTTTCATTTCCGGGCTATAGGATTGAATCCTGGCAAGCGTAATAATAATGACGGTGGAAGTGGTGGACGTTTAACCGTTCGTGCACCTCTTCATGCCGAATTCGGAATCTGGAACAGTGATATGCGCGATCTTTAGCGTATTGTGAGTTCCAGGATGATAGCTGAGAGCGTTTAACGTGAATTTACTCACTATGAGTACTGAGCTTGGTTTAGTTTTTATCTTTTCCTTGGTGTTTCTTTTCCTTGCTCGCAAAGCAGCTAAAAAGGTAGGTCTGGTAGACTCACCTAACTCGCGTAAACGCCATCATGGCGATATTCCATTGGTTGGCGGTATTTCTGTTTTTGCTGGCATCGCTTTCACCTTTGCTATCACTAACTATTATCTGCCACATGCCACGTTGTATCTGGTCTGCTCGTCTATTTTAGTCATCGTCGGTGCGCTTGATGATCGGTTCGATATCAGCGTAAAAATTCGTGCGGTGATACAAGCTGCGGTGGCTATTGTGATGATGGCTGGCGCGAAGCTATATCTGCTGAGTTTGGGATTTATCATCGGTCCGGTTGAGTTGATTGTCGGACCGTTCGGTTATGTGTTGACGCTCTTTGCCGTCTGGGCTGCCATTAATGCCTTCAATATGGTTGATGGGATTGATGGGTTGCTGGGAGGACTCTCTTCGGTAACGTTTGGTGCAATGGGGGTCATTCTGTCCCTGGATGGTCAGTACAGCCTGGCCATGTGGTGTTTTGCTATGATCGCCGCCATTCTGCCCTACATTATCCTCAATCTTGGTTTGCTGGGTCGACGCTATAAAGTATTCATGGGTGATGCAGGCAGCACGATGATTGGTTTTACCATCATCTGGATTTTGCTGGAAACCACCCAGGGGTTGAGTCATCCCATCTCGCCGGTGACCGCGTTGTGGTTGATTGCCATCCCCCTGATGGACATGGTCGCTATTATGTATCGCCGCCTGCGTAAGGGAATGAGTCCTTTTTCGGCCGATCGACAGCATATACATCATTTACTCATGCGGGCCGGTTTTAGCTCGCGTCAGGCGTTTGTACTGATAACGGTCGCAGCTGCCTTACTTGCAGGTATTGGCGTTCTGGGTGAGTACCTCGCATTTGTACCTGAATGGGTGATGTTAGTCCTTTTTCTGCTTGCGTTTATGGCTTATGGCTATTGCCTGAAGCACTCCTGGCGTATAGCGAGACGAATTAGGCGGTTTAAGCGTCGCATGAATACCCCTGATGATACTGATAAAGATAAAGTTTGATTAGACTTAACAAAGGATAACGCTCTGATGCGCGCTAACGTTGTGGAGAACGAACTGGATATTCGCGGCCTGGGCTGTCGCTTATGGCGTGGAAAACGCTGGATAGTCGGCTGTGCGGTGCTGTTTGCATTGATAGCCTGGATAGCGACGTTACTGATGAAACAGGTCTGGAGCACCACCGCGATAACGGGGCGGCCAACGGTGAATATGCTGGGTTCCTATTATTCCCAGCAACAGTTTCTCAATAATCTGGATATGCGCAGTAACGCGCTGACGTTAAATAGCCCGTTACCTAGCGTCATGGACGACGTGTATCGGGAGTTCCTGATGCAGCTCTCATCCTGGGATACCCGCCGGGAGTTCTGGCAGCAAACCGATTATTATAAAAGCCGTAAAAGCGGCAACGCCCATAACGATGCTGCCTTGCTGGACGATATGATTGATAACATCCAGTTTACGCCCGCGGATACCGCACGTAATACCTTCGACAGCGTCAAGTTAAAAGCAGAAACTGCCAGTGATGCCAACAATCTACTGCGCCAGTATATTGCCTATGCCAGTGAGCGCGCCGCGCGCCATCTTAATGCTGAGTTAAAAGGCGCGTGGCAAGCGCGTGAGGGTCAACTTAAAGCGCAGGTTAAACGTCAGGAAGATGTCGCTAATGCCGTGTTTCAACGTCGGCAACATCGCCTGGAACAGGCGCTGAAAATTGCCAGCGAACAGGGCATTAACGAAAAGCAGACGCGCGAAGTGAGTGAGAATCTTGCTGACAGCGATCTGTTTTTAATCGGCCAACCGTTATTGCAGGGACAGTTAGAAACCCTGCGCGCCACGGGGCCGAGCTTTGACATAAGTTACGATCAAAATAAAGCGATGCTGACGACACTGGATGCCGGACCCACACTAAACAACAAATTCCAGACTTACCGTTATTTGCGTACGCCGGAAGAGCCGGTTTCACGCGACAGCCCCCGCCGGGTATTTATGATGGTGATGTGGGGCGCGGTAGGTGCACTGGTTGGTGCGGGCGTGGCGCTGGCGCGTCGTCAGCGCCCGATGTCAGATACACAAGATTGAGAGAAACAGTGTGAAAGTTCTGACAGTTTTTGGCACCCGACCTGAAGCCATTAAGATGGCGCCACTCGTGCAAGCGCTGGCGCAGGACCCTGCTTTTGAATCCCGGCTGTGTGTTACCGCTCAGCACCGTGAAATGCTCGATCAGGTACTGAGCTTATTTCAGCTGCAGCCTGACTACGATCTCAATGTTATGCGACCCGAGCAGGGGTTAACGGAAATAACCTGCCGTATTTTGCAAGGGATGCACACCGTTCTACTCGACTTCAAGCCCGACATTGTGCTGGTCCATGGTGATACCACCACCACGCTCGCGGCCAGTCTGGCGGCGTTCTATCAGCAAATTCCCGTGGGTCACGTTGAAGCCGGTTTACGCACGGGCGATCTGGCATCGCCATGGCCGGAAGAAGGTAATCGTAAGCTGACAGGTCATCTGGCCCGTTTGCATTTTACGCCCACACTGCGTTCCCGACAGAACCTGCTTGATGAAAACCTGGCCGACGACAGCATTGTGGTAACCGGCAATACGGTTATTGATGCCCTGCTGTGGGTGCGTGATCGAGTACTGGACGATAACGAGATTAATGCGCAACTGACGGCACGTTATCCGTTTCTTGATGAAAGCAAAAAGCTGGTTCTGGTCACAGGTCATCGCCGTGAAAGTTTTGGTGAGGGTTTTGAACGCATCTGCAGCGCGCTGGCCCAGATTGCGCGCCAGCATCCTCATGCACAAATCGTTTATCCGGTGCATCTCAATCCCAATGTGCATGAACCTGTTAACCGCATTCTGCGCGGTATTGACAATATCGTGCTGATTGAACCGCAGGAGTATTTGCCGTTTGTCTGGTTAATGAACCGCGCCTGGCTGATCCTCACCGATTCTGGCGGTATTCAGGAAGAGGCCCCCTCGCTGGGTAAACCCGTTTTGGTGATGCGCGAAACCACCGAGCGTCCAGAAGCTGTCGACGCGGGAACGGTAAAGCTGGTGGGCACGGATACGGCAAAAATTGTTTCTGAAGTCAGTGCATTACTTAATGATGACGAGGCCTGGCAGACCATGAGCCGCGCCCATAATCCCTATGGGGATGGCAATGCCTGCGGGCGAATTTTACAAGCTTTAAAAGATAACAGAGCCAACTTATGAGTTTTGAAACCATTTCCGTTATTGGACTGGGTTACATTGGGCTGCCAACTGCAGCCGTTTTTGCCTCAAAGGGAAAGAAAGTCGTGGGCGTCGATATTAATGCTCACGCCGTTGATACCATCAACCGGGGTGCTATTCATATTGTCGAACCCGACTTAGATCTGGTGGTTCAGGCTGCGGTCGCGCGTGGTGATTTACGCGCAACGACGCAACCAGAAGCGGCAGATGCCTTTCTGATCGCCGTGCCCACGCCGTTTATGGCGGAACGTCAACCCGACTTACGTTTCGTTCGCGCTGCCGCCGCATCTGTTGCGCCGGTACTGAAAAAAGGCGATCTGGTTATTCTGGAATCGACCTCGCCAGTGGGTAGTACAGAGCAGATGGCCGACTGGCTGGCGGCAGCACGTCCTGATTTGCGTTTTCCACAGCACGGCGATGATCCGGATATTTTCATTGCCTACTGTCCCGAGCGCGTTTTGCCCGGCCAGATCATGGTGGAGTTGATCAGTAACGATCGCGTGATTGGCGGCATGACGCCGGCCTGTTCTGCCCGCGCAAGTGCGTTGTATCGTATTTTTTTACAGGGCGAATGCGTCGAGACAAATGCCCGTACCGCTGAAATGTGCAAGCTGACAGAAAACAGCTTCCGCGATGTGAACATCGCCTTTGCCAATGAGCTGTCACTGATTTGCGCTGCGCAGCAGATTAACGTCTGGGAGCTTATTGCCCTGGCGAACCGCCATCCACGCGTCAATATCCTGCAGCCAGGCCCCGGCGTCGGCGGACACTGCATCGCCGTTGATCCCTGGTTTATTGTGGCGCAAAACCCTGACTTAGCGCGCCTGATCCGTACCGCCCGCGAAGTGAATGATGCCAAGCCGCACTGGGTACTGGATCAGGTAAAAAAGGCGCTGGCAGATTGCCTGATGCAGACCGGAAAACGTGCCAGCGATCTGACTATTGCCTGCTTCGGGCTGGCGTTTAAACCGAATATTGATGACCTGCGTGAAAGCCCGGCCATGGAAGTGGTGCATCTGATTGCCGACTGGCATCAGGGCCGTACGTGGGTCACTGAGCCGCATATTCAGCAGATCCCCGAGAGTTTAGCGACGCAGGCTACCTTGGTTTCAACGGCGCAGGCGCTGCAAGAGGCTGATATCCTGGTGATGCTGGTTGATCATCATGCGTTCCGCCGTGTTGAAGCTGCGCATATTACTCAGCAATGGGTTGTTGATACGAAAGGTGTCTGGCGCTAAAAGAAGCCTCTGGTCAACAAAGGGTCCGGTTAACTTATGTCTGTCCACGTGAAGGTTAATCCACTTGTATGGGAGAGCCAGTTCTTCGGCATCGACGCCGTAAGGCTGGAAACAGGGGGCGATCTGCCGCTTGAACGCGCACTTCAGCATCCCTGTGCGTTGTTTCAAATTAAAGTGCCTGCCGAACAAACCGAGATCATTGATGCCTTAAATCAGCACCAGTTTCATCTGGTGGAAGGTGAAGTGGATCTGTCGTTGACGATCAAGCGCACCGAACGGCAGACAGGTATTCGCATTGCACGGGAAACACAAATTGCCGCACTACGTGAAGCGGCCTCTGTGGCCTTTCGTCAAAGTCGTTTTCGCACGCCGTGGTTTGCGCCAGAAGACAGCGCGCGTTTCTATGCTCAATGGATCGAAAATGCGGTACGTGGCACTTTCGATCACCAGTGTCTGGTAGCCAGCGATGAGAACGGCGCGCTGCAGGGCTTTGTCTCGTTGCGTGAAGTAGAAGGCGATGCGCGCATTGGCCTGCTGGCCGTGGTGCCTGAGGCGCAGGGGCAAAGTATCGGTCAGCGCCTGATGCTGGCTGCGGCTGACTGGGGCCGCGCACGCCAGCTAGAGCGCCTGCGGGTTGCGACGCAAATCAGTAATCTTACGGCGATGCGTCTTTATTTACGCAGTGGCGCGCGGCTGGAAAGTACAGCGTACTGGTTTTACAGGAGAGGTCATGATTCCCTTTAATGCGCCCCCGGTCGTGGGAAGCGAAATCGACTATATGCAGTCTGCAATGAGCAGCGGCAAGCTGTGTGGCGATGGCGGTTATACTCGCCGTTGTCAGCAGTGGATGGAGCAGCGCTTCGGTAGTGTGAAAGTATTACTCACGCCTTCCTGTACCGCATCGCTGGAAATGGCGGCACTGTTGATCGACATCCAGCCCGGTGACGAAGTCATCATGCCGAGTTACACCTTTGTTTCGACCGCCAATGCCTTTGTATTGCGTGGCGCGAAAATTGTGTTTGTGGATGTGCGTCCCGATACCATGAACATGGATGAAACCCTGATCGAAGCGGCCATTACGGATAAGACCCGCGCTATCGTGCCGGTCCACTATGCGGGCGTTGCCTGCGAAATGGACGTCATTATGGCACTGGCGGCGCAGTATAAGCTGTTTGTCGTCGAGGATGCTGCCCAGGGGGTGATGTCGCGTTACAAAGGGCGGGCATTGGGCACGATTGGCCATATCGGCTGTTTTAGCTTTCACGAAACCAAGAATTACACCGCCGGCGGCGAAGGTGGCGCGACGCTGATTAATGATGCCAGCCTGGTGGAGCGTGCGGAAATTATTCGAGAAAAAGGCACCAATCGCAGTCAGTTCTTCCGGGGGCAGGTGGATAAATATACCTGGCGCGATATGGGTTCCAGCTATCTGATGGCTGACCTACAGGCGGCTTATCTCTGGGCGCAGCTGGAGGCCTCTGAACGTATTAACCAGCAGCGTTTACGCCTGTGGCAACGTTACTACGATGCCTTGAAGCCGCTGGCGGAAAAAGGCGAGCTCACGCTGCCGTCGATTCCGGCCGAATGCCAGCATAACGCGCATATGTTCTATATCAAACTGCGCGATCAGCAACATCGTCAGGCGTTGATCAACTGGCTCAAAGAGGCCGAAATCCTGGCCGTTTTTCATTATATCCCCTTACACAGCTCACCTGCGGGCCTGCGTTTTTCCCGTTTTGCCGGTGACGACCGTTTTACCACCGCCGAGAGTGAGCGTTTATTACGTTTGCCGCTGTTTTATAATCTGTCGGATAACAATCAAAGTACCGTGATCGGTTCGTTGCTGAGCTTTTTTTCCTGATGTCATTAGCCAAAGCATCGGTATGGACCGCCTCATCAACGCTGGTAAAAATTGTGGCTGGCTTGTTGGTGGTCAAGTTACTGGCCGTCAGTTTTGGCCCGGAAGGCGTGGGCCAGGCGGGTAACTTTCGCCAGTTAATCACCGTACTGGGCGTTCTGGCCGGTGCCGGTATCTTTAACGGCGTCACCACGTATGTTGCGCAATATCAACAGCAACCTCAGCAGCTACGGGCACTCGTCGGAACCGCCTCGACAATGGTAACGGGTTTCTCCACGCTGTTGGCGCTGGTGTTTTTGCTGGCTGCCGCGCCCGTCAGCACCGCGCTGTTTGGTCACGATCGCTATCAAAACGTGATACGTATTGTTGCCTTTCTCCAGTTCGGTATTGCGTGGGCAAACCTGCTGCTGGCATTGATAAAAGGCTACCGTGATGCACGCGGTAATGCGTTGGCCCTGATTTCAGGCAGCCTGACGGGCGTGCTGGGTTACGTGCTGTGTTGGTGGCTGGGAGGCTATGCGGGCGCATTAACCGGTCTGGCGCTGGTGCCGGCACTACTCGTTTTTCCTGCGCTGGTGATACTGAAACGCCGTGTACCGCTTCCGTTACGTTGGCTGCGGCCAACATGGCAGCCGGAAATGGCGCGTCATCTGGCAAAATATACCCTCATGGCGTTGATCACCGCGGTCACACTGCCGGTGGCCTGGGTGATGATGCGAAATCAACTGGCGGCCAGTAATGGCTGGGCTCAGGTAGGTTTGTGGCAGGGCGTAACCAGTATCTCCGACGCTTATCTGCAGTTTATCACCGCTACGTTTAGCGTCTGGCTCTTACCAACGCTTGCCAGGCTAGACAACAAACAGGCTATTGCACGCGAGATCGGGCGGGCGTTACGCTTTGTGTTACCGGCCGTCGCCGTAGCCAGCCTGAGCGTCTGGATCATGCGCGATATTGCTATCAGCCTGCTGTTTTCGGCGGCGTTTCACGACATGCGCGATCTGTTTGTCTGGCAACTGTGCGGCGATGTGTTCAAAGTGGGTGCCTACGTTTTCGGCTATTTGGTCATCGCGAAAGCCTCGTTACGCTTTTACGTGCTAACCGAAATCAGCCAGTTTATTTTGCTGACGCTGTTCTCACGCTGGCTTATTCCGTTACACGGGGCAAGTGGCGCAGCGCAAGCCTATATGTTCACTTACGTTACTTATTTCGCGCTCTGCTGTGGCGCATTTATTCTTCACTGTCGAAAAAAATGACTTTACTTCATGTCCTGGGATCCAACATTCCCCATCACAATCTCACGGTATTACGTTTTTTTAATGACGTGATGAGCACCGAACTGCCTGCGGCAGCGCCGCGTCACTTTATGGTGGTGACGCAGCAGCCTGAAAGCCTGAAAGGTTTTGACGCACTGCACATTGAAACGTTTAGCAGTAAGAAAGCTCTGTCTGACGCAGTGTTACTGCGAGCGAAAAACCGCGAGCAACGTTTCTTTTGCCATGGACAGTTTAATCCCTGGCTGTGGCTGGCATTGCTGAGTGGCAGGTTACGCCGTTCTCAGCTTTACTGGCATGTCTGGGGCGCGGACCTGTATGAAGATTCGCGTAGCCTGCGGTTTCGTCTGTTCTATTTTTTGCGTCGTATCGCGCAGGGGCGCGTTGCGCACCTGTTTGCCACCCAGGGCGACCTGCACCATTACCAGCAACGCCACAAGTCTGTACCGCACTCTTTGCTTTATTTCCCCACCAAGTTACCCGCTGCAGCAGTCACGCCCCATCCTGACAAGACTTTTACCGTGCTGCTGGGCAATTCTGGTGATGCCAGTAACCGCCATATTGAGGGGCTGAAAGCGATTAAGGCCCAGTTTGGTGAATATGTTCGCATTGAGGTGCCGCTGGGTTATCCCCCCGGTAACGATGAGTATATCGGGCAGATTCAGCGCGCGGCTGACAGGCTTTATCCTCAGGGGCAGGTAAGGTTATTACGTGACAACCTTGCTTTTGATGACTATCTGGCGCTGTTGGGGCGTTGTCATTTAGGCTATTTTATGTTCGAACGGCAACAGGGTGTGGGAACGTTGTGTTTGTTGATTCAGGCTAATGTGCCTTTTGTCCTGACGCGTAAAAATCCGTTCTGGCGGGATGTTACCGCACAGCAACTTCCTGCCTTGTTCAGTGATGACGTGCTGACGCCGGATCTTGTTGCAGAGGCGCGTCGACAATTATCAGGATGTGATAAACAGAGCATTGCTTTTCTGGCCCCAGGCTATCTGGCAGGCTGGCGAACGGCGTTGCGCCTTTGCGAAGGAGAGCCCTCATGAGTCTTATGGCGTTTAGTGGTCTGTTGATAGTCTATGTACTGTCACTGGTGACCATTGTGACCCTGAATTTACGCGAGCTAAAGCAGGCGCGATTTAACTTTCACCTGTTTTTTACTTTATTGTTTCTGCTGACCTTTTACTTCGGTTTCCCGCTAACCTCTGTTCTGGTGTTTCGGTTTGATACGCAGGTGGTTTCGGCTGATTTTTTACTGCAGGCGCTGCTTTCCGCCACGGCGTTTTATGCTATCTATTTTGTGAGTTACAAAGTGCGCCTCAGGCCGATAGCGGCACCGCCCGCCAGGCCCTGGCTGCGAATGAACCGGGTAGAGACGCATCTGACCTGTGGATTACTGGCACTGGTCGCGATTTCTACGGTTACGGTGTTCTTTGCCCATAACGGATTTTTGTTGTTCCGCCTCACGGCCTACAACCAGATTTTTTCCAGCGAAGTGTCTGGCGTGGCGCTGAAGCGATTCTTCTATTTCTTCATCCCGGCGATGTTGATTCCCTATTTCTTACATCCCACACGACGTAACTGGCTGTTGTTTCTTATTGTCACGGTAAGCTTTGGCTTGCTGACGTATGCCCTGGTCGGTGGCACGCGCGCCAATATCATTATCGCCTTTGCGCTGTTTCTGTTTATTGGCATTACGCGTGGCTGGATAACATTGTGGATGTTGGCCGCGGCGGGCGTCATGGCGATTGCCGGGATGTTCTGGCTGGCGTTGCGTCGCTACAACCTGGATGTCATGGGTGATGAGGCTTTTTACACCTTTCTCTACCTGACGCGCGATACGTTTTCGCCGTGGGAAAATCTGGCTCTGCTGCTGGAGAATTACCATAAAATAGATTTTCAGGGCTTAGCGCCTATGTGGCGTGATTTCTACGTATTTATCCCATCATGGCTGTGGCCCGATCGTCCCATGGCGGTCCTGAACAGCGCCAACTACTTTACCTGGGATGTGCTGAATAACCATTCCGGTTTGGCCATTTCACCCACCTTAATCGGTTCGTTACTGGTTATGGGCGGCGTCTGGGCGATTGTGCCAGGTGCCGTGGCTGTCGGGTTAATCATCAAGGCCTTTGATACCTTATATCAGCGTGGCCGCGAGGAATCGAATCGTTACACCGGTGCGATTCTGCAGAGTTTTTGTTTTGGTGCGGTGTTCAACATGATTGTGCTGGCGCGAGAAGGGCTGGATGCGTTTGGATCGCGAGTGGTGTTTTTCTGTATTATTTTTGCCGCCTGTTTGGGAATGGCGAAATTGCTTTTCTGGTTACTGGATCATGTCGGCCTGATTCGCAGCCGTAGTGAGCGGGCGCTTCATAGCCCATCCTGATTAACCTCTGGTCTTTAAGGGAAGAATTAAAAAGAAATGAGCACGGTTTCCGATACGCCACGCTATGTGATTCGCGGTATTACGCTTTACGCTTTTAACAGCATGACTGCTTTTGTGGATTTCCTGATGCCGCTGTCAGGTATTCGGACAGGAACGCTGGTGGCTATCAATGCGGAAAAGGTACTGAATGCCGAGCAGGATGAGGCGCTGCGCGCTCAAATTGAGCAGGCTGAATTCAAATACCCCGACGGCATCAGCATCGTGCGCTCTGTTCGCAAGAAATATCCTCACGCCTCAGTGCAGCGCATTGCTGGCGCAGACCTGTGGGAAGCCTTGATGGAGCGCGCGGGCCGCAATGGAACGCCGGTGTTCCTGATTGGGGGTCGGCAGGCGGTACTGGATGAAACCTGCGATAAATTACGTCGTCAGTGGAACGTGAATATTGTCGGTGCTCAGGATGGCTATTTTTCGCCTGACGAACGGGACGCCCTGTTTGCCCGCGTTGCGGCGAGTGGAGCCAGGCTGGTGACGGTGGCGCTGGGTTCGCCACGGCAGGAGCGTTTAATGGCCGAGTGTCGGCATCACTGGCCCGATGCGTTATATATGGGCGTAGGCGGCACTTACGACGTGTTTACGGGGCATGTAAAGCGTGCGCCCTTAATCTGGCAGAAGCTTGGACTGGAGTGGCTCTATCGCTTGATTAAGCAACCCAGCCGCATACATAGACAGTTAAAGCTGGTGAAATATTTGCGTTATCACTGGCGTGGTGATCTCTGAGATCGCTGATTAATGCCAGGTTTTTAGCACTTGTGCTGGCGTAAATGCGTTAATTGTCGACGAAATGCACAAAGCGTAATCAAACGCGCTATTTTCTTTAAAAAGCACTAGACAGGATGGGCGCTTATCTCTAGTATGCACATCCGCAACGGCGCTACGCGCCCGTAGCTCAGCTGGATAGAGCGCTGCCCTCCGGAGGCAGAGGTCTCAGGTTCGAATCCTGTCGGGCGCGCCATTTAGTATGTGCGTAAGAGCTTCGGTGGTTTGAGTACCGCGTTAGTAACAAAGTTTTAAATGCTGTGGGTTTGACTTGCAACATTCAGTACAGTGGTGGCTATAGCTCAGTTGGTAGAGCCCTGGATTGTGATTCCAGTTGTCGTGGGTTCGAGTCCCATTAGCCACCCCAGATTTTGCTGGGATACGCGAAGGTGGCGGAATTGGTAGACGCGCTAGCTTCAGGTGTTAGTGTCTTAACGGACGTGAGGGTTCAAGTCCCTCTCTTCGCACCAGGCAAAACAAAATAAAAAATCGGCGAGTAGCGCAGCTTGGTAGCGCAACTGGTTTGGGACCAGTGGGTCGGAGGTTCGAATCCTCTCTCGCCGACCATTTTAGAAACCTGTCTGAAAAGACAGGTTTTTTTTCGCCTGAATAAAATGAGGATGAGAACCTCCGAAGGCCGTTTGCGCCGAGCGAAGCGAGACAACGTTGCGAATGCAACGGCCCGAAAGGCGCGTCCCGCAGGGGCGCGTAATCCTCTCTCGCCGACCATTTTAGAAACCTGTCTGAAAAGACAGGTTTTTTTTCGTCTGTGTAAAATGAGGATGAGAACCTCCGAAGGCCGTTTGTGCCGAGCGTCAGCGAGACAACGTTGCGAAGGCAACGGCCCGAAGGGCGCGTCCCGCAGGGGCGCGTAATCCTCTCTCGCCGACCATTTTAGAAACCTGTCTGAAAAGACAGTTTTTTTTCGCCTGAATAAAATGAGGATGAGCACCTCCGAAGGCCGTTTGCGCCGGGCGAAGCGAGACAACGTTGCGAAGGCAACGGCCCGAGTGCAACGGCCCAGGGGCGATTGATATCTAATTAACCAGCCCGCCCAGCCCGCCCAGCCCGCTCAGCGACAGACCTCTTAATGGATCAACCCCGGATCATGCCATAACACAAACTGTCGCAAAACCGAGACGCTTAACGGGTTGTTTTATAAGTAATTGACAGGTTTTTACTTTGTATGTCGCTTATTTGCGACATCCATGCCGGGTTTTGTCGTTATAACCCGACGGATATCACAAATCTCAATCAGCCTGATCATTTTTTGATTTTTAACGTTATGATTTTTAAGACAAGATAAAATAAAATCTGCAACTGGCATGAATTATGCAATAATGAGAGTGTAGATGCTCATTCCACCTCTTATGTCTGCTTAGGCTACATAAACCTGGGAATGACGCAGAGCCAATTTGGGTACCTGTTGTCTGCCTGCCTGTATCGCGAAAGTCTTACAGGGTTATCAGACACCACGTTGAGTCGGGTACCTTTCGGTTGTCAAACCGACCTGATCTTACACCTGCTTATGGCAGGTGTTTTTTTTTGCCTGAAATAACGGATGTAAAAAAACCGGGCTAACCCTAATGCTGGTCACTTAAGGTGACCAGCCTTTTTTTTATCGGCATATTTCCGGGATCTTATTCGCAGCTCCCGCGG
>NZ_JALNPN010000009.1:0-134 GCF_024520835.1 Pantoea sp. Fr+CA_20
GGGTCGTTAGCTCAGTTGGTAGAGCAGTTGACTTTTAATCAATTGGTCGCAGGTTCGAATCCTGCACGACCCACCAAATTCAGAAAAAAGCGCCTTCAGGCGCTTTTTTCGTTTCTGCGCTCCGATGTCTGACG
>NZ_JALNPN010000009.1:234-149077 GCF_024520835.1 Pantoea sp. Fr+CA_20
GCGATTCAGGCTGATGCGCCAGCATCACCCGAAGGGCGAGGCCCACCGGGCCGAGGCAATCCTGCACGACCCACCAAATTCAGAAAAAAGCGCCTTCAGGCGCTTTTTTCGTTTCTGCGCTCCGATGTCTGACGTGCAGGATGAGAACCTGCTGCAGGTTCGACTGAATCGCAAAGCGATTCAGGCTGATGCGCCAGCATCACCCGAAGGGCGAGGCCCACCGGGCCGAGGCAATCCTGCACGACCCACCAATGTTGAAAGGCGCCCTAAAGGCGCCTTTTTGCTATGCGTAAAACGTGCGGGATGAGAACCTGCCGGCAGGTTCGACTGAATCGCAAAGCGGTTCAGGCTGATGCGCCAGCATCACCCGAAGGGCGAGGCCCGGACGGGAGAAACCCTGCACAACATCCCTCTTCACATAAAGCGCTGGCGGCCCTTTTTCTTTTCTGTGCTCAGATGCCAGTCGGGTCCATCTTACCTGCCGTCACCTCTCATCTTCCCTGCCCGCCTTAACCTCACGCAAGAATGTAAGAATCTTTTCACATATTTAACACTCAGAGACATTAAGCTTTTCCTGTTAACGTCCGATAACCTAAAACGTCTAATTGTAAGGAGAGCCTCATGACAACTATATTAACCAGCACACCGAGTATCGGAAGCGGCAGTTCATCAGACACGGTCAATTCAAGTGATACCGCATCACAAATCGCCAGCCTGAATAAGCAGATTTCTCGTCTCAACGACCAACTGAAAAGTTTGGGCGACGATAAGACGATGACCACAGAGGAGAAAAAGAAGCAGCAAGATACGATTAAGGCACAAATCCAGGTTTTAGAAGCGCAAATCCAGCAGTTACAACGCAAAGAGCAACAGAAAGCTGAAGCAAAGCAGGCGCAAAAAGAAGGTAATACTGCCCCTGCAGATGGTGTCAATCGCCCTACGCAAAACAACCAACTTGACGTTTATATTTAAAACGCAGGTCTGGATTCGCGTTGTTGCGTCAGCAATCTTGCCTGCTGACGCACTTCCTGCCATATCGCTTCGGCCGCTGGCGTTAAAGAGCGATTTTTACGCTTAATTAACGTCAGGGTGCGATTGATCTCAGGATAGAGACGCCGTACCGTTAGTGCGCGCCCCGCCGGTAGCGGTAACGCCAGAGCCGGTAAAATGCTGATCCCAATGCCCGCATCAACCATGGGAAAGAGCGTAGCGGGATGGCCGATTTCCTGGATCACGTGAATATTCACGTTCTGCTGGCGTAAAGCCGCATCAATTAATATCCGGCTGCCTGAAGCGTAATCCTGCAGCACCATCGTCCTGCCGTCCAACATAGACCACTGCGCCTGTGCTACCTCGGCAAGCGGATCGTCTTCCCGGCACAACAGCAGAAAAGGTTCGTCCAGAATCGCACAGCAGTCAAAATCCGTGTCATTAAGCGGGCCGATGACGATCCCAAAATCGACTTCAGCATTGCGTACACTTTCTAACACCCACTGCTGAACGCGATCGTGCAAAATGATCTTAATATCAGGATAGCTATGCTGGCTGGCGGCAAGACATTGCGGCATCAGGTGCGCAGAAATGGTCTGGCTGGCCGCGATTCGTACCGTCCCACTGCGCTGTTCGCCGTAGCTGCGAATATCAAGCAGCGTCGTATTCATCTCTTCCAGCAGCCTTTCCATGCGCGATGCCAGCTGCTGTCCGGCCTCAGTCAGGACCACTTCGCGCGTCGTACGGTCCAGCAGGCGAACGCCGATTTCATTTTCCAACTCTTTTATACTGTGGCTCACCGCTGACTGGCTCAGGCCAATAGCCTGCCCGGCCTGGCTAAAGCCGCCATAGTGGGCAACGGCAACAAAGGTGCGTAGCTGACGCAAAGAGTAATTCATCGATTTCTCACATAGATTAATCTAATAAATTAATTTTATTTCTAAACCCGCATCACGCACAATCCTCTCAGACTTAATTTAACCGGATTGTAACGATGGGATTTTTACGTATAGACCCAATGATGATAAAGCTTATCATCACCGTGTTGTTGGCCTCTTTTATTCCTGCCAGAGGCGGCTTCGTTGACGTTTTCCAGTACCTCACTACCGCCGCGATTGCCCTGCTTTTCTTTATGCATGGTGCCAAGCTATCGCGGGAAAAAATCATTGCCGGTAGCAGCCACTGGCGTCTCCATCTCTGGATTATGTGCAGTACGTTTGTGATGTTCCCGGCTATCGGCATGCTAATCGTCTGGTGGCATCCGGTAAACGTCGGCGCAGAGATTTATACCGGTTTCCTGTATCTGTGTATCTTACCTGCCACCGTGCAGTCAGCGATTGCCTTTACCTCGATGGCCGGCGGGAACGTTGCCGCCGCGGTATGTAGCGCATCGGCATCCAGCCTGTTGGGCGTATTTATCTCCCCGCTGCTGGTGAATCTGGTCATGGACGTCAACAGTAACGGGCCGGGCGATGGTCTGGAGCAGGTGGGAAAAATCATGCTGCAGCTGTTGGTGCCTTTTGTTCTGGGCCATCTGTCGCGTCGCTGGATTAGCGGCTGGGTGGAAAGACATCGTGGTCTGATTGGGATTACCGATCAAACCTCCATTCTGTTAGTCGTTTATTCCGCCTTCAGTGAAGCCGTGGTCAACGGCATCTGGAAACGCGTGGGCGTTGATACGCTGCTGTGGATTTTGGCGGGATGCGTACTGCTGCTGACGATCGTACTGCTGATTAACTACTTTGCCTCTCGTCTGTTCGGCTTCAGCCGCCCGGATGAGATCGTTGTTCTGTTCTGTGGTTCTAAAAAGAGCCTGGCAAACGGCGTGCCCATGGCGAACATTCTGTTCCCCGCCAGTGCGGTCGGCATCATCGTTTTGCCCTTGATGATCTTTCATCAGGTTCAGTTAATGGTGTGTTCGTTTATAGCCGGGCGCTATAAGAAAACCAACGACATGCAGGCTAAAAAAGTAAAAGCCGCGGCGGTGGAATCGCAGAAGTAACCCAAACGCTGCCTTGTTGGCTTGATACCCACGAGGCAGCGTGCTTATTCACCGCGCTTTAAGGGCTTCACCAGCCCTTCCAGCCCTTCAATTTTAATGGTCAGCGTCAGCTGCATCAGCTCACCTAAACGCCCTGACGGAAAATCACCACTCCGGGCAAACCACAGCAAATAGGGTTCAGGCAAATCAATCAGCATCCGGCCTTTATATTTGCCAAAGGGCATGGCTGTATTGGCTATCTCAACCAGATACTGTTTGTCCATTTCAGGCCCCCAATAACCGAATCATTTCAGCCTCATCAATCACTTCAATGCCCAGCTCCTGCGCCTTCACCAGCTTTGAACCGGCAGCTTCGCCAGCGATAAGCAAATCGGTTTTCCTGGATACACTCCCGCTCACTTTCGCGCCGAGTTCGGTAAGACGGGCCTTGGCATCGTCCCGATTCATCTGTGACAGCGAACCTGTGAGCACCACGGTTTTGCCTGCAAATGGACTATCAATTTCTTCGGCTTTCACCACCACCACTTGCGGCCAGTGAATGCCAATATCCTCAACCAACTGACGGATGACTTCCCGATTGCTCTCTTCTTCCATAAAGTTGCGGACATGCTTAGCAACGACGGTGCCGACATCCTGCACCGCAATCAACGCATCAAGATCGGCGTCCATCACCTTCTGCAACTCACCAAAGTGGTTGGCCAGATTAGCCGCCGTGGCTTCTCCGACTTCACGAATCCCCAGTGCATACAGGAAGCGCGCCAGCGTGGTGGATTTGGCCTTCTCCAGCGCATCGACCACGTTCTGCGCTGATTTCGCGCCCATGCGATCCAGACCGGTCAAAGTTTCACGGGTTAAACGGAACAGATCCGCTGGCGTTTTGACATACTCTTTTTCCACCAGTTGATCGATGATCTTATCGCCCATGCCATCCACATCCATGGCACGGCGCGACACAAAATGCTTCAGCGCTTCTTTGCGCTGCGCGCCACAGATCAGCCCACCGGTACAACGCGTCACGGCTTCGCCTTCGATGCGCTCCACATCTGACCCGCAGACCGGACAGTGGGCAGGAAACACGATTTCACGCGCATCCTCAGGACGTTCGCTGGCGATGACATTCACCACCTGAGGGATAACGTCACCGGCACGGCGAATAACCACCTTATCGCCGATACGCAGGTCAAGCCGTTCAATCTCGTCCGCATTATGCAAGGTGGCATTGCTGACCATGACGCCTGCCACCTGCACCGGCTCCAGTCGGGCGACAGGCGTAATCGCCCCTGTGCGGCCGACCTGGAATTCGACATCACGCACCACGGTCATCTGCTCCTGGGCGGGGAACTTGAAAGCCACCGCCCAACGGGGCGCGCGGGCCACAAAGCCCAGTTTTTCCTGCAAATCCTGAGAATCGACTTTGATCACCACGCCATCAATATCAAACCCCAGCGCTGTACGCTGGGCTTCAACGTCGTGATAAAACGCCAGAGCCTCATCGGCATTATGAGCCAGACGAATACGATCGCTGACGGGCAAACCCCAGGCTTTAAACTGTTGCAGACGCGCCATGTGGCTGCGCGGCATCTCGCCCCCTTCCAGCAGACCTAACCCGTAGCAAAAGAAGGTCAGTGGTCGTTTCGCGGTGATTCGCGGATCAAGCTGGCGCAGGGAACCCGCTGCCGCATTGCGCGGATTGGCAAAGACTTTGCCCTCGGTACGGCGCGCTTCAGCGTTCAGCTTTTCGAAACCGCGTTGGGTCATAAAGACTTCACCGCGCACTTCGACGCGGGCGGGAATATTCTCGCCTTTGAGCCGCAGCGGAATGGCGCGAATCGTCCGCACATTGGTGGTGATATTCTCGCCGGTCGTTCCGTCTCCGCGTGTGGCGGCACGGGTTAACAGTCCATCTTCATACAAGAGGCTGACGGCCAGGCCATCCAGTTTGAGTTCGCAGCAGTAAACCAGATCGTCGCTGCTTTTCAGACGATCCTGAACGCGTTTGTTGAACGCTCTAAAGCTGGCTTCATCAAAAGCATTATCCAGTGACAGCATGGGAACTTCATGACGTACCTGCTCAAACACCATCAGCGGAGCAGCACCCACGCGTTGCGTCGGTGAATCCGGGGTAATCAGATCGGGATGTTGTTCTTCAAGCTCACGCAGTTCACGCATCAAACGGTCGTATTCCGCATCGGGAACGTCCGGCGCATCCATTACGTGATAAAGGTATTCATGATGGCGCAGCGTAGTGCGCAGTTCGGTGATGTGTTCCTGGACGGATTTCATATAACCCCATCAGATAAAAAACCCCCGACAGGCGGGGGTTTATCATAACAAATTGGAAAAGTGCGGATCAGTCTCTGGATTCAACCACATCGCGGATACGCGCTTTGTAGGTTTCCAGTTTCTGCGGCGTCATCATGCGGCGCTCGTCATCAAGTACCACGCCACCGACATCGTCCGCGATGCGCTGTGCCGACTGCAGCATCAGTTTGAAATTCTGATTCGCATCACCATACGACGGCACCATCATGAAAATGGACACGCCAGGCGTAGTGAAGTCGGTCATTTCGTCTGGATTAAATGAACCGGGTTTGACCATGTTAGCCAGGCTAAACAGCACCGGGCCACTTCCGGCCGGACTGAGATGGCGATGGAAGATGTTCATTTCGCCATACTGGAAGCCGGCCTGCAAAATGCCCTGTAACAGCGCTTCACCATTAAGTTGACCACCAGAATGGGCGGCAACATGCAGAACCAACACGGCTTCTTTCGGTTTGCTGCTGGCCGCCGGTCGGGACTCGGGCTGCTTAGGCTGCGGCGGGCTAACCACTTCAGGCTCAGGCTCAGGTGCCGCCTGGTAAACCGGATTAGGCTGCACCGCATCCAGCGGGTCGGCATCCAGCAGAGGGTCCGCCTGTACCGGAGGCGCGGCAACAAAGGTAGGCTGCTGGCGTGCTGGCGCGGGCCGTTGCTGGGGCGTAGGTTCAGACGTTGGCGCTGGGGCAAAAAGCGGATCGCTGTCAGGCCCGGCGGTGGATGACTGACGCGCACGCGCTGCTGTGACAGGCTCGTCCGGCTGCACGCGAGTGTCATCGAAATGAGGCTCCTGGTGTTCGCGCGTGTGGCGCACACGAACTTCACCGACGCCTTCTGCTACGTCATCGGTCAGGGTCTCATCATCATGTTCATCACGTTGTTTCAAACGTTTGTGAGGGCGATCGCGGAACACTGAAGAGCGCTCTTTACGGCTGGTCCACAGTCCGTGAATAAGAAGCGCTATAATGGCGATCGCGCCAACAACGATTAATATCAGACGCAAATCCTGCATCATTGTATTCTCTGTTGTTCCAATACCTTGCCACCGCGGCAAACTTTATTCTCTAACTGTATTTGCCCTGCCAGATAAGTGCAAGTCTGTGCAGTATTTTCTCACAAATAAGATAGACCACCCACGCTTTTTCGCTGTTTTTTTACCCAAACGGCACCTGGCCAGCAGAAAAAGCCAGGTTATAGTGGGCGCGCCTTAACATCTTCAGGAGAATGGGCTCTATGGCTGTAAACAATTCGGTATCCTCTTTTAACGGTGTGCACTACTTCAGCCAGGGCTGGAAGCTGGTCAGATTACCCGGCCTCAGGCGCTTCGTGATCATCCCTTTACTGGTCAATATCGTTCTGCTGGGCGGCGCTTTCGTGTGGCTTTTTTACCAGCTGGATACGTGGATACCACAGTTAATGTCCCATGTGCCAGACTGGCTGCAGTGGCTGAGCTATTTGCTGTGGCCGCTGTCTGTGATTTCCGTCGTGCTGGTGTTCAGCTACTTCTTTTCCACTATAGCCAATCTGATTGCTGCCCCCTTTTGTGGCCTGCTGGCAGAACAACTGGAAGCGCGCCTGACCGGCAAACCGCTCCCCGACAGCGGCTGGGTCGGCATGCTCAAAGATATACCGCGTATCATGAAACGTGAATTACAGAAGCTGGGCTACTACCTGCCCCGCGCGCTTGGCTTACTGCTGCTCTACTTTATTCCGGGCTTTGGGCAAACTGTCGCGCCGGTGCTGTGGTTTATGTTCAGCGCATGGATGCTGTCCATTCAATACTGCGACTATCCTTTCGATAACCATAAGGTAGGTTTTCAGCAAATGCGCCATGCCTTGCGTCAGCACAAGACGGCGAATATGCAGTTTGGGGCGCTGGTCAGCCTGTTTACTATGATTCCTGTAGTTAACCTTGCCATCATGCCGGTGGCGGTTTGTGGCGCAACGGCGATGTGGGTCGATCGCTATCGCACGCGCCTTGCCCGCGCAAACCCAGGCTAAACTCATCAGCCAGCCTTATGCGATTTTTTGCAGGTCTTATTGCCATGAGACATATAGATATATGATTTCTTTCCTTCCGCCAGAAAGAAGAACAGGTATGCTCTGAGGGTTCCCAATAATTCATACAGTTAAGGACAGGCTATGAGCAAGATTTATGAAGACAACTCTTTAACAATTGGTCATACGCCGCTGGTTCGACTGAACCGCATCGGTAACGGCCGCATCCTTGTCAAGGTTGAGTCCCGTAACCCAAGCTTTAGTGTGAAATGCCGTATCGGTGCCAATATGATTTGGGACGCAGAAAAGCGCGGTATTCTTAAGCCCGGCATTGAGCTGGTTGAGCCGACCAGTGGTAACACCGGGATTGCACTGGCGTACGTGGCTGCCGCACGCGGTTATAAGCTGACGCTGACCATGCCGGACACCATGTCCGTTGAGCGTCGTAAACTGCTGAAAGCATTGGGTGCGAACCTGGTGCTGACCGAAGGCGCAAAAGGCATGAAAGGCGCAATCGGCAAAGCTGAAGAGATTGTTGCCAGCAATCCGGATAAATTCTTGCTGCTGCAGCAGTTCAGCAACCCGGCTAACCCGGAAATTCATGAAAAGACCACCGGCCCGGAAATCTGGGAAGACACCGATGGTGAAGTGGATGTGTTTATTGCCGGTGTCGGCACCGGTGGCACCCTGACAGGTGTGAGCCGCTACATCAAAAACACCAAGGGTAAAAAATCATTGATCACGGTAGCGGTCGAGCCAACCGATTCTCCCGTGATTGCTCAGGCAATGGCAGGCGAAGAGCTGAAACCTGGCCCACATAAAATTCAGGGCATTGGTGCCGGTTTTATTCCCGGCAACCTGGATCTGGCGCTGATTGACCTGGCTGTCGCCATCACCAACGAAGACGCTATCTCTACGGCACGTCGTCTGATGGAAGAAGAAGGTATTCTGGCAGGTATTTCCTCTGGCGCTGCCGTCGCCGCCGCGCTGAAGCTGCAGGAAGACGAAGCCTATGCCGACAAGAATATTGTGGTTATCCTCCCCTCTTCTGGTGAGCGCTATCTGAGTACTGCCCTGTTTGCCGATCTCTTTACCGAGAAAGAACTGCAGTAAGCGGGAAGGCTTTCGGATAAATGCTTAAAAAGCACCCAGATGGGTGCTTTTTTGTGGCGTAGATCTCACTTTTACCATGCGGCAGATTGATTTCAGTAACGTGGCTCTGGTATTTAGACTGCCAATTATTTCGAAGCCTGAAATTAATCCTCCTTTGAAGTGGATCAAGCTGAGTCAATATTCAGATTTAGTGAAAGGGCGAATCACGGCATAATTACCCGGTGACGTGCTCAAAACGCTTTTTGACACTCAGCGGGAAAGAAAGACTCATTCAAGCGCATTTGTCAGACAGTAAGATGTATACCCGCGCACCTACACAGGCTAAAGTTACGGCTCCAGGCTAGACTTTAGATCCATAACACTAATCCTGAAAAAGTTGGGGAAATAGAATGTTCCAGCAAGAAGTTACCATTACCGCACCAAACGGACTGCATACTCGCCCTGCTGCGCAATTTGTCAAAGAAGCTAAAGCCTTCCAGTCAGAAATCACTGTCACCTCCAATGGTAAATCTGCCAGCGCGAAAAGCCTGTTCAAGCTGCAGACGTTGGGTCTGACCCAGGGCACCGTTGTCACACTTTCTGCGGAAGGTGAAGATGAGCAAAAAGCCGTAGAGCATTTGGTTAAGCTGATGGCGGAACTGGAGTAATCTCCTTTCTGCACCGCTTTAAAACGACTCTTCTGCGCCATTGCGTGCAACATCTTGATCGCGGACAAACTGTCCGCGTTATTGCTTTCGTAGAGTACGTGTCCCACGACTATGGCAATGCAACGAGTCCAGTCAGCCATCGTGATAAAAAGGTAAGGTTATGATTTCAGGCATTTTAGCATCACCAGGTATCGCTTTCGGCAAAGCTCTGCTGCTGAAAGAAGACGAGATCGTCATCAACCGCAAAAAGATTTCAGATGATCAGGTTGAGCAGGAAATTCAGCGTTTTCTTCAGGGCCGTGGCAAAGCGGCTGAGCAGCTGGAAGCCATTCGCATTAAAGCCAGCGAAACCCTGGGTGAAGAAAAAGCAGCGATCTTCGAAGGCCACATCATGTTGCTGGAAGACGAAGAGCTGGAGCAGGAAATCACCGACCTGATCAAAAAAGATCACGCTACTGCCGATGCCGCTGTGAACTCAGTGATTGACGCCCAGGCTAAAGCCCTGGAAGAGCTGGACGATGAATACCTGAAAGAGCGCGCGGCGGACGTGCGCGACATCGGCAAACGCCTGCTGCAAAATATTTTAGGTCTGCACATTGTCGACCTGAGCGCAATCCAGGACGAATCTATTCTGGTGGCGAAAGATTTAACGCCGTCAGAAACCGCACAGCTGAACCTGAAAAAGGTGCTGGGCTTTATTACCGATTTGGGCGGTCGGACTTCGCACACGTCAATCATGGCTCGCTCGTTAGAGATCCCGGCAATCGTCGGTACCGGTAACGTGACTGCCACGATCAAGAACGGCGATTTCATTATTCTGGATGGCGTGAACAATGCGATTCACATTAACCCGTCTGAAGCGGTTCAGGAAGAGCTGAAAGCCGTTCAGCATCAGTATCATTCAGAAAAACATGAACTGGCCAAGCTGAAAGACCTGCCGGCGGTGACGCTGGATGGTCATCAGGTCGAAGTCTGCGCCAATATCGGAACCGTGCGTGATATCGCCGGTGCCGAACGTAACGGCGCTGAAGGTGTAGGTCTGTACCGCACCGAGTTCCTGTTTATGGATCGCGATTCGCTGCCTACTGAAGAAGAGCAGTTCCAGGCCTATAAAGCCGTTGCTGAAGCGATGGGATCGCAGGCCGTTATCGTGCGTACCATGGACATCGGCGGTGACAAAGACCTGCCTTACATGAACCTGCCAAAAGAAGAGAACCCGTTCCTGGGCTGGCGTGCTATCCGTATCGCGATGGATCGTAAAGAGATCCTGCATGCTCAGCTGCGCGCCATTCTGCGAGCCTCCTCCTTCGGTAAGCTGCGTATCATGTTCCCGATGATTATTTCGGTCGAAGAAGTACGCAGTCTGAAAGCGGAACTGGAGCTGCTTAAAGGGCAGTTACGCGAAGAAGGCAAAGCGTTTGATGAGTCAATCGAAGTCGGCATTATGGTTGAAACCCCCGCTTCTGCCGTGATTGCCCGTCACCTGGCTAAAGAAGTCGACTTCTTTAGCATTGGGACAAACGATTTGACGCAGTATACTCTTGCAGTAGACCGTGGTAATGATTTGATTTCGCACCTGTATAACCCAATGACACCGTCAGTATTGAACCTCATCAAACAAGTTATTGATGCGTCTCATGCTGAAGGTAAATGGACTGGCATGTGTGGTGAGCTGGCAGGTGACGAACGTGCTACACTACTGTTACTGGGAATGGGGCTGGACGAATTCAGCATGAGTGCCATTTCTATCCCTGGCATCAAGAAAATTATTCGTAATACACATTTCGAAGATGCGAAGGCGTTGGCAGAGCAGGCACTGGCTCAACCTACGGCGGAAGACTTGATGAACCTGGTTAACAAGTTCATTAAAGAAAAAACGCTCTGCTGATCCACGAGATGCTGGCCCCAAATTACTGCTTAGGAGAAGATCATGGGTTTGTTTTCTAAACTTTTTGGCGAAAAAACAGATAGCGCTGGGACAATTGATATCGTAGCGCCTCTGTCAGGCGAAATCGTGAACATTGAAGACGTACCAGATGTGGTGTTTGCAGAAAAAATCGTGGGTGACGGTATTGCGATCAAACCCAGCGGCAACAAAATGGTTGCACCGGTTGACGGTACTATCGGCAAGATTTTTGAAACCAATCACGCCTTTTCAATTGAATCAGATAATGGCATTGAGCTTTTCGTTCATTTCGGTATTGATACCGTTGAGCTGAAAGGTGAAGGCTTTAAACGTATCGCTGAAGAAGGTCAGAAGGTTAAAAAAGGCGACGTGGTTATCGAGTTCGATCTGGCCCTGCTGGAAGAGAAAGCAAAATCAACGTTAACACCGGTTGTCATTTCCAACATGGATGAGATCAAAGAGCTGACTAAGCTTTCTGGTCAGGTCATCGTGGGTGAAACGCCGGTGATTCGTATTAAGAAGTAATCCGCACTAAGATGTAAAAAGAAAAACGGCACCCTCAAAGGTGCCGTTTTTTTATGGCCTGTGACAACATTAATGCGGCTGCCAACGCGGTAAACGCAGGGTCAACTCAAGACCGCCTTCTGGCCGGTTAACGGCGCGGACTTCGCCATGATGCGCCAGAACCACCTTACGCACGATAGCGAGCCCCAGCCCATAACCTTTCCCCATCAGGGGTGAATTCACCCGCACAAAAGGGTCGAAAATACTGGAGAGCTTGGTTTCATCCACGCCAGGCCCCTGATCGCGCACGTGAATGGCCAGCCACTGAGATTCCACCTTCAGGCTCACCTCAATCCGCTGTCCCGGAAGCGAGAAGCGCAACGCATTGCGCAACACATTCTCAATGCCACGACGACACAGTTCAGCATTGCCGCGCACGGTATGATCGGCCTGACCGTCAACGTCAAACGTCACCTCAACACCGGGAATCTGCGCTTCATAACGCAGATCTGTCACGACCGCCTCTAACAATCCCGCCAGATCAAAATAGTGTTCACCCGGCATACTTTCATGCTCCGCACGCGCCAGGGTCAACAGCTCGCCGATCATCTTATCGAGCCGTTGTGCCTCTTCGTCAATGCGATCCAGCGAAGCATTCACGTTTTCCGGCCGTTGCCGTGCCAGGCCGGTTGCCAGTTGCAGGCGGGCAAGCGGGGAACGCAGTTCATGGGAGATATCATGAAGCAGAGCTTCACGCGCCTTCACCAGCGTATCCAGCCGCTCCACCATGGCATCAAAGGCCTGTGCCACGCTGGACAGCTCATCGTGACGTTTACGCAACGCCGGGTAAAGCCGGACGCGCAAATCACCATTTGCCACCCGGGAAAATCCTTCACGCAGCTGTCGCATCGGCCGGGTCAGGTTCCAGGCGAGAAGCAAACTGAACAGCAGCCCCACCGAGCCAGCAAAGATAAACATCGGCTCGGGAATATTCAGGAAACTGTGCGGCCGCCCTTCCCGACTCCGTTCGCGCATGCCTCTGAGATCGTACAGGAGCTCATAATCCTTGCCGTCGGCACCTTGCACCTGGCGCACCAGCTGGTCGGGAAATAGTGATTTATCGGGTGTTTCGGAAACGGAGGGGATTGCAGTGGCGTCAGACTGAAGATCATCAACGGGATTGATGCTGAGAAATTGCCGTTCTTCAGGCGTCCATTCCGCTGTCATTACCGCAAGTGCGGCGGGCCCTTCACGTTCCAGCACAGATGACGCTGACGCCATTAGCACGTCAGCCAGACGCTGTGTCACCAGGAGTTCAGGTGGATGGTGTCGGGTACCGGAAAGCGAAAACCCCAACCAGATAAGCTGGCTGATAATGACAAACACCAGCCAGAAGCCCAGCAGGATCTTCCAGAACATGCGTCCGCGATAGCTGTGATTCATCGAATGCGATAGCCAATGCTGCGGACGGTTTCAATCGTAATGCTCTCCGCCGTCAGCGCACTGAGTTTCTGACGGATATTGCTGATGTGCACGTCCACGCTACGATCGTAAGCCTCACGCGGTCGTCCCAGCCCTTTTTCTGACAGTTCGTCTTTGGTGACAACACGGTCGGGTGAGCGCAACAGCAAATCGAGCAGGTTAAATTCTGAAGCGGTCAGGTCAAAGGTTTTGCCACGCCATTCCGTAATGCGCCTGGCCGAATTGAGGGTTAACTCGCCCCATTGCAGTGTCTCTTTCTTGTCCTGCGGCGGCGCAAGCTCCTCAACGCGGCGCAGTACGGCACGCAAACGCGCAACCAGCTCACGGGGATAACAGGGCTTGGGCATATAGTCATCAGCGCCCATCTCCAGCCCGATGACCCGGTCAATGTTATCGCCTTTGGCGGTCAGCATAATTACCGGTAAGCGGCTTTGCTGACGCACCTGGCGCAGCACATCGGTGCCGCTCATATCGGGCAGCATGATATCCAGGATCATGGCGCTAAACTCACCGGACAGCGCCCCCTGAACCCCGGCCGTGCCGGTTAAAACCAGTTGCGTGTCAAAGCCTTCCGTAATCAGATATTGGCTTAACATCGTGCCTAACTCTACGTCGTCATCTACCAGCAAGATTTTCATTGTTATCTCTCATGTGTAACTGGCGCTATTTTGACCCGAGTCAGCGCAATGCGCAGCCGGTTTTACGCGATCCTTACAGATGCGATTAAGCATAGTGCGAACCCAGGCAAATAAAAAAGGCTTATGCACCCGGCGGATAGCACAAGCCTTTCTTAACGCGTCGATATTGACGACACGCTACTGATAGATGCCGGTAGAAAGATAGCGATCGCCACGGTCACAGACGATGGCCACCACCACGCTTCCCGGCCAGGCTTTGGCAATGCGCAACGCCCCGGCAACCGAGCCACCGGAACTGACGCCACAGAAAATGCCCTCACGACGCGCCAGCGCGCGCATGGTTTCTTCGGCTTCCTGCTGGCCCATATCAATAATCTCATCCACCAACTCAGGACGATAAATGCCCGGCATATAGGCCTGTGGCCAGCGGCGGATGCCGGGAATACTGCTGCCTTCGGTCGGCTGCAGGCCAATCACTTTGACGCCGGTATGATGATCTTTTAAAAACCGACCTACGCCGGTAATCGTGCCGGTGGTGCCCATGCTGGAAACAAAGTGGGTCATCCGCTGTTTCGACTGCTGCCACAGCTCCGGCCCGGTGGTTTGGTAGTGGCCAAGTGGATTGTCGGGATTATTAAACTGATCCAGTACGGTGCCTTCACCCCGAGCAGCCATCTCCTGGGCCCGATCGCGGGCGCCTTCCATTCCCTGTTCACGGCTGACCAGCACCAGCTCGGCACCATAGGCACGCATCGCATCCTGCCGCTCCTGGCTCATGTTATCCGGCATCAGCAGCCGTAGCTTATAACCTTTCATTGCCGCAATCATCGCCAGCGCAATACCGGTGTTGCCGCTGGTGGCTTCAATCAGCCGATCGCCTGGAGTAATGTCACCGCGCCGCTCCGCCTGATGGATCATCGACCAGGCGGCGCGATCTTTCACTGAACCGGCGGGATTATTCCCTTCCAGTTTAAGCCAGACCTCACTGCCGTTGTCAGGCGTCAGGCGTTGCAACCTGATGAGCGGCGTATTACCGATGGTGTCTTCCAGAGTGGTCACGGTGCATTTCCTGGCAAAACGCTATCCGCCATCGTTCAGGCTTCAGCCTGAATCATTGCGGTATAACGGTCATTAAAAAGGCGGGACACTGTCCCGCCCTGCGTGAAAAAGAAAATATCAGGCGCTATGCGCAAAGGCAACCGCCCGTAACGGCGTCGCCCCCTGATACAGTCGGGCCTGCTGTAACCCGACGAACAGGCGTTCGCCACGCAGCGGTGCGGTTTGTTCGCCATCAAAGACCAGCGAGAACGGCTCGCTCTGCCATCCGCTTGGCTGCACTACCAACTGCCAGAAATGACCGCGAGGGCTTACCTCTAAGACCTGAACAGGCAATGGCGTTTCCAGGCTGCTCCTGCGTGAAACGTCGATTTCCCACGGACGCAGGAACAGATCGACCGCGCCCTGATGTGCTGAGGTATAACCTAACGGCCAGTGATGCGCACCCACATGGAACTGAGAGCCATGAACTTCACCGTCAAAGCGGTTAACCTCACCCAGGAACTCCAGCACGAAACGCGTGGCAGGATCGCGCCAGACCTCGTCCGGCGTGCCCACCTGTTCGATGCTGCCCTGGCTCATCACCACCACGCGATCGGCCACTTCCATCGCCTCTTCCTGATCGTGCGTCACAAACACGCTGGTAAACTTCAATTCTTCATGCAGTTGGCGTAACCAGCGACGCAACTCTTTGCGCACCTGCGCATCCAGCGCGCCAAACGGCTCATCCAGCAGCAGGATTTGCGGTTCCACCGCCAGCGCCCTTGCCAACGCGACGCGCTGTTTCTGCCCGCCGGAAAGCTGGGCCGGAAAACGGTTTGCCAGATGGGACAGTTGCACCATCTCCAGCAGGCGCGTGACGCGCTGCTTGATCTCCGCACTGGACGGACGCTCACGGCGCGGCAACACCGTCAGACCAAAGGCAATGTTGTCAAATACCGTCATATGGCGGAACAGCGCATAGTGCTGGAAGACAAAGCCTACCTGACGCTCGCGCGCATGCAGACGGCTGACATCGTGGTCATGAAAACGGATCTGACCGCTGTTCTGATGCTCCAGCCCGGCGATAATACGCAGCAGCGTTGTTTTACCGGAACCGGACGGCCCCAGTAATGCCACCATCTGGCCAGAAGGAATATCCAGTGAGATATCGTTCAGCACCGCTGTGCGACCAAAGGATTTGTTGATCTGGTTAATCTCAATGCTCATGATTGTCCTCCAGTTGCAGGCGTTTATGCTGTTGCTCTAAACGCCATTGCACAATGCTTTTCAGAAACAGCGTCACGATTGCCATCACGGTCAGTAAGGCCGCAGCAGTAAAGGCGCCTACCGTATTGTAATCCTGATGCAGTAATTCAACCTGAAGCGGTAAGGTATAGGTTTCACCGCGAATAGAACCGGATACCACCGATACCGCGCCGAATTCACCAATGGCGCGGGCGTTTGTCAGCACAACGCCATACAGCATGGCCCAGCGAATGTTGGGCAGCGTAACGCGACGGAACATCTGCCAGCCCGAGGCACCTAACAGCACGGCGGCTTCGTCCTCATGACTGCCCTGACTCAGCATCACCGGCACCAGTTCGCGCACCACAAACGGACAGGTAACGAAGACGGTGACCAGCACCAGGCCAGGCCAGGAGAACATCACCTGAATATTATGGGCATCCAGCCAGCCCCCCGCCGGGCCATTGATGCCCCAGAACAGGAGATACATCAGGCCCGCCACGACAGGCGATACGGCAAACGGAATGTCGAACAGCGTTAAAAGCAGCTGGCGACCGGGAAAGGTAAAGCGTGTCACCAGCCAGGCCAGCAGCGTGCCGAACACTAAATTCACCGGCACGGTAATCAACGCGACCAGCACTGTCAGCCATATGGCATGCAGCATATCGCTGTCGGTCAGGTTGCTAAACGTCACGCCCAGCCCTTTGTACAACGCTTCCCAGAAGATGGAGACCATCGGCACCACCAGCAGAAGCAGCGATATCAGTGCGCCAATACCAATAAGCAGCCACTTACTCCAGTTAACCGGCTGGCGATCGGCCGTGTTGAGTTGCGAAATCTCTGCCATTAGTGGCCTCCCAGACGACGACCAAATCGGCTTTGTAATGTATTAATCGCGAACAGCAACAGCAGCGATGCCGTCAGAATCACCGAGGCGATAGCGCTGGCTGCCGGGTAGTCAAATTCCTGCAGGCGGACAAAAATCATCAGCGAGGTCACTTCGGTTTTCCAGGCGATGTTGCCCGCGATAAAGATCACCGCACCAAACTCACCCAGGCTGCGGGTAAACGACAGCGCAGTGCCCGCCAGAAGGGCTGGCGCGACTTCGGGCAACACGACCCGGCGAAAGCTCTGCCAGGGCGTTGCGCCCAGTGTCTGAGCGGCTTCCTCGTATTCGGGACCTAACTCTTCCAGCACCGGCTGCACGGTTCGCACCACAAAGGGAATACTGGTGAACGCCATCGCCAGCGCGATACCGATCCAGGTATAGGAAATCTTGATATCGAAATGGGCAAACCACTGCCCGTACCAGCCGTTAACGGAAAACAGACCGGCCAGCGTCAAGCCCGCCACGGCGGTCGGCAGCGCAAACGGCAAATCCATCAGCCCGTCAAGCAACGTGCGGCCCGGGAAGCGATAGCGCGTTAAAATCCATGCCATTAACATGCCGAATACGGCATTAAACAATGAGGCCACACCGGCCGACAGCAGCGTCACTTTGTAGGCTGCGATCAGTTGAGGATTGGTGACCACGTCCCAGTATTGCTGCAGCGTCATCTGCGACAGCTGCATAATCAGTGCGCTGATGGGCAGCAGCAGCACCAGGCAGGTAAACAGCAGGCTGGTGCCGAGGCTCAGACCGAAACCGGGCAGAACGCGTTTTTGGCTGGCTGCAAACATGATTACCGCCCCGCCGCTAACAGTTTATCCAGCTCGCCGCCGCTGGCGAAATGGGTTTTCATTACGTTATCCCAGCCGCCAAACGCCTCTTCCACCCGAAACAGGTTGGTGGCAGGGAAACGGGCTTTTTGCTGCGCCATTAACTGCGGATTGTTCACGCGGTAATAGAAATCCGTGATGATTTTCTGCGCCTCGGGGGAATACAGCCAGGTCAAATACGCTTTTGCCGCATCGCCCGTTTTATTCTGCGCGACATTTTTATCAACCCAGGCGACCGGAAACTCCGCCAGGATATCGGTTTTTGGCACCACGACTTCATAGTCATCTTTGCCGTATTGGTTGCGGATGTTATTTACTTCTGACTCAAAACTGATCAGCACATCTCCCAGGCCGCGTTCGGCAAAGGTGGTTGTGGCACCGCGACCACCGGTATCGAACACTTCAACATTCTTTAAAAACTTCGTCATAAACGCGCGGGTTTTGGCCTGATCGCCCCCGTCAGCCTGGCTGGCAGCGCCCCAGGCCGCAAGATAGGTATAGCGCCCGTTGCCGGAGGTTTTGGGATTAGGAAAAATCAGCTTCACATCGTCACGGGTTAAATCGGACCAGTCGTGAATCTGCTTTGGGTTTCCCTTGCGCACCAGGAACGCCATGGTGGAATAAAAGGGTGAACTGTTATTCGGCAGACGCGTTTGCCAGTCGGCCGGAATCAGCTTGCCTTTATCGTGTAATACCTGCACATCCGTGACCTGGTTATAGGTCACGACATCGGCACGCAGACCTTGCAGGATCGCCAGCGCCTGTTTAGATGACCCGGCATGGGACATCTTAATGGTCAGCTTGTCGTCAGGATGGCTGGCATCCCATTGACTGACAAAAGGCGCATTCAGGGCGACGAATAATTCACGTGCAACATCGTAAGAGCTGTTTAGCAGCTCGGTCGCGTTTGCGGCACCGGCCAGGCTCAGCGACAGTGCGAGTCCGCTCACGATTTTTTTCATCGCTGGTAAGGTCATGGTTCACCCTGAAGAAATTTGATGCAGATCTCATCTGCCGATACAGCAGTTTATTTATAACTCAGCGTAAACCCGTAACGGTTTTATATATCGTTTGCTGATTTCAAAGTCGAAAAAGGCATAAGGCGGTGGCAGAAGATAGCGGGAAAATGGTATTGGACGCGCAGGGCTGAGGGTCTGCCCTGCGGTTTAGCGGTATGAAAAGGCCTTAGCGCTGCCAGACAATTTTGCTGAGCTTCCAGCTCTTGAGTGTATCATCCGACGGCATTAACCCTTCTGGCCCGTGCCAGGTTCCGCTGTAGACATAGCGAAGATGCTGACTGTTGGGCGCGCGGCACTCCACGTCACGGTTGTCCAGCCCACTCGCCAGCACGCAGTTATTGAAGGCTTTGTCGAATTTAGCGCTGAACGCGTCACCGATTTTGCTGCCATCGGCGCTGGCAATGTGGCTGTCCAGCACTTCAATGCGGTCAACCTGCGACTGGCCATAAACCACCAGCATTACTTTGCCGTCATCCATGGCCTGCCAGAACGACACCACCTGACCATTATGACCGCGCATGCCCTGGCGCAGATCGTACTTGCCTTTCAACCCCTCTTTTATGGCGGCTTCGGTCATGGCGGTGGAGCCATTAATGCCACCCACGCCCTGCTCTGTGGCTGTCAGCGAGGCCCCAAACCAGTTCCAGGGCAGCGCCGATGACCAGTGGTAGCTCAGTGGATTCCACCAGCTTACCTGCTGGCTGCTGTTAGCATCAGTACCGGAGGAACTGGCACACCCACTGACCAGTATGGCCGCAGTCAGTAACGTGTAACGAACAGCTTTCATGAAAACTCCTGTGAATAAAAGAACAATAAAGGACAATAAGGCAGAACTGATTGGAGTCGCAAAGCGGCAAAAAGTTTATTCGGGATACTGTTGCGGTACAAAGCAGGCGCGAAGCCGGATGCTGCTGAATAACCACAGCAGCGCCAGCAGATCGAACAGCGTCAATAACAAGGGGAGCGGCGAGCTGAGAAAATCAGCCAGATACAGTTGAGCGCCTTGCCAGAGCAGGTTAATCGCCATAGCGAGCATTAAGACCTGGCGCCAGCTGCGCCACAGTCTTGGCAGACGCGAACGGTAGCCGGTCAACAGCAGGCCAAACAGCGCCGGTAAGCCCAGCGCCAGGCCTGACCAGAAGGCCTGGCGGTCAGGATAAAAGAGCGCCAGAAGATCGTTCCCCTGCTGGCGTGACGCGCCGGCCATAATCAACAGCAACCAGGTCCGTGACTGTAGCAGCAGAATCAGCCAGAAAAGAAACGGCAGGCGCAACTGGCCTTTATCATCGTACTCTTCCGGTGGCCAGACAGAATTAATATTCACGATCTTCGATTAAACGTTTGCCCAGTAACACCACATCGACCGTTTCGTAGTCGAGCTTTTCATAGAATGCGACCACCTGATCGTTCTCTTCACGCACCATCAAATGGATTTTTGGACAGCCGCGTGCGATCAGTTTTTTCTCAAGGCGGTTCATCAAGGCATTGGCAAAACCGCGTCCCTGATAATCAGGATGCACAGCAAGGTAATAGGCCGCGCCGCGATGGCCGTCGTAGCCACCCATCACCGTGCCAACGACTTCACCGCCCACTTCGGCCACCAGGAAAAGATCGGCGTCGTGATGCATTTTGCGTTCGATATCCAGCTCGGGATCGTTCCACGGCCGTAACAAATCGCAGCGTTCCCAGAGCGTGATTACTTCTTCAAAGTCTTCCTGGCGGAAGGTGCGGATTTCCATCTTCTTTACCTGCTATTCACCACAATTTGCTGATTATCACGCTTTCTTCGGCTGGCGCAACCCTCCCTACCGGGGGCAACGTTAAAAAAAAGGGATTTGGCTGTTAGTGAGCTGAAATACAAAGTAATAACCTGAAATGGTTGAAAGATCGCCGTGGCGCTAACGTTACGCTATAACACTTTGCATAATTGTTGCTTATGGACCTGCACATGCATTTGCTTAAACGTTTAATTCACCGCCGCCAGCTTCTGCTGTCAGGACTTGCACTGGCCGTGTTGTCTCCGCGCGCCGTACAGGCAAAAGAACAGCAGGCGTCTCTCTCTTCCCGTCACACCTCGCCAAAGCCGCCAGCCAGTAACGGTAAACGCATCGTCATGATCGACCCGGGCCACGGCGGGATTGATTCGGGTGCGGTGGGCGAAGAAGGCGCGGAAGAGAAGCATATTGTCTTAGAAATCGCCAACAACGTCCGCCGTGAGCTACAGTCACATCCGCGCATTGAGGTGCGCCTGACGCGCGACAGCGATCACTTTATTCCCCTTTATCAGCGCGTGGAAATTGCCCATCAGCATGGCGCGAATCTGTTTATGTCCATCCATGCAGATGGCTATACCAGCCCGGATGCCAACGGTGCCTCGGTTTTCGCCCTGTCCAACCGCGGTGCCAGCAGTAGCATGGCGCGCTATCTGTCAAACAGAGAGAACGATGCCGACAAGGTCGGTGGCGCAAAGGTGGAAGCGCAGGATCACTATCTGCAGCAGATCCTGTTTGACCTGGTGCAAACGGATACCATCAAAAACAGTCTGACGCTGGGCAAACACGTGCTGGATCAGATCCGTCCGGTGCATCACCTTCACAGTCAGCACACGGAACAGGCCGCCTTTGCCGTATTAAAATCCCCGTCGATTCCCTCGGTGCTGGTGGAAACCTCATTTATCACTAACCCGCGGGAAGAGCAGTTACTGGGCACCAGCGCATTCCGTCAAAAAATTGCATCGGCTATCGCCACCGGAATAATCAACTACTTTGATGAGTACGATCGCCGAATGTCGTAATGAATAAGCTATAATCACGTCCAATTTTTACCAAGAGAAGCCCATCACATGCCTGATATCTCCCGTGTAAAAACGTTCCTGTTGGATCTGCAGGATGAGATTTGTAGCAAGCTGACCGCCGAAGACGGCGGTGCACAGTTCATTGAAGACAGCTGGCAGCGCCCCGGCGGCGGCGGCGGACGAAGCCGCGTGCTGCGTGATGGCGCGGTCTTTGAACAGGCCGGCGTCAACTTTTCGCACGTTCATGGCGACCAGATGCCCGCGTCCGCTACCGCGCATCGCCCTGAACTGGCCGGGTGCAGTTTTGAAGCCATGGGCGTTTCACTGGTCATTCATCCTCATAATCCGTATGTGCCGACCAGTCATGCCAACGTGCGTTTCTTTATTGCCGAAAAACCTGGCGCTGAACCTATTTGGTGGTTTGGCGGTGGCTTCGATATGACGCCGTTTTACGGTTTCGAAGAGGATGCACTGCACTGGCACCAGACGGCATTCGATATTTGTCAGCCCTTTGGCGAAGATGTCTATCCGCGCTTTAAAAAGTGGTGCGATGACTATTTCTATCTGAAACACCGCGACGAGCAGCGCGGCATCGGTGGGTTGTTCTTTGATGATATCCACCAGCCCGGCTTTGAAAACAGCTTTGCATTGATTCAGGCGGTGGGCCGGGGCTTCCTGGACGCTTATCAGCCAATCGTCGCGCGCCGCAAACACGTGCCTTTTGGCGAGCGGGAACGTCAGTTTCAGCTCTATCGCCGTGGTCGCTATGTGGAGTTTAATCTGGTGTGGGACCGTGGCACGCTGTTTGGTCTGCAAACCGGGGGCAGAACGGAGTCTATCCTGATGTCCCTGCCGCCGCTGGTACGCTGGGAATATAACTATCATCCTGAGCCAGACTCGCCGGAAGCGGCGCTCTACCGTGATTTTCTGCCGGTAAAGAACTGGCTTAACCTGCCGGCATGAAGTCTGTCCGCCTGCCCCGCATGACAGGCAGGCAAACCAGCCCTCTGCGGGGCGAAGGTTAACACGGGGCCGCATCGTTGAATGCGGCCCCGTTTCATTATAGCGGCTGGGTTTGTGCTTCCACCACGGCCAGCGCCACCATATTAACGATGCGCCGCACGGAGGCGATACGGGTAAGGACGTGTACGGGCTTCGTCATTCCCATCAGCACCGGCCCCACCGTTACACCTTCAGAACTGGAGACACGCAGCAGGTTGTAGCTGATTCGCGCTGCCTCCACATTGGGCATGATCAACAGGTTGGCACTGCCTTTTAGCGGGCTGTCGGGCATGATTTCCCGACGAATACTTTCCACCAGCGCCGCATCACCGTGCATTTCGCCGTCAATTTCCAGCTCAGGTGCCCGCTGCTGCACCAGCGCCAGTACGTCACGCATTTTACGTGCGCCGGGTGCATTTGAGGTGCCAAAGCTGGAGTGCGACAACAGCGCCACGCGCGGTTCAATCCCAAATCGCCGCACGGTCTCGGCCGCCATCAGGGTAATGTCTGCGAGCTGCTCGGGCGTGGGATCTTCATTCACATAGGTGTCAGCAATAAAGGTGTTGCCGTTTGGCAGCAGCAACGCGTTCATGGCTCCCGCGACTTTCACATCGGAACGCAGGCCCAGCACTTTTTCCACAATCTCGTAGTGCTCGTTGTAATCCCCAATGGTGCCGCAGATGAGCGCGTCCGCTTCACCGCGATAGACCATGATGGCACCAATCAGCGTCGGATTACCGATCACCGCGCGCTGCGCCTGCTCAGGTGTTACGCCGCGCCGCTTCATCATCTGGTAATACTCATTCCAGTATGCTTTGAAACGCGGATCGGATTCATTATTGACGATTTCAAAATCCTTCCCGGCTTCGATTTTCAGCCCCTGCTTCTCCAGCCGCATGGCAATCACGTTCGGGCGGCCTATCAGAATGGGTTTTGCCAGCCCCAGCGACACGAGTTCCTGCGTCGCATGCAGCACCCGCACCTCTTCCCCTTCGGCCAGCACCACGCGTTTCGGCGCTTTACGGGCCTGAGAGAAAATCGGCTTCATAAACAGATTGGTTTTATAAACAAATTCCGTGAGCTGTTCGCGGTAGGCGTCAAAGTCGCTAATCGGCCGGGTTGCCACGCCGGAATCCATCGCCGCTTTCGCCACGGCGGGAGCAATCTGCACGATTAAACGGGGATCGAAGGGTTTAGGAATCAGATAGTCCGGCCCAAAACTCAGGTCCTGATCGCTATAGGCCGATGCCACCACATCGCTCTGTTCTGCCTGCGCCAGATCGGCGATAGCGTGAACCGCGGCCAGCTTCATCGCTTCATTGATGGCGGTCGCGCCAACATCCAGCGCACCGCGGAAGATAAACGGAAAGCACAGGACGTTATTCACCTGATTAGGAAAGTCAGAACGGCCGGTACAGATAATGGCATCAGGCCGCACGGCTTTGGCTAACGGCGGCAGGATTTCTGGCTGCGGATTCGCCAGCGCCAGAATCAGGGGGTCCTTTGCCATGGTTTTCACCATCTCAGGCGTGAGCACGTCCGGGCCGGAGCAGCCAAGGAAAATATCCGCGCCCTCAATCACCTCCGCCAGCGTACGTTTGCCCTGATCCTCAACCGCATAGTCGGCCTTGGTCTCGGCCATATTGGGTTCGCGCCCGCGATAAATCAGGCCTTTGGAATCGCACACCTGAATATTGTGTTTCTGTAAGCCCAAGGCGACCAGCAGGTTCATACAGGCAATCGCCGATGCGCCCGCGCCGGACACCACCAGCCGCACGTCTGAGATCGCCTTTTTGATAATGCGCAGCCCGTTTAACACCGCTGCCGTACAGATAATCGCCGTACCGTGCTGATCGTCGTGAAACACGGGGATTTTCATCCGTTGCCGCAGCTGCTGCTCAATGTAAAAACATTCCGGCGCTTTAATATCTTCAAGATTGATGCCGCCAAAGGTCGGCTCCAGCGCCGCGATAATCTCAATCAGCTTGTCCGGGTCATGCTCATCGACCTCAATATCAAAGACGTCAATGCCGGCAAACTTCTTGAATAATACACCTTTGCCTTCCATCACCGGTTTACCGGCCAGCGCCCCGATGTTCCCCAGGCCCAGCACCGCCGTGCCGTTAGAAATGACCGCCACCAGATTGCCGCGCGCGGTGTATTTATGGGCGGCCAGCGGATCGGCGGCAATTTCTAAACAGGGTGCGGCGACGCCGGGTGAGTAGGCCAGGGCCAGATCGCGCTGCGTCGTCAGCGGCTTGGTCGGCGACACCTGAATCTTTCCGGGAGTGGGATACTGGTGAAAATCAAGCGCACTTTGCTTCAGTTGGTCATCCATTTGACGTCCTTCTTCGCCAGGTGAGTGAGCGCCCAGTATAGAAAGCAGACCACCACAAAGCGGTGAGGCGCTTCAAAGAACCTCATTTCTTAGGGCACAGATTGTTACAGTCTGGCCTGCGTCATTTGTCATGGCTGCTATTCTTAATAGCCGGGCAGTCGTTATCCGCAGAAATGCTCTCTCGGGTGGTAACGCGCTACCCTCATCGCACAACATTCAGAGAAAACGCATTTTCACTGCACCCCGTCTGTTGCAATGTGGTGAGTCGGCGTTACTGCGACCCGTAATGTCTGCACGGATTAGGGCACGAGGCCAGAGGTGTTCCCTTTCGTTACAATGTATTTTCAAGGAGTGTAGAAATGAACCAGCTTGAAGCCCTTAAACAGTTCACCACCGTGGTGGCTGACAGTGGCGATATTGAATCGATTCGAAATTATCACCCACAAGATGCGACCACCAATCCCTCGCTTATTCTGAAAGCATCTGCTCTCCAGCCTTACAAACATCTGATTGATGACGCCATCGACTATGCGAAAAAACAGGGCGGCAGCAAAGAGACGCAGATCATCAATGCCAGCGACAAAGTGGCTATTAACCTCGGTATGGAAATTCTGAAAAGCATACCGGGCCGTGTTTCGACCGAAGTGGATGCGCGCCTCTCCTTCGATCGTGGCATGTGCGTCACGAAAGCTGAAAAGCTGGTTCGCATGTATGAAGAGCATGGCATTGACCGCTCACGTATTCTGATCAAACTGGCGTCAACGTGGGAAGGCATTAAGGCAGCGGAAGAACTGGAAAAAAATGGTATCCAGTGCAACCTGACGTTGCTGTTCTCGTTTGCGCAGGCGCGCGCCTGCGCCGAAGCCGGTGTTTACCTGATTTCGCCGTTTGTCGGTCGTATCTATGACTGGTACAACTCACGCAAACCGATGGACCCGTACAGCGCTGATGAAGATCCTGGCGTGAAATCCGTGCGCCGTATTTACGATTACTACAAGAAGCACCGTTATGACACCATCATCATGGGTGCCAGCTTCCGTAAAGTTGAACAGGTACTTGCGCTGGCCGGTTGTGACCGCCTGACGCTTTCACCGAATCTGCTGGAAGAGCTGCAAAACAGTGATGAGCCAATTGAACGTAAGCTGGAGCCGTCAACCGAGTGTTTCCATCAGCCGTCGCCGCTGTCTGAAGCTGAATTCCGTTGGGAGCATAATCAGGACCCCATGGCGGTAGAAAAACTGGCAGACGGTATCCGTCAGTTCGCCGTTGACCAGCAAAAACTCGAAGATGTGCTGGCGGCACGCCTCTAGTTTTCCCCTCTTTTACCGGGCGGGAGCACTCCCGCCCTGATGCTTAACAAGGGAGACCCTTTATGTCCTCACGCAGAGAGTTGGCTAATGCCATTCGCGCATTAAGTATGGATGCGGTACAAAAAGCAAAATCTGGTCACCCTGGTGCGCCAATGGGCATGGCAGATATCGCCGAAGTATTATGGCGTGATTTCCTCCAGCACAATCCCACCAATCCCGCCTGGCTGGATCGCGACCGCTTTATCCTTTCGAACGGCCACGGCTCCATGCTGCTTTACAGCCTGTTGCACCTGAGCGGTTACGATCTGCCTATCGAAGAACTGAAAAACTTCCGCCAGCTGCATTCCAAAACACCGGGGCACCCGGAAATTGGCTACACGCCGGGCGTTGAAACCACCACCGGCCCACTGGGCCAGGGCCTGGCGAATGCCGTCGGTCTGGCGATTGCTGAACGTACGCTGGCGGCCCAGTTTAACCGTCCCAATCACGATATCGTCGACCACTTTACCTATGTGTTCATGGGCGACGGCTGCCTGATGGAAGGTATTTCCCATGAAGTCTGCTCGCTGGCCGGTACGTTAGGTCTGGGTAAACTGATTGGCTTCTACGATCACAACGGTATCTCTATTGATGGCGAAACCGAAGGCTGGTTTACTGACGATACGCACAAACGCTTCGAAGCCTATAACTGGCATGTGGTGGGTGAAATTGACGGCCATGACGCCGATGCCGTGAAAGCGGCCATCCAGGAAGCGCAGAGCGTCACCGACAAACCGTCACTGATCATCTGCCGTACGGTCATTGGCTTCGGCTCACCGAATAAAGCCGGTAAAGAAGAAGCCCATGGCGCTGCGTTAGGCGAAGAAGAAGTGGCGCTGACCCGTAAGCAACTGGGCTGGAACTACCCGGCGTTTGAGATCCCTAAAGAGATTTACCAGCAGTGGGATGCCAAACAGGCAGGCGCTGAGCGCGAAAAAGCCTGGAACAACAAACTGGCTGCCTATAAGCAGGCTTATCCAGAGCTGGCCGCAGAATACGAGCGCCGCATGAACGGTGGAATGCCGGCAAACTGGGAAGCGGAAACCGCGAAGTTTGTTGCCGAGCTGCAGGCGAATCCGCAAAAGATTGCCAGCCGTAAAGCCTCGCAGAACGCACTGGAAGCTTATGGCAAACTGCTGCCCGAGTTTCTGGGCGGTTCCGCCGACCTTGCGCCGAGTAACCTCACCATCTGGTCAGGCTCAAAATCCATTAAAGACGATCCGGCCGGGAACTATATCCATTATGGTGTCCGCGAATTCGGCATGACGGCGATTGGTAACGGGATTGCCCATCACGGCGGCTTTGTGCCCTATACCGCAACCTTCCTGATGTTCGTGGAATACGCCCGTAACGCGGTCCGTATGGCGGCACTCATGAAGGCTCGCCAGATTATGGTGTATACCCACGATTCCATTGGTCTGGGCGAAGACGGTCCGACCCACCAGCCGGTTGAGCAAATTGCCAGCCTGCGCGTGACGCCAAACATGAGCGTATGGCGTCCCTGTGACCAGGTAGAGACCGCAGTGGCCTGGCAGGCGGCGATTGAACGTCATCACGGCCCGACTGCGCTGATCCTGTCGCGTCAGAACCTGGCACAGCCTGAGCGTACTCCAGAGCAGATGGCTAACATCAAGCGCGGGGGTTATGTACTGAAGGATTGCGATGGCACGCCAGACATCATCCTGATTGCCACCGGGTCCGAAATGGAAATTACCCTGGGTGCGGCGGCGAAGCTGACGACCGGCGGTCATAAGGTCCGGGTGGTTTCGCTGCCATCCACCGACCTGTTTGACGCGCAGGATGCGGCTTACCGTGAGTCGGTACTGCCTTCCACCGTGAAAGCGCGCGTCGCGGTAGAAGCGGGCATTGCAGACTACTGGTACAAGTACGTCGGACTGGACGGTGCCATCGTGGGCATGACCACCTTCGGTGAGTCGGCTCCGGCGGAAAAACTCTTTGCTGAATTTGGCTTTACGGTGGAAAACATCGTCAGCCATGCTGAAGCCCTGCTGAAACCGGCGTAATCCCTACCCGCCTGAGCGTCCTGCCGCTATCCGGCAAGGTCGCTCGTTCAGCGTACCACTGCGCGCCAGCCTTGTGCTGGCGCGCGGCTTTCTGAAATCCGCTTCCTGTCGCAGATCGCCTCACGCCTGGTCTTCGTTATCCGTCCTGAACAGGCTATCCATTGAGCATGGCATCCCGCGCGTTATCTCGCGTATCTTCCTGCTCGACAGCCGATGTGCATGATGCCGTTGCCGCCCTGCTTTACGCTCCCTTCATTGGGAACCCCAGCGGAACAGAAGAGGAAAACGCGCGTATGGGATGCGATGGCGTTGAGTGGCGCGGATTAATCGCTATTGCCGAGCGATGACGCGGGTTTACCCTGATTGAATCCTGTTTCCCTCTGTGAATATCAGCCAGGCCAACGCTTTTATCAGGACGCCAGGTCAGACTGCCGTTTACGCAGCCTCACCTGGCGTTATTCATGGAACAGGTTTATTTCAAAAAATGGCTCAGTAATAACAACGAAAGCGAAACGTTAATGGCCCCGCCGATGCGCGTGGCGATCTGCGCAAACGGCATCAGGCCCATGCGATTACCGGCCGTCAGAATGGCCACATCGCCGGTGCCGCCCTGACCACTCTGGCAGCAGGAGACAATCGCGACATCAATCGGATGCATACCAATCTTTTTCCCGACGAAAAAGCCCGTGGCGACCAGCGCACTGACCGTGCTGATAATCACCAGCAGGTTGGTGAGCGTAAACGCGGTGACCAGAATATGCCAGGGCGTAATGGCGACACCGACGGCGAACAGCACCGGATAGGTGACAGCAGTGCGAAAGAACCGGTAAACGACCTGAGAACCCGCCAGAATACGGGGAGAAACGCCATTGACCAGCTTCACCAGCACAGCCAGAAACAGCATCCCAACCGGCGCAGGCAGACCGGTAAATTTCTGACCCAACATGCCCACCATATACAGCAACACCGCAAGCAGCGCTCCGGAAGCAATCGCGGTGACGTCAACTTTCCCCGAAAAAACGGATTGCAGCGGCTCAGGTTCAACATTGGCGATGTTCGGCATCAACTGGCCTTCTCCCGTCAAGTGCGGATAACGTTTCCCCAGTTGGTTCAGGCAGCCCGAGATAATAATGGCGGTTACGCCACCCAACATGACCATGGGCAGAATACGGCCCAGCGCGACGCCCTGATCCATATGCAGTAAGGCCGCATAGCCAATGGAGAGCGGAATCGCGCCTTCACCGACACCACCCGCCATAATCGGCAGAATAATAAAAAAGAAGATCTGGAAAGGTTCCAACCCCAGCGCCAGCCCGACGCCCATGCCAACAATCATGCCCACCACTTCTCCGCACAACATGGGGAAAAAGATGCGCAGAAAGCCCTGGATAAGCACCGTGCGGTTCATGCTCATAATGCTGCCGACGATAATGCAGCAGATGTAGAGATAAAGAATATTGGTCGATTTATAGAATTGCGTCGTGGACGTCACCACGATGTCGGGAAGCAAACCGTAGTAAACCAAAGCAGAAGGGATAAAGGTGGCGCAAATCGCGGCGGCCCCCAGCCTGCCGACCACGGGCAGACGTTTACCAAACTCCCCACAGGCAAAACCAAAAAAAGCAAGCGTGGCGACCATGACCACGATATCGCTTTTCAGCGTCCCACTCAGGCAGTCTACCGCGATAAGCAAGCCCGCCAGTACGAAGAGCGGCAGAGGAATAATCCCGACTTTCCAGTTATCCATAATATGCCACCACTGATCTTTCATGGTTTTACGGCGCGATGTACTGGACAGTTTCTCAGACAAGAAAGAATCATCAGGTGTGCTCATTATTATCCTCTTTGCATCATTATTTTTTTCAGGATGCCGTTAAAAGAGGATGAATTACGTGAAGGGGAAGGTGTCTGGCATAAAGTTTTAATGGTCTTTTTTAAATTGAGTGATCGTCGTCCTGATTCGTGCCGTGGTTTTTATGGTTTTTATTGCGGTTCCGTCTGCTTTTCCACGTTAAGGGGCGGCAACGCGGTCAAAAAAACAGTCAGCGTTTTTTTTATGCTGCTTATCATGGGGTTATACTGGGTTGGCCCATATTGTTAAAAAGATGATACAGTAATGTTATTAATTCAAAGCACGTGTAATCGTCATGAAATTGTCATTTCAAACGAAGCTGTTTCTTTCGCTCGTTGTTTTTACGTCTGCCCTGTTCGTGCTACTGGGTAGTTATTATTACGTCAGCATCAACCAACAGATCTACCAGGCGATGAGCATGCGTGCCAAAGTTCAGGCCGAGGAGATTGCGCAGATACCTGACCTTAAAAAAGAGATAGCGGACCACAACATTCAGGCCATCCAGTCATTGATGCAGACGATTGCCAGCAAGAGCGATGCCAGTTTTATCGTTATTGGTGACCACCAGGGCCTGCATCTTTTTCATTCCGTGAGTGAAGATAAAGTCGGCAAGCCGTTAGTCGGCGGGGACAACGCTGCGGTTCTCTCGGGCCAAAGTATCACCACCATCCGGACTGGCGGTCTGGGGATTTCGCTGCGAAGCAAAGCACCGATTGTTAACGCTCAAGGCCAGGTCATTGGCATTGTCTCCGTGGGTTATCTCACCCGCTATCTTGAGGCGATTACCTTCAGCAATATGGTCAATATTCTGATCGTGGCTGCCCTGCTGCTTATTGCCCTGTTCGTCTTCTCCTGGTTTTTTACCTGCAATATTAAAAAGCAGATTTGCTCGCTGGAACCGCGTGAGATTGGCCTGATGGTGCGTCAGCAAAAAGCGATGATGGAGTCCATCTATGAAGGCGTTATCGTCATCGATGAACATCTGCGAATCGAAGTGATCAACCAGGCGGCGCGAAAACTGCTTGGACTGGCGCAGTCCGCCGAACAACTGCGCGGGCAATCTGTCAGCCAGGTGATCTCACCCGTTCCATTTTTGTCGCAGCCGGTCATGCTGGAAAAAGATACCCATGATGAGATTAGCCGCTTCAATTCGCTGACCGTTATCGCCAGCCGGGTCCGTATCATGCTGGAATCGTCCCTGATGGGATGGGTGATATCCTTTCGCGACCTCAATGATATCGACTCACTCAGCGCCCAACTCAGCCAGGTAAAACGTTACGTCGATAATCTGCGCATTATGCGTCATGAACAGCTTAACCGCATGAACACCCTTTCTGGCCTGTTGCACATGGGCCGCTTTGAAGAGGCAATCGATTATATTGAGGCACAGTCAGAGCACGAACAGGAGCTGCTGGACTTTGTCTCCACCCGCTTCCAGTCGCCCCTGCTCTGCGGTTTGCTGCTGGGCAAAGCGGTACGTGCCCGCGAGAAAGGCGTAGATATCCACTTTGATCCCGCGTGTCTGATGGATCGCCCCTTTCTTCCGCTCACGGATGCCGAACTGATCTCGGTAATTGGCAATCTTCTGGACAATGCCATTGAAGCCACCCAACGCGCGCCACTGCCACACGATCCTGTCGAAGTGCTGATTAAGCTCAACGCGCGTGAACTGATCATTGAAGTCGCCGATCGCGGTGTAGGCATCCGCCCTGAAATCCGTGAGCATATGTTCGAACGCGGGGTGACGACCAAAACCCGAGGCGATCACGGCATCGGGCTGTATTTAATCGAAAGCTATATTGCCCGCACCGGCGGAACGATTGAGGTGAGCGATAACCTGCCGCGCGGTGCTATTTTCTCGCTGTTTATTCCCTGTGTGGAAATAAATCAGTATCCCACCACGGAAACGGAGAAGGTCAGCAATGCAACATGATCCTATTGATGTCCTGATCGTTGAGGATGAGCACGAACTGGCTCAACTTCATGCAGAACTGATTAACAACCATCCTCAGCTGCGGCTGGTTGGAATAGCGCACTCGCTGTCAGAGGCGAAGCAGCAGCTTGAAACAAGATTGCCGCAGCTTGTGCTGCTGGACAATTATCTGCCGGATGGCAAAGGCATCACGCTGATTGGCGATCCTCTCCTGGCAAACGCTAACTGTTCCATTATTTTTATTACGGCCGCCAGCGATATGGATACCTGTAGCCAGGCCATTCGTAATGGGGCCTTTGATTACGTCCTTAAACCTGTCTCATGGAAGCGGCTTAACCGTTCGCTCGCCAATTTTATCGCCTTTGCGGAACAGCAACGCACATGGAAAATCGTCGATCAGAAGAATGTGGACGTGCTGTATCAGTTACAGGCAAAAAACTATCCGCACGACAACGGCAGCAAAGGCATTGAAGAAAATACCTTAGCACGGGTACAAACGCTTTTTGCGGCAGCCACGACGCGCCTTTTTTCGGTGGATGATGTGATGGCCGAGACCGGAGTGAGTAAGACGACCGCCCGCCGCTATCTGGAGCACTGCGTTGAAACAGGGTTTCTGACGGTGGAAATGCTGTATGGCAAGGTAGGACATCCCAGACGAATGTATAAACGCGCATGATGTTATCCCGGGATTGACGCTGTCGGCGCTAAGCTGCCCAGGCATCACGGCACAAGGGAAACCTGTCCGACAGGTGATCGCCACATTGGGCCAGGATGCGCTATCAGCCCGGCAGCGTGCTGTAATCCGAAACAAAAAAAACTGCCCTTCCCTCTTCCCGTCATTCGCAAACGCATTACTATAGGCTTTCTCCCTATTTCTATAGCGAAGCCGTCCCCGTTGAAAATGCGCACTCCTTATTTACTGGCCTTAATGGTTTCTTTGCTTCCCCTTAAAAGCATGGCGCAGGTTGCGCCCGATCCGTTGCTGGCATCGCAAATTGTCGATCGCTATGCCGAGCACATCTTCTATGCCAGCGGTGCCACCGGTATGGCATTGGTCGCGATAGACGGTAATCAGCGGGTTTTCGCCAGTTTTGGTGATACGCGGCCGGGCAGCAATATTCGTCCGCAAAAAGATTCATTGATTCGCATCGCCTCACTCAGCAAGCTGATGACCAGTGAAGTGATGGTAAAGATGGCCGAGCGCGGTGAGATCCGTCTTGACGATCCCCTGAGTAAATATGCACCGCCCGGAAAACGGGTTCCCAGTTTTGACGGTCAGCCCATTCGTTTGATTAACCTGTCGACCCATACCAGCGGCCTGCCGCGTGAACAGCCCGGCGGCAAACCGCATCGTCCGGTGTTCGTGTGGCCCACGCAGAGTGAACGCTGGAGCTGGTTAAACAAGGCCAACCTCAAAGCCGCGCCAGGCACCAACGCGGCCTATTCCAACCTTGGTTATGATCTGCTCGGTGATGCGCTGTCACGTGCAGCAGGTAAACCTTATCCGGCACTGCTACAGCAGTTGATTACCCGTCCGCTGGGCATGAAAGACACCACCTTTACGCCGTCACCTGAACAGTGCGCCCGTCTGATGGTCGCGGAAAAAGGGGCCAGCCCCTGTAACAACACACTGGCAGCGATTGGCAGCGGCGGCGTCTATTCGACACCTGATGATATGGGGCGCTGGATGCAGCAGTTCCTGAACTCATCGGTGAATCATCGTACGCCGCAAATCGACCGCCTGCAGACCTTGATCTACCGTCGCGACCAACTGCATAAAGTCGATGGCATGGATGTGCCGGGCAAAGCCGACGCGCTGGGCATGGGATGGGTTTATATGGGCCCGGCAAACGGTCGTCCTGGCATTATCCAGAAAACCGGTGGTGGCGGTGGTTTTATCACCTATATCGCGATGATTCCGCAGCAAAACGTTGGGGTTTTCGTGGTCGTCACCCGTTCGCCACTGACGCGTTTTACCCCGATGAGCGACGGCGTCAACAACCTGCTCGCGGAGCTGGTGGGCAATCAGAACGGCTCACCGATGATGGTGCAGGCGATTCCTTAACCGCGGCTATCCGCCGTGGCGGACTGGCTCACCCAGAGCGTGGGCCAGTCGTCACTGCTGTGCCAGGCATCGCAGGTCGACTCCTGCGCGTATTCGGCTAAAACAAAACGATCGCCATCAAACTGCCAACGGGTGGCCGTGCCGCAGTCGCCCAATCCACGTCCCTTGCCAAAGGTATAGAGCTGCCCGGTTGCCGCATCATAATCCGCATTAATCAGCTCAAGCTGGCGATCTGTGTCACCCGGCGGCGTAAAAGGCAGAGTCAGGGTCAGACCGCGCGCGACATAGGGCGGCGCACGCGTCACTTCAAAGGCCAGATCGATAACGTTGTACGCGCCCATCTCACAGCTCACCAGCAGCAGCGCTTTTTTATCGGTCAGGGGAGATACGCTCACTTCCCGGCGCAGCGGATCGAGCGAACAGCTGTCCGAATTCACGCGCCAGGTGCCGTAATCGATAAGGCCACTGGTCTCTTCACGCGTCAGTGGCGCAGGCGCAGCTACGGCGGGTTGCAGCTGTGGCACCGCAGGGGCGGCCGGCACGCTGTTTCGTTCCCCGCGCCTGACCCAGGCACTGATGTCATTAACCCGTCCCTGTACGTCATCCATATATAACAGCGCCGCCTTCATACCGCGCAACGAAATCTGCGGACCGGCATTGAACGTCAGCTGCAGGCTTTTGGCATCCATGGTCAGTTCAAGGAACTCATTAATAGCGATGGGATTACTGGTGTCAAGATGGTGCGGTTCGACCGTCCAGTGCTTGAAATCGGGCCGGAGTCGGCGTTGATCGACTAACAGATTATCTTTTAGTGCCGGGCCGGGAAGCGCTCCGCTGTAGGCGCTGCCGTAATCGATGCGCAGTAAAGGCTGGTCATCCGTTCCCGCGTGGCGGGAAAGGGTCATCACCAGGCCTTTGTCGCCAGGTATGCTTCGCGCAACGCAAAGCGCTGCATTATTGCAGGTTAATTGCCAGTCAGAAAACAGCTTCTGTACCGGCTCAGCCTGAACAGCCGCAACCATAAAAAAAGGCAACGCAAACAGCGATTTCATCCCATACCACATTAAGAAAAACCAGCCCCAACTTCTTTGAGTGGAAGATGATAGCGCAATCGCGCACGTCACGAAGGCCGCATTCTGTGAAGTGCTCAGCAAGCGCAGCTAACCGTCTAAAAAACATCCGCTTTATGACAAGAGAAGTGCAATAAAGTCTGCAGAATATTTATCATGCTGATTCACCCCGCGCCGCTCAATCGGATTCGTCGGACATTCCCGCCAGCGCAATCGGTCAAATACACATAAACGGTCAAAAACAGGCATGATATAGTCGTCACAAGATTAAACATAAAAGGTTATCAACAGATTCTTCTCAGGTTAAAAAGACCTTTAAAGGTGATCAGCATCACTTTTTAATAATAAAGATTACATCCCGTTTCATAAAAACCCAACAAATATCTCTTTATATGCGCCGTGAAAATAGCGTCCTGCGTACCCACGCTCAGGCCACATTTTTGCCGCGCGCCTTCCAGTACTTTATAACCCTCGGAGGCCAGCATGTTGCCGATTGAACGCCAGCAGAGAATTATTGATGAATTAATGCGTAATGGACGTGTCATTGTCGCGGAACTTACCGCATTGTGTCAGGTTTCGCAGGAAACGATTCGTCGGGACTTAGCGCAACTGGAAAAGAAAGGCATATTACAGCGAAGTCATGGCGGTGCAGTCCCGGTTAAACAATATAATGCGGCTATACAAATAAATAATCGTGGCATTAATGAATATGAATTATCTTTTCGCCAGCGAATTAATGAACATGTCGATGCCAAAATGGCCATTGCCAAACGGGCACTGGGATTTATTAGCGTGGGTGACTGTGTATTACTCGACAGCAGTACCACCTGTTTTTATCTGGCCCGACAGTTACCCGATATAGAATTAACGGTATTAACCAATTCTCTGCGCATTGTGCAGACGCTGGCGGCGCGCAGCAGTATTCGCACGATTTGCCTGGGCGGAGAATATTCCGATCGCTATGAAGATTTTCACGGCATCGTGACTGAACAACCCTTAAAAGAGTTTCAAATAAATAAAATCTTTTTTTCCTGTAGCAGTCTGGGCAATGACGGTTATTTACGCGAAGGGAATGAACGTAATGCACATTTAAAACAATAGCTCATTCTGGCAGCAGAACGAAAACATTTATTAATGGACAGCTCTAAGTTTCTTCGGCCCTCATTCGCGCGTGTTTGCCATTACCGTGATGTGGATTTTCTCATTACTGACCAATTAAAAGATAAAGAACTGGAACAGGAACTGGCGTGGAACGGGGTAAATATTATCGACTGTTCGCAACGCCCTCAGTCCGTACAGCTTATGAATAATTAAATGGAGTCGCTATGAAAAAACAGCTTATCGCCTGCACCCTGATCGCGTTATTTGCATTCCAGGCCCAGGCAGCAGAAAAAATACGAATGGGGATCGTGGTGAAAATTGGCGGCATTCCGTGGTTTAACGCCATGGAGGCCGGGATAAAAAGTGAAGCGGCGAAAAGTGGGATCGATGCGTGGATGGTCGGGCCCACCGCAGCCGACCCCGCCTTACAGGTGCGGGCCATTGAGGATTTGATTGCGCAGAAAGTGGACATCATTGGCGTGGTGCCGAACGATCCCAAGGTGCTGGAACCCGTTTTACAGCGCGCCCGTGATGCGGGCATCAAAGTGATTACCCACGAGTCGCCGGGCCAGAAGTTTGCCAACTGGGACTTTGAGTTGGTGGATGCAACCACCCATGGCATCAACCATATGAAAGCGCTGGCAGCCTGTATGCACGATGAAGGCCAATACGCGATGTACGTTGGCAGCCTGACGGTGCCGCTCCACCAGCAGTGGACCGACGCCGCGCTGGAATATCAAAAGCAGCATTACCCAAAAATGCAATTAGTCACTGACAAATTTGGCGTGGGGGAATCGCTGGATGATTCCATCCGCACAACCAATGAGCTGATGTCCAGGTATCCGGATCTCAAAGGGATTCTGGCCTTTGGTTCTCAGGGCCCTATCGGCGCAGGCCGGGCGGTGATGAACCGCAACAAGATTAATCAGGTCTGCGTCATTGGCGCATTCAGTCCGGGCCAGGGCGCGCAGCTCGTCAACCGGGGTGCCATTAAAGGTGGCTATATCTGGAATCCGCATACCGCCGGAGAAGTGTTTGTCCGTCTTGCCGAGATGATGGAGAAGAACACGCCGATTAAAGATGGCATGACCATTGAAGGATTAGGCAAGGTGCGGGTGGATGAAACCACGCACACCATTCTGGGCAACAACACCGAAAGCCTGGATAAAGCCAACCTGCCGAAACTGATTAAGCTGGGGCTGTAGTGATGGAACCTGTCGCACCACAAACGCTCGTCACCCTGAACAGGTTGTCGAAAACCTTTGGCGGTCATCGCGCACTGAGCGATATGTCGCTGACGCTGCTGGCCGGTGAAGTGCACTGCCTTGCCGGGACGAATGGCTGTGGCAAAAGCACGCTGATCAAGGTGATGTCCGGCGTACATGCGCCGGACAGCGGCAGCGAGATCCGCCTGGGCGACGGGGAAATCGTGCCTCGCCTCTCGACACAGCAGGCCAGGGACTTTGGCATACAGGTGATCTATCAGGACCTGTCCCTGTTCCCCAACCTGAGCGTGGCTGAAAATATCGCGTTTGAACACAACCTGCGTGGCCTGTTCGGCTGGCACCAGCGTAAGACACTGTTTGACAGCGCCCGGCGCGTTGTCGAGGAGCTGCAATTCACGCTCGATCTTAACGAAAAAGTGGCGCATCTCTCTATCGCCCAGCGGCAACAGGTGGCTATCTGTCGTGCCCTGGTTGCCGATGCCCGGCTGGTGATCATGGATGAACCCACCGCCTCACTTACCCGCACGGAAGTGAATCAGCTGTTGCGCACGGTGCGCTATCTCAAGCAGAAGAACATCTGTGTGGTGTTTGTCAGTCATCGTCTGGATGAAGTGCTGGAGATCTCGGATCGGGTCACGGTCATTCGCGATGGTCGCAAGATTGGCAGCTTTCCAGCGCAGGAGATGACGCCGCACCGCCTGACGGAGCTGATGACCGGACAGAAGCTGGAATATCCGTTAAAAAATCCAACGCGTAAGCGCGATCGGGTGCTGCTGGAGGTGGAGGATCTCAGCCGTAACGGACAGTACCACGACGTGAATTTTCGTTTGTATGAAGGCGAAGTGCTGGGGCTCTGTGGCCTGCTGGGTTCAGGCCGTACCGAGCTGGCCCTGTCGCTGTTTGGTATGACCCGGCCTGACAGCGGCAAGATCTGGCTGGACACGAAACCGGTGCGCTTTCGCAGCCATGAAGACGCTATCAAAGCCGGTATTGGCTATGTGTCAGAGGACCGCCTGACGCTGGGGCTGGTTCAGCAACAGTCGGTGGCCGATAACATGGTTTTACCCATTCTCGACAAACTGCAAAACCGCTTTCACCTGATTGATGAATACCGCAAGAACAGGCTGATCCTGCAGTGGATTCAGCAACTGGGCGTCCGGGTTGCCGACCCCGAGCAGGCGATCGCCACGCTTTCCGGCGGCAATCAGCAAAAGATCGTTTTAGCCAAGTGGGTGCTCACTCAGCCTCGTCTGTTAATTCTTGATTCGCCCACTGTCGGTGTTGATGTCGGGGCGAAAGCCAGTATTTACCAGTTGATCCACGAGCTGGCGCGTGAAGGCTTGTCGATTATGTTGATTTCCGACGAGGTCCCTGAGGTCTGGCACAACTGTGACCGCATTTTGCATTTCCGCGACGGCACGATCCATGCCGAATACCAGCCAGACAGCGTTGAGCAACAGCAACTTGCAGAGGTGATCAATGCCTGACTTATCCCGCTTACGTCCTCACTCCAGTCAGGGCTGGCTGACCTGGGTTTTACTGCTGTTCATTGTGGTTTTCTCACTGACCAGCGACCAGTTCCTCAGCGTGCAAAACCTGCTGGATTTAGCCGAAAGCTATGCGGTAACCGGCATCTTTGCGCTGGGGCTGTTTGTGGTGCTGGTCACCGGCGGCATCGATATCTCCTTTGCTGCCGTCGCCTCGGTGGTGCAGTACTTTATCGCCGCCCTGTTTGTGCACTATCAGTTTGATAACGCACTGCTGAGCATTATCCTGGCCATTGCCTGCGGCACCCTGTTCGGGGTGATCAATGCCTGGCTCATCACCTGGCTGCGGGTCGTTTCCATCATTATCACCATCAGTATGCAGTCGCTGTTGTTTGGCCTGCTGATGTGGTTAACCGGCGGACGCAGCCTCTATCAGTTACCCGACTGGTGGATCACCTTACGCAACGTGCTGCCGTTTACGTGGCAAGGCCAGACGTTTCAGCTTGGCCTGCCGCTGCTCATCCTGCTGATCATCGCCACCCTGACCGCCGTGTTACTCAACAAAACCCACTTAGGCCGCCAGCTTTATGCCGTCGGCGGTGACGCAGAGTCCGCCCGGCGCATCGGGATTCGCGTCGGCCTGATCCACCTGTTTGCCTATGGCTGGTTGGGTGCGATGGCAGCGATTGGCGGGTTGGTACAGGTTTACCGCATGGGGGAAGTGGTGCCGAACGCGCTGGTGGGCGGTGAACTGGATGTGCTGGCTGCCACCGTACTGGGTGGTGCCAGCCTGATGGGCGGAAAAGGCACGGTCAGCGGCACCTTAATGGGGGTTTTCCTGATCGCCATTTTGAAGAACGGTCTCAACCTGCTTGGTGTCTCCAACTACTTCATGAACATCGTGGTCGGCGGGGTCATCATGATCGCCATCGCCGTTACTCACTATAAAAAACGCAAAGAGACTGACGTCAGCTTTGTCTGATGGGAGAACCCCTATGAAACCTTTATTGGCGTTAAAACCTGACGGCACCAATACCGGCCTGCTGCTGCTCATCGCGTTTGCACTGGCGCTGTTCAGCATCCTGTTGCCCGGTCGTTTCTTTACCGATTCCACCTTTCTCAGCATGGCCTTTCAACTGCCTGAGCTGGGCTTGCTTACTCTGGCGATGTTTATTGCCATTCTGAGCGGGGGATTAAACCTGGCCATTATTACGACCGCCAACCTGACCAGCTTATTCATCGCCTGGGTGCTACTGAGCATGTTGCCGGACGGCGCGGGAACCGGCCAGCAAGTGGGCTGGTTACTGCTGGCGATGCTGGGCGCGATGGTCATTGCGGCACTCATCGGTCTGATTACCGGCGTGATGGTCACGCGCATCGGCGCGCATCCTATTCTGGTGACGCTCGCGACCATGATCACGCTCAACGGCATCGGCATCTGGCTGACAAAAGGGGCGGCGGTGAGCGGCATGCCGCCGGTCGTGCGCGCCCTGGGCTCCGATACGTTGCTGGGTGTTCCGCTGCCGCTGTGGGTATTTTTACTGGCCGCCGCCCTACTGGCGCTGTTCCTGGGAAAAACCGGCGCCGGTAAATGCATCTATATGGGCGGCAGTAACATCAATGCCACCTGGTTTAGCGGTATCAACACACACCGCATGATCATCCTTGTCTATGTCATCTCCAGCCTGCTGTGTGTGCTGGCGGGGCTGGTAATGATGGCGCGCTTTAACTCCGCGCGCATGGGTTATGGCGATGCCTATCTGCTACTGACCGTGCTGGCCATTATTCTTGGCGGCACCGATCCCAACGGCGGCTTTGGCCGCGTTACCGGTGTCGTTCTGGCGCTGATTGCACTGCAGATCCTCTCCACCGGCTTCAACCTGATGAATATCAGCCAGCACGTGAGCCTGGCGATGTGGGGCGCGGTACTGATTGTGGTGCTCGCCGTGAAACAGGGCAAAGCCCGACTGAATGCACGCCGTGACGTGAAGCGCAGCAAGCGCCTGAGCGCGGCACTGAATCCTCTGACTGAGAAAAAGGAAGTATGATGCGTATTCAAATCTCCCCATCATTGATGTGTATGAACCTGATGGAGATCAAACAGCAGTTGGCTGTGCTGAACTCCCGCGCCGACTTCCTGCATGTCGATATCATGGACGGTCACTACGTTAAAAATATCACCCTCTCGCCGTTCTTTATCGAGCAAATCCGTCCGCATACGCCGGTGGCTATCGATGTGCATTTGATGGTTGAGCAGCCTACTGATTTTATTGAAGCGGTGGCCAAAGCGGGGGCTGACTTTATTTGCCCGCACGCAGAGACGATCAACCGTGATGCCTTCCGGGTCATCAACCAGATCCGCAGCCTGGGGAAAAAACCGGGCGTGGTATTAAACCCTGCCACGCCGGTGTCCTTTATTCACCACTATATTCATCTGCTGGAGAAGATCACGGTGATGACGGTGGACCCGGGTTATGCCGGGCAGCCGTTTATTCCGGAAATGGTCGAGAAGATTCAGACACTCAAGGCGTTAAAACAGGCTCACGGCTACCGTTATCTGATTGAGATTGATGGTTCCTGTAATCAGCGCACTTACCGCACCCTGCTGGAGGCCGGGGCGGAAGTGCTGATTGTGGGCACCTCGGGTCTGTTCAATATACATGAGGATCTCACCACCGCCTGGACGATGATGCGCAGCAGTATTGATGCGGCGCAGGAACTGGTGCAGGAGTCGGCATGAAACGACGCTGGCTTGGCATTGACATTGGCGGTACCAGTACGCGCCTGCAGTTGATGGAAGAAGGCCGGAACTGGTGTGGCTTTCGTAAAGTGCCGACCGCCAGCTGGTCACAACAACCGGATGCGCTGACCGCGCTGGGCGATGTGATCGGCGAAACTCTGGAGACACAGCCGGTAAACGGCGTGATGCTCGGCTTGCCCGGTATTCTCAGCCGTGACCGTCAGCAGGTGATCTCTTTGCCCTTTATTCAGGCGCTGGATCAGCAACCCGTGGTGGCGCAACTCAGTGCGCGGCTTGGCGTGCCGGTTGCGATGGATAAAGATGTGAACCACCTGATGTTATGGGATCTGCTGCAGCTTGAGAGGCTACCCGCGAATGCCGTGGGCTTGTATCCCGGAACAGGTCTGGGGAACAGCCTGTGGCTGGAAGGCCGGTTTTATCATGGTCATCATGGGGGTTCAGGCGAGTTAGGCCATATTCCGCTGGCGGGCAACGATCTGCCCTGCCCGTGCGGAAACCGGGGTTGCGCCGAAACCCTGATATCCGGTCACTGGCTGAGCGGCTGGGCAGCATCACAGCAGCCCGATACCGCCATTTCGCAGCTCTTTACCCTGCACGGCGATCACCCCGATCTGCTGGCGTTCGTCGAGCGCCTGGCCCAGCTGATCGCCAGCGAAATGAATATTCTCGATCCCGAATACCTGATTCTGGGCGGTGGCGTGCTGGCGATGGCTGATTTTCCGCTGGCGCGGCTGCGCAGTGCCATACAGCAATACCTGCGTCCACCCGTGACGCGCCAGGGTTTGAAAATCGTCTTCAGTCACGCGACCGATCACACCGGCTGTCGCGGTGCCTGTCTGGCCGCTGAGCGCTATTTTGGAGGGGAAAAATGAAAGGCAAAGTGTGTGTGTTTGGCTCCTTCAACCTGGATATCGTGGCAGGCATGACGCGCTTTCCGTTACCGGGCGAATCCTTAATTGCACAGCACAGCATGATGGGGCCAGGAGGCAAAGGGGCTAATCAGGCCACCGCCGCGCTGCGCGCCGGTGCCCGGGTGCACTATATTGGCAAAGTAGGACACGACGACTTTGGTCTCTTTGCCCGGCGACATCTGGAAAAAACCGGTTTTGATGCGATTACGCTGTTCACCTGCAAAGACAAACCCACCGGAAATGCGTTGATTTACGTGGCCGGGAATGACGCCGAGAACATGATTTCCGTCTATCCGGGTGCCAATCTCACCGTGACAGCCGCGGAGGTTACGCGCTGTAAACCGACCGTTGCGGCGGCGGACATTCTGCTGGTGCAGTTGGAAAATAATCTGAGCGCCATTCAGCGCATGATTGATCACGCACGCGCAGCAAATACCTTTGTGATCCTCAATCCGGCGCCGTTTCAAAAAATCAGTGATGCCCTGCTGGCGAAGGTCGATCTGCTGACGCCAAACAGCACCGAAGCCATGCTGCTGACGGGCGTGAAGGTCACGGACATGGCCAGTGCCCGGCAGGCCGCCGAGGCGCTTCACCGTAAAGGCGCACGTCAGGTGATTATTACCCTTGGCACAGCCGGTGCCTTACTGTCTGACGGGCAACAGCTGCTTCACATTCCTGTTTTTCCCGCCACACCACTGGATACAACTGGCGCGGGCGATGCCTTTAACGGTGCGCTGGCTGCCCGGTTAGCCGCAGGGGTTTCTCTGGAGCAGGCCGCGCTTTTTGCGGCGGCGTTTGCCTCCCTGTGCGTCGAACAACCCGGCGCCGCCCACGCTATGCCCTCCTACGCCGATGCACTGGCGCGCCTGCAGGCGCATCCCGAATGCGTGGCCGGGAACGTCATGGCCTGCGCGTAACCCGGCAGCAGATGTGCCGCCAGGCACATCTGCTCTGCACATCATCAGAGCGTCAGCCAGCCCGCGATAAGCGCATGCTGCAACAACATAATGGTTTTGCCGTCGCGAATCCGCCCTTCTTTCACCCATTGCATGGCATCAGGAAAAGCCATTTCCAGCACGTCGATCGCTTCATCGTCGACACCGCCGCCCGCATTCTCACGCAGCGACTCGTGATATTCAGCCGCAAAGAAATGCACCAGCTCGGTCACGCCACCCGGCGACATGTAAACCGCGTAGAGTTTTTCCACCTCTCCCACGGCATAACCGGTCTCTTCGATGGCCTCTTTGCGAATGCAATCTTCAGGGGAATCATCATCCAGTAAGCCCGCACAGGCCTCAATCAACATACCGTCCTGATTACCGTTAACATAGGTGGCGATGCGGAACTGGCGCGTCAGCACCACACTGTTTTTTTCACGGTTATACAGCAGGATGGTGGCACCATTGCCGCGATCGTAAACTTCGCGTTTGTGACGCACGATTTCGCCCTGGTTGTCGGTAATCTCATAGGTGATATTACGCAGAACAAACCAGTTCTCTGACAGCAGCTTATCTTTGATGATGTTGATCTTGAACGACATGGACGCTCCGCAGCCATATGAAGGGAGCCAGAGATAATAGGACGTGCAGCCAAAGAAAACTATCTGAATTGCGCACCGCCCGCACGCCATCATCAATAACGGCGAGCCGAAAACGCAGGTGCAGCGCAAAAAAATGCCAGCACGCTGGCTGGCATTTTATGCAGCAAATGGGGTCATGTTTATGACGATTTGCCGTCGTGCTCATGGTGGTCATGTTCGGTAGCGGCGATGGCATTAACACGCTTGCGCACGCCAAACCAGCCCAGTACCAGAATCACCGCGATCAACGGAATGGACGCGATAGTGTAGGTTCCATTTGGATAGTCGAACGCCATCAAGACCAGCACGCTAAACAGGAACAGCAGCGTCAGCCACGAGGTAAAAGGTGCACCCGGCAGCTTGAAGCTGACATCGTCCGCTTTGCCTTCTTTGATCGCTTTACGCAGGCGTAACTGGCAAAGCACGATAAAGCCCCACGACGAGATAATGCCGAGCGACGCCACGTTTAATACGATTTCAAACACTTGAGACGGCACGTAGTAGTTAAGCACCACGCCGATGATATAGACACCCACGGTGACCAGAATTCCGGCATACGGAACCTGCTGGCTGCTCATTTTTGACATGAACTTAGGTGCAGATCCGCCCATCGACATGGAACGCAGGATACGACCGGTGGAGTAGAGACCGGAGTTCAGGCTGGATAATGCCGCACTGAGCACCACGATATTCATGATGCTGCCAATATAAGGCACGCCTAACTTAGAGAAGAAGGTCACAAACGGACTTTGTCCGGCCTGATAGGCATTCCACGGCAGCAGCATCACCAACAGCACCACAGAACCGACATAGAACAAACCAATACGCCAGATGACGCTGTTGATCGCTTTCGGCAACATGGTTTCAGGATCTTTACACTCGCCGGCGGCCGTACCGACCAGTTCTATCGAGGCGAAGGCAAACACGACGCCTTGCACCAGCACCAGCGCCGGTAACAGGCCATGCGGGAATAAGCCGCCGTTATCCGTGATCAGATGGAAACCCGTTGCATTACCATCCAGTGGTTTGCCCGTGCCGAGAAACACCACACCGACCACCAGAAACACCACAATCGCCAGCACTTTCACTAAGGCGAACCAAAACTCCATTTCGGCAAACCACTTTACGCCGATCATGTTCATGGTGCCGACAATCGCCAGTGCGCCCAGGGCGAACACCCACTGCGGCACATCGCCAAACGCGCCCCAGTAGTGCATATAAAGCGCAACGGCAGTGATATCAACAATCCCGGTCATGGCCCAGTTAACAAAGTACATCCAGCCCGCCACATAAGAGGCTTTCTCGCCCATGAACTCACGAGCATAGGAGACAAAGCTTCCGCTGCTGGGACGGTGTAAAACCAGTTCGCCCAGTGCACGCAGGATGAAGAAAGAGAAGATACCGCAGACCAGATAAATGATGGCTAAGGCCGGACCCGCTGCCTGTAAACGGGCGCCTGCGCCCAGAAACAGACCCGTACCAATGGCACCACCGATAGCAATCATCTGTACGTGACGATTGCCCATGGCTTTCTTATAGCCGGAGTCGTGGGAATTGAGCCAGCGTCGTTTCGCAGCGCGCATGTCCGCTGCTGATTTCTTAGTAGATTTCATAGCCTTCCTGTTTGTCCTGACCATAAGTCATAGCGCATCCAAACGATTGCGTTTAGCAGTGCGAAATGGGTTGTCTTCCTCTGTGCGCCCGCCTGTGAGTTGACTAAAAGCGGCGCGGGAATTTACGGCGATGAATCCTAACCGTTATGTAACATCGAAGCAAAATATACCGAGGGGATCAGTCGGACGATTTGTAAAAAATTTTTCTGAGATCACAAAAAAACCGGCCTTTGGCTGGCCGGTAAACACTACAGGGATGGAAAAAGAGAGGGTTTAGCGGTAAATCTCTGCGGTGCCGGTCCAAAGACTGGAATCGCCGGGTGTGTCCACGCCGATAACTCGGAAATGGCTGGCGCCTTCGGCTTTCGCCTGCTGCGAAAGCTGGCGGGTGACATCATCAAGTGAGCCATTCACGCTGGAGACAGAGACGCTGCCAATCTTTTGCAGGTTCTGGGCTTCACGTTGATCCACCGCCGTGGCGGCGAAGGTCGGGAATGACGCAGTGGCCAACAGGGCGGCGGCGGTGAGGTAAGCAGGTAAATGTTTCATCAATACTCCTGTACTCGCGTTGGTCGCTGTGGTTAAACACGGTAGTGATTATTGCCGAGATAATGAAAGGCAACCTTTGTGAGGTGTAAAGCTGTGCGAGTAATGTTCGCTCTGACGTCGGGATTCCTGGGAAACGTCAACTGCGGTTATTGAGTGACTGAACGGCGCGCGTTGGGCGATGCCATGACAAGCCGCTTGCGTATCCCGCCACCTCTTTTATAATTCCCTGCCATTAAAGGGGTTATTACCGTGATTGTTAAACGCTCTGTTACCAGAAGTATTGCGCAGTCTTTAACCTTGATTGTGTTGCTGGCTTTACTGACTACCGGTCTGGCGCTGCTCACGCTGTCCAGCAGCCTGCGCGACGCGGAAGCCATTAACCTGGCGGGCTCACTGCGGATGCAGAGTTACCGGCTGGCCTGGGATGCCAGACTGGAGCCACAGCTGCTGGCGAATCATCTGGTGCAGTTCCAGCAAACCCTTGATGCCTCAGTTTTACAGCAGCTCGACCGTCCCTGGGTGCCACGCAAAGTGATTGACCACTATCAGCGTTTGCGTGTGGGCTGGCCCGTTTTGGCTCAGCATCTTCATGACAACGCGGCGCAGGCCTGGCGGCAACAAATGCCTGCTTACGTCGGGGAAATTGACCGCTTTGTTCTGGAACTGCAGCGTTATGCAGAACTGAAAATGCGGGTGGTGGCGGTCAGTAGTCTGACAGGCGTGGTGGCGATTGTGGCCCTGGCGCTGATGACAATCCGCTTTACCCGCCAGCAGGTGGTTAAGCCGCTGAATGCGCTGGTCACGGCCAGCCGGTATGTGGAAAGCGGTAATTTTGCCTTTCCGCCACTGCATGTCCAGCAGCAGAATGAACTCAAGGTGCTGTCACATACGTTCAGCAGTATGGCCGCACAGTTACAGTCTCACTATCAGATACTGGAGCAGCGGGTACGCGACAAAACCCGGGATCTCACCCAGGCGAACCATACGCTGTCGTTGCTGTATGAGAGTTCACAGATTTTGACCCGTGGCCCCTTGCACCCTGCCCTCTTCGACAACGTGTTAGCCAACGTGCGCGCCAGGGAAAACCTTGCGTTTATCCGGCTGGAAGGCGAGTCGTTTATGTTTGCGTCGGGCCAGATCGATGCTTCGTACGCCTGGCATCATTTACCCTTGCAGCAGGACGGTCAACCTATTGGCACGCTGCGCTGGCAAACGACCGTCACCACGCCGCCGGAGGCATTAATGCGAAGCCTGGCCGCCATGCTGGGGCGGTCACTCTGGATCTGGCAGACCCAAAAACAGCATCAGCAGATGCTGCTGCTTGAAGAGCGCGCAACGATTGCACGCGAGTTGCATGATTCGCTGGCCCAGGCGTTAACCTACCTGCGAATTCAACTGACACTGCTTAGGCGCACCGTCGATGCTGGCGATCGTGCCGCACACGACATCATTGCTGAATTTGATCGGGCGCTGGCAGAGGCTTACCGCCAGCTGCGCGAGCTGCTTGCCACCTTCCGCTTAACCATTGAAAAATCAGATCTGGTGGCGGCCCTGCAAGCCATGATCGCCTCCTTACAGGAACAGTCCGCGGCCGAGATCCAGTTCACCTGCCAGCCAGGCCTTCAGGACCTGGATGCCCAGCAACAGGTCCACGTCTTACAGATCGCCCGAGAGGCGCTGTTAAATGCGATTCGCCATGCCAGTGCTCAGGTGATTATTATCGACTACCAGCACACGGAGAAAGGTGAACATGTCCTGACCGTGACGGATGACGGCATCGGTATCGGCAGCACGGAAGAGCCGCCCGGCCATTATGGTTTAACCACGATGACCGAACGTGCTGAACGGCTGGCAGGGTCTTTGCAGATTACAGCACTGCAACGGGGCACGCGCGTCGCACTGCGCTTTCCGCCGCGCCTGGCTCAGCAGATTGAATAACGCCACAACCGCACCGTTTTGCATTTTACCCACGCCGCAATAATCATGCAGGATGTGGCAGATCAACAGACGAAGACGAGATTGCCCCGTACAATGAACATCCTGCGCCTGAACGTTCAGGCGCAGTCTGGAAAACCGATCAGACGCACTGCCCATACCGCAAGCCAGTAATGCCAGGGGACAGGGAGATAACATGGAACAACCTGCTTTAACCATCATGATAGTGGACGACCATCCACTCATGCGCCGTGGCATTCGCCAGTTACTGGCGCTGGAACCGCAGCTACAGGTCGTCGCGGAGGCCAGTAACGGCACCGAAGCGCTGGCGGAAGCCCGCCGCCTGACACCGGATGTCATCCTGCTCGATCTGAATATGAAAGGCATGTCGGGCCTTGATACGTTGAAAGCGCTGCGCCACGAAGGCATTAGCTCACGTATTCTGGTACTGACCGTCTCTGATGCGCGCAGTGATATTTATGCTCTGGTGGATGCGGGCGCAGACGGATATTTACTCAAAGACAGCGAACCCGAAATCTTGCTCGGCCAGATTATGCAGGCCTCGCAGGGCGAGAAGGTGTTTAGCGACGCGGTGAAGCACTATCTTGCTACGCGGCACAACAGCGACGATCCTTTCCGTTTGCTGACCGAACGCGAACGCGGGGTGATGCAGGAAGTGGCGCGAGGACTGTCAAATAAAGAAGTCGCGAATGCGCTGCATATTTCGGAAGAAACGGTGAAGGTGCATATTCGTAACGTCCTGCGCAAACTGGATGTGCGTTCACGCGTTGCTGCAACAATTATGTGGATTGAACGTCGAAACAGTTGATAAAAAACGCGCAAATTTACACATTCTCTATAATTTCTCCACTTTTCAACCCGGCCTCGCACGTAAAGTAGACTTCTACCCGTGCGTGGTTTGCGTGGATTTTTTGTGCATCATGCGCTGTATCGCTCATATTAATAATAAAAGCAGTGAGGAGTGTCGATTCAATGTCGAATTTCTTTATCGACCGCCCTATTTTTGCCTGGGTTTTGGCAATTTTGCTGTGCCTGTGCGGCACGCTTTCCATTATTTCGCTTCCTGTTGAACAGTATCCTGACCTGGCTCCCCCAAACGTGCGTATCACCGCCACCTACCCTGGCGCGTCGGCACAAACGCTGGAGAATACCGTAACTCAGGTTATCGAACAAAACATGACCGGCATCGATAACCTGATGTATATGTCCTCCAACAGTAGCAATACCGGACAGGCACAAATTACCCTGACCTTCACCGCCGGGACCAATCCAGACGAAGCGCGCCAGCAGGTGCAGAATCAGTTGCAGGCAGCGCTACGCAAGCTGCCTCAGGCCGTGCAGTCGCAAGGCGTCACAGTAAACAAAACCGGCGACAGCAATATTCTGATGGTGGCCTTTGTCTCGACCGATGGCAGCATGGACAAGCAGGATATTGCCGATTACGTCGCCAGTAATATTCAGGACCCGCTGAGTCGTATTGACGGCGTGGGCGAAGTGGACGCCTACGGCACGCAATATGCGATGCGTATCTGGCTCGATCCCTACAAACTGACCGCTTATTCTCTGACCACAGATGATGTGGTTAACGCCATTAAATCTCAGAACGCCCAGGTCGCCGTCGGCCAGGTCGGTGGCCTGCCCGCCGTCAAAAAACAGGCGCTAAACGCCACGGTAAATGCGCAGTCGATGTTGCAAACACCCGAGCAGTTTAAGGCAATTACCCTGAAGAACAATCCTGACGGGTCGGTCGTCACCCTGGGTGATGTGGCTGATGTGGCGCTGGGTGCAGAAAAATATGATTATCTCAGCCGCTACAACGGCCAGGCGGCGTCCGGACTGGGTGTAAAACTGGCGTCCGGCGCGAACGAGATGAACACGGATAAACTGGTGCGTGCTCGTCTGGATGAGCTGTCACAGTATTTTCCACATGGGCTGGAGGCCAAAATCGCCTATGAAACCACGCCTTTTGTTAAAGCCTCTATTACGGATGTCGTGAAAACCCTGCTGGAGGCCATCCTGCTGGTGTTTGGCGTGATGTACCTGTTTATGCAGAACTTCCGTGCCACGTTAATCCCCACTATCGCCGTGCCGGTGGTGCTGTTTGGCACCTTCTGCGTTATCTATGCCTTCGGATACAGTATTAACACTCTGACCATGTTTGCCATGGTGCTGGCTATCGGTTTGCTGGTGGATGATGCCATCGTGGTGGTCGAGAACGTTGAGCGAATCATGAGCGAGGAAGGGCTGTCGCCCCGCGCGGCCACCCGCAAATCCATGGGTCAGATTCAGGGCGCACTGGTGGGCATTGCGCTGGTGCTGTCAGCCGTGTTCATCCCCATGGCCTTTTTTGGCGGCACCGTGGGGGCGATCTACCGTCAGTTCTCCATCACCATCGTCTCCGCCATGATCCTGTCAGTGCTGGTGGCGATGATCCTGACGCCCGCGCTCTGTGCCACGCTGCTCAAGCCCATCGCCAAAGGAGAGCATCACGGTCAGCGTGGGTTTTTCCGTTGGTTTAACTACCATTTTAACCGCAACGCCGACCGCTATGAACGCGGTGTCGCCAGTATCCTGCGCACCGGCGGGCGCTGGCTGCTGCTGTATCTGGCGATTATTGGCATTATGGCGTACCTGTTTCTTCATCTGCCCTCCTCTTTTTTGCCGCAGGAAGATCGCGGCATGATCATGACCCAGGTACAGCTTCCTGCCGGTTCGAGCATGGATCAAACCTCAGCGGTAGTGGCAAAAGTTGAAAAATATTACCTGACCAAAGAGAAAGACAATGTTCTGTCGGTCTTCTCAACCATCGGTTCCGGGCCGGGCGGTAACGGGCAGAACGTGGCGCGTCTGTTTATCCGTTTGAAAGACTGGGACGACAGACCAGGTGCCGATCGCACCTCATTTGCCATTATTGAACGCGCCGGTAAAGCGTTTAAACACATCAATGAAGCCGTCGTGATTGCCAGCAGTCCACCGGCAATCACCGGGCTGGGCAGCTCATCCGGCTTTGACCTGGAATTACAGGATCATGCCGGTATTGGTCATGACAAGTTAATGGCGATGCGTGACACGCTGCTGGACAGGGCCAGCAAAGACAAACTCCTGTCTCGCGTGCGCCACAATGGTCTGGACGACAGCCCGCAGTTGCAAATCGATATTGATGAGCGCAAAGCACAGGCACTTGGCGTGTCACTGGATACCATTAACGACACGCTGACCACCGCCTGGGGTTCCAACTACGTTAACGACTTCCTGGATCGCGGCCGGGTGAAAAAGGTTTACGTTCAGGCGGAAGCCCCGTACCGCATGCTGCCGGATGATGTCAATAAATGGTACGTGCGCAACAGCAGCGGCACGATGGTGCCCTTTTCCGCGTTTGCCACCAGCCGCTGGGAAACGGGTTCACCGCGTCTGGAACGTTATAACGGGTACTCCTCACTGGAAATCGTCGGGGAAGCCGCGCAGGGCGTGAGTAGCGGCACCGCGATGGACGAGATGGAAAAACTGGTCAACGCCCTGCCGCTGGGCGTCGGTTTCCAGTGGACGGGTGCGTCGTATCAGGAGCGGTTATCCGGCTCTCAGGCTCCCGCACTCTATGCCGTTTCTCTGCTGGTCGTGTTTCTCTGCCTGGCGGCACTGTACGAGAGCTGGTCGATTCCCTTCTCGGTGATGCTTGTCGTCCCACTTGGCGTTCTTGGTGCTCTGATTGCCACCTGGACGCGAGGACTGGAGAACGATGTCTATTTCCAGGTCGGTCTGCTGACCGTCGTGGGGTTATCGGCTAAGAACGCAATACTGATCGTAGAATTTGCCAACGAGCTTAACAGCAAAGGCGGAGAACTGATTGAATCGACGCTGGCGGCCTCACGTCAACGCCTGCGGCCGATCCTGATGACCTCCCTGGCCTTTATCTTCGGTGTGATGCCGATGGCGATCAGCAGCGGTGCGGGATCGGGCAGCCAGCACTCGGTGGGAACGGGCGTCATGGGCGGTATGATTTCCGCCACCCTGTTAGCCATCCTGTTCGTCCCGCTGTTCTTTGTTCTGGTGCGTCGCCGCTTCCCACTCAAAGAGAAACATCAGGACTGAGCTGCCGCCTGTTTTCACAATGAACAGGCAAAAAAAACGGCCTCTGAAAACAGCGGCCGTTTTATTTCTGTGTGTGGTAAGAATTACAGCAGAGGGGAAATTGCCCTGCTTTTCTCCTCGCGTGTTACTTATTGCGTAACATCGCTTCGATGAATTCTTTCCAGTTCCCCATTTCGGTGTCAATCATAGAACCCTCTCTTATTGTAGTGGCAATATTACGCCTTTTTTTTCGCCTGGTGAATACGTTTACACCTGTTATTACTATCGGCAAAGGCGCCAAAAGGCTGAGTCTTTTCTGATTTGCTGGCTGACGCACATTTCAGCAAAGGCTTAACCTGACAGGTTTTAATGCGGTTTTGACCAGGACGTAGCCTAAAAAGCGTAATTAAGGAAATTCTTAATTCAAAATTGATAAACCACGTAATTATTAGAGGCATAACTGAAACCGTTTACCTACAGGCGGGAAACCTCTGTATTGGCGCAATTTATTCCACCCAGACGCCATCGGGCGGATGATGCATCAGATCACACTATGGTAAACTGCCGAGCTGATTTTAATGACAGGAGCAGACGATGAGCGCGCAGTGGGTCATGTTTGGGATTAAGAATTGCGACACGATTAAAAAAGCGCGTCGCTTTTTAGAGGCGGCGGGCGTGGACTATCGTTTCCACGATTACCGTGCTGACGGCCTGACCGGTGACCAGTTGCAGCAGTTTATCGACGTGCTGGGCTATCAGGACCTGCTCAACACGCGCGGCACAACCTGGCGTAAGCTACCCGAGGCAGAGCGTGAGGCCATTACGGATGCCGGGAGTGCCAAAGCGCTGATGCTGGACCAGCCCGCCATCATCAAACGCCCTGTCCTGCGCGCGCCCGACGGCGCTTTGCTGCTCGGCTTCAGTGAATCCCTTTACCAGAACCTGCTTCAGGAGAAGTCATAATATGTTTTGTCCGGTCATTGAGCTGACGCAGCAGCTTATTCGTCGTCCTTCTCTCAGCCCCGATGACGCCGGATGTCAGGCGCTGCTGATTGCGCGTCTGGAAGCGATTGGTTTCCATATCGAAACCATGAACATCAACGATACCCTGAATTTCTGGGCCACGCGCGGTGAGGGCGAAACCCTGGCGTTTGCCGGCCACACCGATATCGTGCCGCCTGGCGATGCCAGCCGCTGGATCAATCCGCCGTTTGAACCCACCATCCGTGACGGCATGTTGTTTGGTCGCGGTGCCGCCGATATGAAAGGATCGCTGGCCGCCATGGTCGTTGCCGCCGAGCGCTTCGTCGCGGTTCATCCTCATCACAAAGGACGCCTGGCCTTTTTGATTACGTCTGACGAAGAAGCCAGTGGCGCAAACGGAACGGTAAAAGTCGTTGAGCGCCTGATGGCACGTAACGAGCGTCTGGATTACTGTCTGGTCGGGGAACCTTCCAGCAGCGAAGTCGTGGGTGACGTCGTGAAAAATGGCCGTCGTGGCTCGATTACCGCTAACCTTACCGTGCATGGCGTACAGGGCCATGTGGCCTATCCTCAGCTTGCTGATAACCCGGTGCACCGTGCTCTGCCTGCACTCAATGAGCTGGTCGCCACCGAATGGGATCAGGGCAATGCCTTCTTCCCTGCCACCAGCATGCAGATCGCCAACGTTCAGGCTGGCACCGGCAGCAACAACGTGATTCCCGGCGAACTGTTTGTCCAGTTCAACTTCCGTTTCAGTACCGAACTCACTGACAGCATGATTCAGCAGCGCGTGGCAGAACTGCTGGACCGCCATCAGTTGCGCTATACCATCGAGTGGAAACTTTCCGGTCAGCCCTTCCTGACATCACGCGGCAAACTGGTTGATGCCGTAATAAACGCCGTAACGCACTATAATGAAATTAAGCCGCAGTTACAGACTTCTGGTGGAACCTCTGACGGACGTTTTATTGCTCGAATGGGCTCGCAGGTGGTGGAACTGGGCCCGGTGAATGCCACAATTCACAAAATCAACGAATGCGTTAAAGCATCCGATTTACAAATGCTGAGCCGAATGTACCAACGCATCATGGAACAATTGATCGCCTGACAGCGAGGGAAGGAGCGGGCCTATGGAGTTTATTAAAGATTATTGGTGGATACTGGTGATCCTGCTGATGGTAGGTGTGTTAATGAACGTTTATAAAGATCTGAAACGCATCGACCACAAAAAGTTTATGGATAACAAGCCTGATCTCCCGCCACACCGTGATTTCAACGATAAATGGGACGACGACGACTGGCCGAAAAAGAAATAACCGCTTCGCGCCCTCGCTGGTGTGAGGGCGCACGATTACATCGTCATAATGACATCATCACTGCCGGGTTTTCCGCCGCCCAGCGCCTCATCAAAATAGCGTTTCGGCACCGTGTACTGCAGATGATGCAGGGCAAAATGCATACTGCGCTGATCGATGGCATGCGCCAGATCTTCCACAATATTTAGCGTCACGTCACCGCCGAGCAGCCTTAAACGCTGTTCAGCCTGCTGGGCCTGTGCCAGCGGAATGTTCTCATCCTCATCGCCGTGAATCAGATGCACAGTCGTACGCGTGCTGGCTTTTTCCGGTAGCGTGACAAAGCGGCCACTAAAGACAATCGCCCGACCAGCCAGATCGTCGTGGGCTTTGATGCCTTCCAGCACCATACTGGCACCCTGTGAAAAGCCCACCAGCGCGGTGGCTTCGGGATTCACGCCGCTTTGCTGCTGCCAGTGGCGAACCGACGCCACAAATTGCGGCATGCTGGTGTCAACGCAGGCCTGCTCGCTTTTATCATGCAGTCCGGCTTCCTTAAACCACTGACCGCCAGGGCCAGGCGATCCCACCGACACCACCAGCGCCGCAGGAAAGGTTTTAGCAAACCAGCTGCCAATTTCGGCCATGGCGTCGGGATTATCACCAATGCCGTGATAAAGCAGAAACAGCTGGGCAGCCCTTGCAGGCTGCTGAACAATTACGTATCTCAGTGTCATATCGACCTCCTGCTACTACTCTACGCTCCCGGGCGCAGGATGATATTGGGAATATTTGAACGACTTGGTGGATTTATTGCAATTGCCTGCGCAACGCGTCGCCATCCCTGTCGGGTAACGCCAGCAGTGCCCCAGCGGCTTCAGCGCGTAACGCCATAATCAGCGCCTTGCGTCCGTTGAGCCGTGCCGCCTGCGCCAGTTCAGCCAGACTGATGTTGGCGCTGACCGCCTGCCGGAGTAACGGCAAAGGCTGCTGGCTGATATCGACCAGCCGCTGGAGAACCGCCAGGCTTGCCTCCAGTGGGCGCTGCGCCCAGGCAAAACCGGCTGCCAGCCAGGCATCGTGCGGGGTAAAATCCTGATCACAAGCCTCAGGTAATGGCAGGTCCAACTGAATATGTGATCTCAGCAGTGGCCAGTCGCGTGCCAGTTGCTGGCTCGCCTTCTGCTGCAGCTGTTTTCCGGCGGGCGTCAGCCCCCGTAAGGCCATCGCGGCGTAGCAGCCGCTGCTGGCTTCGCGCTGACTGCCGATCCGTGCCAGCGTAAAACCGCAGGCTTGCCAGAACGCCCAGAGATCGTCAGTGTAGCCAAAGCTGACGGAGAGGTAGTCGTATCCGGCGGCATCGGCACTGGCGGACGCAACCAGTTGCTTTCCGGTTCCCTGACGGCGGGAAGACGCGGCGACAGCAATCCGGCTGATGCGTAAGGCGCGAAGCGTGGCGGCGTCGGTGAAACCCGCGTGCGCCGCCAGCGACTGCGCAACTAAGTTACCGCGAGGCCGCCTGTGGCCCGCCCAGACGGCCTGCGCTAATTCATTTGTCAGTCCGCCCTCTTCCACCAACCATAGCGCCCCCTGCAGCGCCGGAACATCGCCCGCCAGCCAGAGATGCATTCCCGGTGCATCCAGCAGGCGACGCAGATCCAGCGGTGAGGTGCGGTAATGCGCACGGGTGAGCAGTTTATAAGCCGCCTGCTGGGCAGCAATGTCAGAGCCTTCGACTCGCCGGGGCGATAGCTCACCCGTTCCCGCTGTTTCGGGCGCATCCTCGAACAGCAGCGCCTGGTTAAGCCAGTGTTCCAGCGGGTCATGGCGCGCCCAGCGCAGCGGTTCGTCCAGGGTAAAATGGCGTACCCGCTCAATCTCCGCACAGAACTTCAGCATAAAGCCCCGACCGCTGCCTTCATAACCCTGAATCGTCGTTACCAGCAACACGCGCGGAAACCGCGCCACCAGCGCATGGAGTAGCGGTGCCGGAATGGCGGCGGCTTCATCCACGATGAGCCAGTCAACGTCAGGCAATGTGGGCAGGGCCAGAATCGCATCAGGTGCCATAAACCGGTAATGATCCCCGGCGAAGGACGCTAACACTGTCGTGGTGATTTTTGCGGGTGCGGTGATCAGGCAACGCGTGTTCTGCCGGGCCAGCATTCCTGCCAGCGCCGACTTTCCTCTGCCACGTGCCGCTGTGACCACCGCCACGCCAGCAGAGAAACAAGCCAGTTCGTGCAAAATCGCCTGCTGCTGAAAAGCCGCCCGACAATGCCAGGCGGGCCGTGGCGTCCAGTTGGGCAACCGGAGCGGCTGCGGCGGCTGGTGTAACAGCACCTGCTCATCATTTTCAATCAGGTATTGCAGATGATGGACAAAGTTTGGTGTGGCAATCGGCTCGCTGACATCCGCCCAACGCAGGCTGTCAGCATCGGGCTGCTGCGCCCAACGCGTCCATTCGGGCACTAACAGCAGCAGCCAGCTACCGGCCGTCAGCGTTCCCGCCAGCGCCGCCAGCGCCTCGGCATGAAAGCCATATCGGGCATCGAAAACGGCATGATGGAACTCGCGCCCCAGCAGCGTACGAAAGGCGGCAGTCGGACAGTGCGTGCCCACATCTGGCGCGTTATCGCTCAGCCACAGCATGTCGCCTTCCAGCGTCTGGCACCAGGTGATCGCCGTCTCCTGGCACCAGCGGGCTTCCCCGCTGATGACGGCCAATCGCCGTATACCGGCGGTCTGCATGGCACAGGTCACTGCTTTCAGGTTCATCCTTTATTAGCAAAGGTATCGCACTGGCCGGGGTTACCGCTGTCGAATCCGCGTTTGAACCAGGTGTAACGCTGCTCTGAGGTGCCGTGCGTAAAGCTGTCCGGGACGACCCGACCCTGACTTTTCTGCTGCAGGCGATCGTCACCAATAGCTTCGGCGGCGTTTAACGCTTCCTGTAAGTCCCCAACTTCGAGGATTTTTTCCTGCTCCATATAGTGGCCCCAGACGCCGGCAAAGCAGTCGGCCTGTAGCTCCATTTTTACGGACAGCTGGTTAATCTGGGTCTGGCTGGCCCCCTGCTGCATCTGACGGACCCGGGGTTCAATGCCCAGTAACTTCTGCACGTGGTGGCCGACTTCATGTGCAATGACATAGCCCTGCGCAAAGTCTCCGCCTGCCCCCAGTTTGGTTTTCATATCGTCATAGAAGGACAGGTCGATATAGACAGTCTGGTCTGCCGGGCAATAAAAAGGCCCCATAACAGACTGCCCGGTCCCACAGCCGGTGCGCGTGGCCCCGCGATACATCACCAGCTTCGGCGGCGTATACTGTTTGTTCATCTGTTTGAACAACTTATCCCAGGTATCTTCGGTCGTCGCCAGCATCACCGAGGTGAACTTCGCTGCCTCGTCCTGGTTCGGGTTAGTAGTGCGCTGTTGCTGGCTCACCGACACGCCCTCGCCTCCAGTAAGCAGTGGCGTCAGGTCATAACCGTAATACCCCGCCACCGCGACCAGAATCAGCATGATAATGCCCGCTTTGCCGCGCGGCAGAGGAATACGGCCTCCCCGGTTGCCCGATGACTGATTACGGCGATCTTCTACATTGTCGCTTTCGCGACGTCCTTGCCAGCGCATGTTTTGCTCCCTGTGGCAGGTTAACTCTGATGGCATGATTTTAGATGCGTGACGGAGCAATCACCAGCTTTACGCCAAAATGAAAAAAGGAGAGCCGGGGCTCTCCTTTCATTGATTCACTGAGTTTTATTCAGTCGAGTTTGACACCCAGACGCCGGGCTACCGCTTCATAGGCTTCAATCAGGCCACCCAGGCTCTGACGGAAGCGGTCTTTATCCATTTTATCCAGGGTTTCTTTGTCCCACAGACGCGCGCCATCGGGTGAAAATTCGTCACCCAGCACAACTTCACCGTTGAACAGCCCAAACTCCAGCTTAAAGTCCACCAGGATCAGACCCGCATCATCAAACATTGTGCTCAGCACGTCGTTCGCTTTGTAGGTCAGCTCACGCATACGTGCCAGATTCTCTTTGCTCACCCAGCCAAAGGTTTCACAGTAGGATTCATTGACCATAGGATCGTGTTTAGCATCGTCCTTCAGGAACAGGTCGAACAGCGGCGGGTTCAGCACCATGCCCTCTTCAACACCAAGACGCTTGACCAGCGAACCTGCCGCACGGTTACGGACCACACACTCAACCGGGACCATGTCCAGCTTTTTCACCAGCGCTTCGTTATCTGACAGCAGGGCTTCCATCTGCGTCGGAATGCCCGCTTCCTGCAGCTTCGTCATGATGAAATGGTTGAACTTGTTGTTCACCATGCCTTTGCGATCAAACTGCTCAATGCGGGCGCCGTCACCGGCTGATGTATCGTTGCGGAATTCAAGTATCAGCAGATCCGGGTTATCGGTGCTGTATACGGTTTTCGCTTTACCGCGATACAACTCAGCTCGCTTTTGCATCTTATTTAACTCCAAACATGAAAGATCCGGTTCTGAGGCAGACTATTTGCGTTGATTGCCGTGACGCAATCGATTACCTCGTCTGGCGCTATTATGCCAAAAAACGAAATAAAAAGGCCGGAGAATCTCCGGCCTGGGGTAATTTTTTATTTATTCAGTGCGGCCTGGAACACCGCCACTAACGCATCGTTTTGCGCCTGTGTCAGTACATGGCCTTTAGGATCAATAAATTGCAGGCTGGTCCGGTTGTCGAGGTCGCCAACCTGAACCTTGTAATCGCCGTTTGGCAATTCAGGATCTTTGGCACCTACGCTGTCCCAGGTGCTGCTGCCTGGCGACTTGTAGGTCACTTTCATGCTGCCAGTCGAACGCGTGCTGTCAGTCACTTCCATGCCAACACGGTTCATGGCTGCCGGTAAACGCTGCCAGGCAACGTTGAACGGCGTACGCAGCACCAGCATTGGCAGACCGGTATCATCGGCACCGCTTTGCACGTCAATCGCACCGCTGACGCGGCCCGCTGCGGCGTTTTCATTTATGGTGGCGATCTTATCCATTCCGGCGGCGATATCATTCAGCATTTGTGCGGTATAACGCTGAACCTGCACCGGCGACGTCACGCTATTGCCTTCCTGTTGCAGTTCAAGCAGACGCACGGTCAGGACCTGCTGATAACTCTGCGACTGAACGCTGATTTGGTAACGGCCACGATACTGCTTATCTTCGTCCGCCCGGTTCCACTGTACCCAGTCGGTCGTCAGCTGCTGTCCGGCGTCATTACGGGAAGCGATCGGGAAGTTATTCGACTGTACAACGCCTACAACCTGAGACCAAATCGAGCCGCGGCTGTTATCAAACATCAGCACGCCGGTGTTATTGCTGAACTGCGCACGTGAGCCGTTCATCAGCGCCAGAGGCTGAGCAGGTGGCCGAATATCGAGCTGCTTGCCCACTGGCGCCTTGCTGGTTGACGGTGGAATATCGTATTCGCCGTTCTGGACAGGCAGAATCATGCCCGACGGCGCTTTCAGTTCGCGCAGCCCGCTGGCCTGTAAGTAAGACTCATCACCGCTGACCTGACGTTTATAACGCTGATCGTTCGAACAGGCCGACAACAGCATCAGGGTGGAAAGCCCCACCACCGTTGCAACCGTTGACCGCTTTACTGAGTAATTCATTCAAACTCCCTAAATTATCGCAAACCCGCCTTCACCAGCGCCTGCTCCACTTTCGGCTGTGCAACCGCAGTCAGTGGCGTCATAGGCAGACGCAGCGTGTCATTAGCGATTAATCCTAGCTGTTTTGCCGCCCATTTAACCGGGATTGGATTAGGTTCACAGAAAAGCGTCTGGTGCAGGTGCATCAGACGCTGATTCAGACGGCGAGCTTCCACGAAATTACCCTGCTGTGCGAGCCTGCACAGCTCGGCCATTTCGCGTGCTGCTATGTTTGCCGTCACCGAAATGACGCCCTTGCCGCCCAGTTGCATAAAGTCCAGTGCGCTGGCATCGTCGCCGCTCACCAGGATGAACTCATCATTAACCAGCTCTTGGATCTGGCTGACACGCGATAAGTTCCCCGTTGCCTCTTTGATTCCGATAATATTTTTGATTTCAGCGAGGCGGGCAACGGTTTCCGGCAACATATCACAGCCGGTGCGCGAAGGTACGTTATACAGCATTTGCGGCAGGCTGGTACTGTCAGCAATCGCTTTAAAGTGCTGAAACAGGCCTTCCTGCGTCGGGCGATTGTAATAAGGCGTAACGGTAAGGCAACCGACAACACCCGAATTCTCAAAGCGTTTGGTCAGAGAGATACCTTCCGCAGTGGCGTTAGCACCGGTTCCGGCAATCACGGGAATACGCCCATCCGCCAGTTCCAGGGTTTGCAGCACCACATCACCGTGCTCGTCATGGCTCAGCGTGGCTGACTCGCCGGTGGTGCCGACGGAAACGATCGCCGCTGTACCGCTGGCGACATGGTAATCAATCAGTTTTTTCAAACTCGCACGGCAGACATTACCTTTGTCATCCATTGGCGTAACGAGTGCAACAATACTTCCCGTAAACATTGGCGATCCCCTCGACAAACAAGTGCTTCATGGTACGTTTTACACTTAGGGAAAAGCAAGCAAGCTCCGCCATTCCCGCGCTTGTCAGCAGTTTTTTTTATGTTTACCTTATGGTTATTAGCAAATGCACAGGGAATCCTATTTTGCCGCAATCTCAACCCCACCACCTGGTGATCACCGCTCTGGGTGTTGACCGCCCGGGTATCGTCAATACGATCACCCGCCACGTCAGCAGTTGCGGTTGCAACATCGAAGACAGTCGCCTTGCCATGCTCGGGGATGAATTTACGTTCATCATGCTGCTTTCCGGTAGCTGGAACGCGATTACGCTGATTGAGTCGACGCTGCCGCTGAAAGGCGCTGAGCTGGAGCTGCTGATCGTCATGAAACGTACCCATGCCACAGCCCGGCCGCCGATGGCGGATACCGCGTTTATTCAGGTCGAAGTGGCTGACTCGCCGCATATCATTGAGCGCTTTACGGATTTGACGGATAAGCACCAAATGAACATTGCGGAACTGGTGTCACGTATCCAGCCCGCCCAGCAGGATCGGCCCGCCACGCTGTATATTCAGATGACGGCGCACAGCCCAACGCGTAGCGATGGCCCGGCATTTGAACAGGCATTTAATGCACTGTGTCAGGAACTTAATGCCGAGGGCGCGTTACGCCTTTATAGCCTGAACGATGCCGATAACCGTGAACTGGTGATACCCGGCAGGTAAAGACGAGCGCCGCCTTGACTGTTCTGCTACGTTAAAAGTACGGTCAGGTGAGGAAATCGTCTGAAATTGATTATTTTCCATTTGGCAGTTTCTCGCCTCTTGGTGTATTAACCACAGCATGAACTCAAAATGGAGAGATGTGATGAATCCACTGAAAGCCGGTGATACCGCACCGAAATTTAGCTTGCCCGATCAGGATGGCGAACAAGTGAATTTAGCCGACTTCCAGGGGCAGCGCGTTCTGGTCTATTTCTATCCAAAAGCGATGACGCCGGGTTGTACCGTGCAGGCATGTGGTCTGCGTGACAACATGGATGAGCTGAAGAAAGCTGGCGTCGAGGTGCTGGGAATCAGCACAGATAAACCTGAAAAGCTGTCACGTTTTGCAGAAAAAGAGCTGCTTAACTTCACTCTGCTGTCGGACCAGGAGCATCAGGTTTGTGAGCAGTTTGGCGTCTGGGGTGAAAAAACCTTTATGGGTAAAACCTATGACGGCATCCATCGCATCAGCTTCCTGGTGGATGCGAATGGCAAAATCGAGAAGGTGTTCGACGACTTCAAAACGTCAAATCACCACGACATCGTGATGGACTATCTGAAATCAGCCTGATGTCTTCAGGGCGCGGCATCTACCGCGCCCTGAACGTTTAACGATTCAGCGTTTCATCCAGCGTGGCCTCAGGCCAGGCGTGCACCACCGCCTTGACCAGGGTTGCGAGCGGAATCGCAAAAAACACGCCCCAGAATCCCCACATCCCGCCAAAGATCACCACCGATAAGATGATAACCAGCGGATGAAGATTGACCGCCTCTGAGAACAAAATGGGCACCAGCACATTGCCGTCCAGCGCCTGAATCACCAGATAGACGGTAAGCAGCGTCCAGAACTCGCTATCCAGCCCCCATTGGAATAAGCCCACGCCAATAACCGGGATGGTCACCAGCATCGCGCCAATGTAAGGAATCAGAACTGAAACGCCCACCAGCACGGCCAACAGAAGCGAATAGTTGAGGCCGAGGAACATAAATGCCAGCCAACTGGCGATGCCCACCACCACCATCTCCAACACTTTGCCACGAATGTAGTTGGTGATTTGCTGGTTCATCTCCTGCCATACTTCACCCGCCAGCCCACGGTTACGCGGCAGGACGCGTCGCACGGCACTTAGCATCTGCTCTTTATCCTTCAGCAGAAAGAACACCATCAGCGGCACCAGCACCAGGTAAATCATCAGGGTCATTAATCCCACCAGCGATGCCAGGGAATACTTCACCAGAGAATCGCCCACGCCGCTGAGACGACCGCGCAGGTTCTCGACGATGACATCAATGATGCCGGCATCGACCAGGGCGGGAAAACGTCGCGGTAACCCCGCCGCATACTGATAGAGTTTGTTCAGCATGTTAGGCAGATCTCGCGTCAGGTTGATGCCCTGTTGCCAGGCCACGGGCGCGACGATCAACACCAGAACCAGCAGAATTCCGGCAAACAGCACCAACACAATGCTGGTCGCCCAGCTACGCGTACAGCCAATGCGTTGCAGCCGTACCGTTGGCCATTCAAGCAGATAAGCCAGTACCACCGCCACCAGTAAGGGGGCCAGCAAACCGCTCAGGAAGAAAAGAATGCAGAACCCCGCCAGCAGAATCACCAGCAGGCCAATCGCCTGGGGATCGCTAAAACGGCGTTTGTACCATTGAATCAATAAAGCCAGCATGCCGTCAGGTCCATAAGGTCAGAAAGGGCCATGATTGTACCGGATATTCTGGTGCTGGAAAGACGTGAAAATCAGTCCGTGACCTGACAGGCGCTAACGGATGATGAAAAACGGCACGCGGTGAAGGTGCGTGCGGCACCATTCCCCCCGGCCTCAGGCTTCCCGCCGTTACGCACTGGCAGGCAAATCGTCGCCGACGGGGGTCATTATCTTCACCGCAGGCCAGCAACACGCCCGGCCTGCTGTGGGTCGTTTTCAGGCGTCAGGCTTCATTCACCCAAATACGCATCTCCCCTTCTCCCCGGTTCGCCCAACAAAACCAGGGAATAAACGTCAGCGTCTGGGTTTGCTGCGCGGCAGGGGCGTGATCGAAGTGCCACAGCGGCTGGTGTTCAGGATCGCTGGCGGTTTTTTTCACCCCTTCAGCCTGTATTAACACCTTATGCGCAAAAACACCGCGTCCTTGAATGGTGGTGAACGATGCCGACGCGGGCAGCCACAGATTGTGTAACTGCTCGCCGTTATCGGCCTGCTCCAGGCAGTACACCAGCGGGCCGCGCTGAACCGCCACCTTGCCCACCACGTGACGCACTAACGGATTACCGTAAACCCGGCGCACCGGCATCGGGAGCGTCAGGGTGAGCGTATCGCCCTCTTGCCACTGTCGCTCAATGTAGAGATAACCCTTGCGGGCGCCATCGGTCACAGCGTCGCCGTTACAGCTTACCTGCGGCGCCTCACACCAGTCAGGCAGACGTAACGCCAGCGTATGTTGCACAGGCTGCGCGACATCGACGCTGATGGTGACCTTTTCATCCCAGGGGAAATTACCGCTTATGCTGATGCCCAAAGTATGCTCACCGACCGGTATTTCAACCCGGTTGCCGACATAGAGATTGATATAAAGCGCATCCTCGCGTGGCGTATAAATATAGTGGCCGAGTGAGGTCAGCACACGGGCAATGTTCGGTGGACAGCAGGCACAGCCGAACCAGCGCTGACGCACAGGTTTCACATGATCGTAGATATGATTAAAACTGAGGGTTTTCGGGTGCACCTCCAGCGGATTGACGTAGAAGAAGTGTTTCCCGTCCAGCGCCATGCCGCCCAGTACCGTATTATACAGCGCGCGTTCCATCACGTCGGCGTACTGGCTGTCGGCTTCCATTTCCAGCATACGTCTGGCAAACATCATCAGGCCAATGGACGCGCAGCTTTCGGCATATACCGTGTCATTCGGTAAATCGTAATCGCTGCTGAATGCTTCACCGCTGCCCTGGGAGCCGATGCCACCGGTAATATACAGCTGCCGCTGCGCCATGTTGTGCCATAGCCGCAGGCAGTCCTGACGTTTTTCTTCGTCCTGGCTCAGACGCGCAAGGTGCGCCACGCCGGTCATCAGATAAACGAACCGCACAGCATGTCCCACCGCGTGCTGCTGTTCTGCAAGGGGTTGATGCGCCTGGCTGTAAGCCTTGTCCTTCACCATCCAGGCCGGGCCATAGGTATTCCAGTAGGAGGTCTGCCCGCGCTTCTCGTACTCAATATCATAGAAGTGAGGCTGCGTTCCCCGCTGCGCGACAAAATAATCTACCAGCGCCATATAGCGTGGGTCCTGGGTCACTTCATACAGCCGCATCAACGCCAGCTCGACCTCCGGATGGCCTGGGTAGCCGTGCAGCTGATTTTCGCCGGGGCCAAACACGCTGTCGATGTGATCGGCAAGCTTGCACACCACCTCGAGTAAACGGCGTTTACCTGTCGCCTGGTAAAACGCCACGCCCGCCTCAATCATGTGTCCGGCGCAATACAACTCATGGCATTCGGCAAGATTCGTCCAGCGATCTTCCGGCGCTTTCACCGTGAAGTAGGTATTGAGATAACCATCCTCGCACTGCGCCGCCGCCACCAGTTCAATCACCTCATCCGCCGTCTTTTCCAGTTCTGCATCAGGCTTCTGGCAAAGTGACCAGGCCACGGCTTCCAGCCATTTCGCGACATCGCTGTCCTGGAAGACCATGCCATAAAATTCCCCTTCCTGCTGGCCAGCCGCGATACGAAAGTTTTCGATGGCATGGCTGGGATCGGCTTCGTCGATCCGATCGTTAAGCGCCTCCCATTGATAAGGAATGACCACCTCCCGCACCAGTCGTTGATACTGACCGAGAAAGGGATCGTGAATCGTCAGCTTATGCAGATCGACTTCATTGACAGACATTTTACTCTCCTCAGGACGGGACATGGCGAATTCGCAGGTCGCTGGAAATCTGCGCCATCATCGGGTTATTGAGCTTGCAGGCGCGGATGGCGAATAGCAGCAGCAGATGAAACAGGGCAGGCAACAACGTTTCCATTGCGGTAATGCCCTGCAAGGATGCCGGTGTCTGATGCGTAATTCCTGGCTTGTAAGCCACCAGGATAAACAGCAGGCTGATAATGACGCCGCTGGAGGCCCAGGCAAGTTTAATAAAGAACAGGTTAAACGCGAAATTCATGCCCGATGAGCGGACGCCGTTTTTCCATTCACCGTAGTCATCGGCAAAGGCCATCAGGGCAAAGTGCAGCGGGAGCGTGAACCCCAGAATGACGCCGTTGGCGAGGATCACCACCAGCCATAATACCTGCCATGACGGCCCCACCGGCAGGAACCACATCATGACCGCCAGCACGGCAAGCACACAATTGGTCCAGTAGTAGAGCCGGACGGTGTCGATGTGTTTTGCCAGCGGATTAACGATGACCGCACCTAAGATAGAGGCTAAGGTCACCATGGTAAAAAACAGCGAAGTGTAGGCGGTGCTGCCCTGTAACACATAGGTGATGAAGTACATGTAGCCGCCGCCACGGATATTGAACACGTTAATCAGCAAAAACGACATCACCAGCATCAGTAACAGCTGATCGTTTTTACGCAGCCCGGCCATATGTTCGCGCAGGGTAAACTTGCCCAGGCTGTCCAGCGGTACGCGCTCGCGAACCCAGAAGAAGCAGCACAGGAACATCACGACCGCCAGAGCGCACAAAATGCCGACGCCAGACTGATAGCCGAGTGCCGCATTCCCCTTACCTAAGACAGAAACCAGCCACGGCAGCCCTACCGAGACCAGAAATCCGGCCACGCCGCACAGCACAAACCGCCATGACTGGCACGCCAGCACTTCTGTGTGGCGGGTAGTCATGGTGTTAATCAGCGCGCAATAGGGCACATTAATGGCGGTATAGCTGACGGAAAGCAGCAGGTAGGTGGCAAACGCCCAGACGATTTTCATGTCCATGCTGACGGCGGGCACCGTGAACGTCAGGACACCAATGATGCCAATGGGGACCGCGACCCACAGCTGCCAGGGACGGAAACGTCCCCATCGGCTATGCGTACGGTCGGCAATCACGCCCATCACCGGATCGGATATCGCATCAAACACGCGCAGCGCCATAAACAGGGTGCCGACCAGCGCAGGTGTTAAGCCAAAGACATCTGTGTAGAAAAACGTCAGAAAGTTCATGATCAGGCAGGTGATCACCGTGCCGCCGGCGTCTCCCAGCCCGTAACCTATTTTTTCACGCAGGGACAGCGCACTCTGCGTCGCCGACTGGCTAAGATCGGCCTGAGCGATGGTGGTAGAAGTCATAAAAACGCCTCATGCAGGACAGAGAGGATGACCCGCTTTCTGGCGGGCTTATTGGTGTTTTAGCGCCTTACCCGATGTATTCTGTCAGGAATCCGTTAACCAACAAGAGCACAAAAAAGTATAAAAACGGGGTAATTCCGACCTGTGAAGCAAACTGTGAAGTGGATCAGATACATTCGTGATTTTTTGTTAATAATCATAGACAAAGGTGATTATCAGGGTTGTCGCAGCGGGAAAATGAATAATGATGTTCGAATTATCCATAGCGTTTCCGGTTCGGGTGCAAAATGGCGGGCTGTTTATTTCACGCGGTGTCGGGACACATCCGGCACGCAGGCTGACCTCGTGGGAGATCATCTTCGTTGAGCGCGGTCAGTTAACCATTCGCGAGGATGACGTGCTGTATAGCGTGCAGGCGGGCGAAAGCCTGCTGCTCAGGCCCGGGCATTTGCATGTGGGTGAAGGGATTTTTCCGGCGGATCTGAAATTTTACTGGCTGCATTTTGACTGGTTGAAACAGCCGAAGCCTCAACATGGGTTACACCAGGCGCTGCTGCATCTTCCCCAGCATACCCGCGTTGGCGATCCGGCCTATATCATCGCCCTGTTCAGGCAGTTCCTCAGCGAGCAGGAAAACATTCACCGGAGCGTCGCACTGGAATGTATTTTACTGCTGATCCTCCAGCAGCTCGCCGCTCCTGCCCTGCATGAGAACGTCGTTGACAGCCCCGGCGTTGACCTGGCCTGGAAAGCGAACCAGCTCATTCGTACCCAGTATCACCTGCCGCTTTCGACCTCCGCACTGGCAAAAATGCTGCATTGCAATGCGGATTATCTGGGACGCGTTTACCGGCGCGTATTCCGTCTGACGCTGACGGAAGCCATCCACCGGCAGCGCGTCTTAATGGCAGAAAAATTGCTGATCGGCGATAAGCTGCCGCTAACCGAGGTGGCGCGCCAGTGTGGGTTTAATGATGTGAGCTATTTTCGCCAGATATTCCGCAAGCACACCGGCTTAACGCCCGCCAGCTGGAAGCGGCGCTACTGCCGGGAACATATCAATTCCTGATGATTCGCCCCGGCCCGCGCGGGATTTCACTGCACGGGCGGAGCGCCAGGTCTGCCGACGCGGTTAACAATTAAGACGCTTTAACGCGTTTCGCGACCACGGTGCAGTTGCGTCCGGTGTTTTTAGCCTGATACAGAGCATCATCGGCCCGCTTCAGGCTGCTTTCCAGTGGCAACCGGCGCGCGTCCCATTCGGCCACACCGATGGATATGGTGATATGACCGACTTCCTCAATCTCTTTTTCCGCGATGCTGTTCCGAATCCGCTCGGCCGTGGCCTCTGCTTCTTTCAGAGAGGTATTCGGCAGCAGCATTAAAAACTCTTCGCCACCGTTACGGCTGACCACGTCCGACTGCCGGGCGCTCTGCCGTAGCGCCTGCGCCACCTGCTGAATCACCCGATCGCCAACATCGTGTCCCCAGTTATCGTTTACGCTTTTAAAATGGTCGATATCCAGAGCCAGGACGGCGAAAGGCTGGCGTATGCTCTGGTAATAATCGAGTACCGCGTTCAGCCCGCGCCGGTTCAGTAACAGGGTCAGTGAATCGGTCTGTGCTTCGGAGCTCAGGCGACCGATTTTATCCTGCACCAGACCAATGCCGGTGAGTAGCGCCCGTTTTACCTGCGCGGCCTCAAAGTACCATGCGCGAATGCCGCCAATTTCATAAGTGGCACTTGAGGCATCAATTTTGCTGGCCTTGCGGGCCAACTGCCAGAGCGGCATGGCGATCATCCGCGCCAGAATGACCGCCACCAGCAAGGTCAGCAGTGCAAAGGGCACAGAACGTTTCAGGACTTTCAGGAGCAGGCCCGACAGCGGTTGCAGCGTGACGTCGACAGGCTTCAGTGCCACTACCATCCAGCCGGTCGTCGGGACGATGGCGTAACCCGCCAGCCGGGTCGGTTTGTCGGTCTCCGTTAAGACCAGCGAGCCGTTATCTTTTTCCTGGCGCTCACGTTCGCTCATCAACGGCGGCATAATTTTGCCGACCATTTGACGATTCTGGTGATACAGCACCTGGTTATTACTGTCGAGAACAAACACGCTGGTGCCGTCACGATAAAACTGTTCACCCAGCAGCGCGTTCAGAATACTTTTCTTTTTAAGGTAAATCGTGCCGCCAATATAACCCAGATAGCGTCCCTGATTATTCCAGATCGGCCATGAGACAAAAATAAGCAGGTTATTCGCAGCGGAAACCGTCGGTTTGCTAATTAACGGCTGTCGGGTTTGCAGCGCTTCGCGGGCCGCATCGCTGGTCAGATGCATCCCCGTTAAAGTCAGGGATTCAGGTGATATCGCCCGAACGTTGCCGTTGTCATCCACCACGGCGACAGAGTTGAAACTGTCGGTCTGTTCACGTAAACGGTTAACTTCCGCTTTGAGCAGTGACGCATTATTGAAATCTTTTCCCAGTACATTGGCACTAAAGTGCAGTTGAGACTGCGCCAGACGGAAAAAAACCTCACTGGTGGAGGCCAGCTTGGCCGCATACGCGCGGTTGGCTTCCAGCGTGCTGTCAATCAGCACCATGCGTTGCACGCGCCAGGTCGCATATAAATTATTGGCAAGCGTGATGACAATACTGGTAATTACCAGCAGCGCAATAAGCGTGCGTAAGTCCGCCCGGGGACGGAAATTAATTAGCATGGCGTGGACGCCACAGTGCAAAGATTCATTTTGCTGTGCCTGACTCTGTTGTTTTTATGGTAATAGCGGTCCTACTGCGTGTAAGTCTACACGCTGTAGGACAATTTGAGCAGGTTTAAGCGCGGCATTCACCAAAAAGTCAGCCTGTACGGCCTTTAATCGATTAAACCGTTTTGGTCATAAAAAGGCCAGGGCCCGTCATAGTCACCAATGGCACATTGATGCGTCGTCATTCCCTGCTGTGGATGCCAGCGATGGAGCAAAAACCCAGCCGGTTCCAGCACAAAATTTGCGGGCCCATCCGGTTGCAGATCCAGCGCGACCTGATGGGAGACGCCAGGCGCAATACAGGCCAGCGTACCGGCAAAGCGCGTCTGAATGGCGCGATGCACATGGCCGCACAGCACGCGTTCTGTCTGCGGATGGCGGGCAATAATCGCCGCCAGTGCGTCGGGATCGCGTAATCGCTGGCGATCCATATGATCGATCCCGCAGGCAAACGGCGGATGATGCAGCATTACCAGCGTCGGCACGCTCGGTGACGCGGTCAGTGCTGCATCCAGCCAGCTAAGTTGCTGCTCATCAAGCTGGCCCCACGGTTGCTGCGGCACGCTGGAGTCGAGCGCCAGCAGTTGAATGCCCTTCACCTCCTGCCGCCAGTTGAGCGTTGGCCCCTGCTGCAAATAAGGATGATCGGGAAACGCCGCCCTCAATGCCTGGCGATCGTCATGATTGCCCGCCATCAGATAAAACGGCAGATCCAGCGTTGCCAGCGCCTGCCGTAACGTCTGATACTCTGCCGCCGTGCCAAAATCCACCAGGTCACCGGTTATCACCACGGCATCGGGCCGTGGCCTAAGCCCATTCAGGGTGTTAATCGCCCGTAGCAGGGCGTTATAGGTATCGACCTTTTTATACGACAGACGACCGTGGGCTTTAATATGCAAGTCGCTGATTTGCGCAATCAGCGTAGGTTCAACAGACAAACGTTGTCTCCTTAAACAGTAAATTCAAGCGCGGCCTGCTCAGCCACCGACCAGCTGACGCGCTGCCCGGCGTGCCAGGTTTCCCGTGCGTGTCGCTCTACCTGAATCGGCTTGTCCAGCCCGATATCGATCATCAAACGTTGGGATGCACCGAGAAAGGTGCTGGCAACGATATAACCGTGCTGTGCATAGCGGCCTTCGTCTGCCAGCAGCACATCTTCTGTGCGACAAAAACGCAGCGGATGGCCCTGCTCATCACGTGCGATACAGTTAATCGCGCCAACGAAATCCGCCACAAAGCGAGAGGCCGGACGCTGATAGATGGCCTGCGGCGTGTCGATCTGCACCAGGCGTCCCTGCTCCATGACGGCAATACGATCGCCCAGCGCCATGGCTTCCTGCTGATCGTGGGTCACGTACACGGCGGTGATAGCCAGTTTTTTTAACAGGCTCCCGATTTCCAGACGCAGCCGCTCGCGCAGTTTGGCATCCAGCGCCGCCAGCGGCTCGTCAAACAGCAGCACTTTAGGCCGCGCCGCCAGTGCTCTTGCCAGCGCCACGCGCTGTTTCTGTCCGCCGGAGAGCTTGTCAATGTGACGTTGGGCCAGGGAAGTGAGATCGACCAGTTCCAGCATTTCCTCAACACGCGCCTCTCGCTCGTGGCGCGGGATGCCCTGCACTTTCAAGCCATAAGCCACGTTCTGTGCCACGTTCAGCGTGGGGAACAGAGCATAGTTTTGAAAGACCATTCCCACGTTACGTTTCTCGACAGGCAGGTCGGTCACGTTGCGATCGTCAAACCAGACTTCACCCGGCGCATCGGTGCTCTCCAGGCCGCTGATAATGCGTAACGTGGTCGTTTTGCCGCAGCCGGATGGGCCCAGCAACACCAGGGTTTCGCCTGACCGCACGCTCAGATCGAGCGGATGGAGCGCCTGGTGATGATTAAAGCGGCGTGCGCAGCCGCGCAGCGTCACGTTTACAGCTTCAAGGATCATGCTTTCTCCTCCCTGTGTTGCTGACGAGACTGGCGTTCAAGCCAGTGATTACAGGCGTTGAGCATCAGCAACAGTGGTAAAATCATTAAAATAAAGATCAAGGTATAGGCCGACCCCACTTCCAGCCGCATGGAGGCATAGCTGTCGGCCAGGCCCACGGGCAGGGTTTTGGTGAGTGGCGTATGTAACATCCAGGTAATGTTAAATTCACCTACCGATAGCGTGATTACCATAAAGGCCCCGGCGAGAATGCCGTTGCGGCAGTTAGGCACCACCACGGTGAAAAAGCGACGCCAGAAGCCTGCGCCCAGGCTGGCGGCAGCCTCTTCAAGGCGCGGTAGCTGAATAGCCTGCATCACCGCCAGCACCGGGCGAATCATAAACGGCAGCGTAAAAAGGACGTGGCCGATCAAGATAAAAACCCAGCTGTCACGCAGGCTGCTGAACTGACCGTACAGCAGGATAATGCCCAGTGCGGTGGCCAGGCCCGGTAGCGCTACCGGCAACATCAGGCACTCTTCAATGCGTGATGACCAGCGCGACGGCGATTTCAGTAAGCCCCAGGCGGCTGGCACGCCGATCACCAGGGTGACCGCCAGACAGCTGACGGCGATTAACAGTGACAGCCAAAAGGTGTCGCTGTACATCTCCCAAACCTGTTCCACCCATTTCAGCGTCAGTCCGCTGCGCAGACCAACAAAGTAGTTCTGCGTCACGCCTGCCAGCATCGACAGGATGACCGGAACAATCATGAACAGAGCAGTCAGCGTGGTAATGGCGATTTGCAGGTAAAATAAACCACGACGTTTCATGACGACGTCTCCTGGCGGGATTGGGTGAGCACCCGCGCCAGCATTAAGCCTGCCCAGGCGACGGCTCCCATGACCACCGACAGCGCCGCAGCGGTGGCAAAGTTCGCGTAGTTGGTAAATTCGCCATAGATGGTGAGCGGAAGGACACTCAGGTCAGTTCCCAGAGTAAATGCGGTGCCGAATGCGCCCATGCTGGTGGCAAAGCAGAGCGCACCGCTGGAGAGCAGTGCCGGTTTAAGCCCCGGCACAATCGCATCCCAGACAATGCGCCACTGGCTGGCACCTAACGAACGGGCCGCCTCTTCCAGCGAGCGATCCAGTTTTTCGCTGGCGGCCACTAATGTCACTATGGCGCGCGGCAGTGAAAAGTAGAGATAACCAATGAACAGCCCGGTCAGTGAATAGGCCAGCGTCCAGCGCTCGTCAAACAGGCGCAGGCTGATCTGGGCCAGAACGCCCTGCCGTCCCGCCAGCATCACCACTAAAAACCCCACCACCACGCCAGGAAAAGCCAGGGGAAAGGTCAGCAGTGCCAGCAACGTTCCGCGCCCGGTGAAGCGCTGGCGGGCCAGAAAGCAGCCCACCACAGTGGCAATGACCAACGTCAATAGCGTGACCGACAGCGACAGCAGTACGGTATTCACCAGGCTTTGCAGATATTGCGGCTGGGTAAGCACCGTCCAGTAACCACTGTGCTGTGTGCTGCGATCTGGCGTCATGCCCATCTGTAATAAACGGGCGAAAGGCAACAGCCAGAACGCGGCAAAAAACAGTAACGCAGGCAGCAGCATCCATGGCCAGTTTGCCCCCTGCTCGCGTCGGCGTGACCGGCGGCGCGAAGCCACCGGTAAATCGCGGCGGGCGTCAGACGGTGCCATTACCGAATCTCACTCAGGTAACGGGCAGAGAAGGCTTTCTGTGCATCGGCCATCTGCTGGTAGTCCACAGTGTGCGCACGGGCGTAATCACTGTCTGGCAGAAAGTGCGTTTTAGCCTCAGCAGACATGGCTGAAGGACGCACCGGACGCAGATAGGCATTGGCCCAAATCGCCTGACCTTTATCAGACAGCACATAGTCCATGACTTTTTTGCCGTTGGCGGCATGGGGCGCGTTTTTCACCAGGCTGATGACGTAAGGCACCGTGACCGTTCCTTCCTGTGGGATCACAAATGCCACATTGGCATGGTCTTTATATTTGGCGCGATAGGCATTGAAGTCGTAATCCAGCAGAATCGGGATCTCACCGGAGATAAGACGCGCGTAGGCGGTCTGCTTAGGCACGACAGGCTTGTTCGCCTGTAACTTTTTGAACCAGGTCAGGGCTGGGGTGAAATCCTGCATGCTGCCCCCTTTCGCCTGGTTTACCGCCACGGCGGCAACATAACCGACAAACGCACTGGCCGGATCGAGATAGCCCACCATGCCTTTGTATTCTGGCTTCAGCAGATCGTCCCAGGATTTGGGAATGGGCGCGCCGCCCAGGGCATCCACATTCACCATAAAGCCCATCGTGCCGGAGTGCAGTGCAACCCATTTCCCCTCCGGATCTTTCATGCCTGTCGGCACCTGATCCCAGTTGGCTGGCTTGTAGTCAGCAATCACGCCTGCCTGCGCCGCCTGGATACCGAAGCTGACGCCGTAGTACACCACGTCAGCAACCGGATTACCTTTCTCGGCAACCAACTGCGCCAGAGCCTGTCCTGAGTTCTTGTTATCCTGCGGCACCACGATACCGGTGTCTTTTTTGATGGCCTGCAGCTCGGTGGCCCAGTCCGCCCATTCGGGTGGACAGTTGTAGCAGATCGCATTTTCAGCTGCCTGCACCAGCGGGCTGGAAAATGCGCAGGCGGTAAAGAATGCCGCCCTGGCAAGCAGCGTGATTTTATTGTGTGTAGACATGATGGTTCCCTGATGTTGACGAGTGAAATACGGTCGCGATGCTCTCGCCTGTACGCAGCCGGTGGTCCAGCAGGCGCGAGTCATCGTGAGAAGGTTGGAGAAGCATATCGATTGCGCAGGCACCCAACTGATCGCTGGGCTGCACTACGCTGGCGAGTGATGGCGAAAGCTGTTCGCCAATGGCAATGCCATCAAACCCCATGACCGACAGCTGTTGCGGCACCTGAATGCCTGCACGTGCCGCCGCGCCAATCAGGCTGATCGCCAGCAAATCGTTACTGCAAATCACGGCGGTCAGCGGGTCAGGGCCGTTGATCAGCGGTAAAAGCGGATCGAATCGGGATTGGATATGACTTGGCATGTCAATCAGCCCGCGAGGGGCCAATCCCGCCTGCTGCATGGCATCGCAATAGCCCAGATAACGCTGGCGTGCACGGTCAGACTGCAACATCGGCCCTGCCGCCATGGCGATATGCTGATGGCCCAGCGCAATCAGATGCGCCGTGGCTTCCGCCATCGCGCGGCGGTTATCCACGTACACGCAGCGCCAGTTTTGGTTTTGCGGGACGTTATGCGCCAGCACAAAGGGCATGTGCGCCGCTGCCAGCGTCGGTAATACGCTGCTGCTGTCCGCGTCGGACACGGTCAGCACCAGGCCCGCGACGCGCTGACGCAGCATATGTTCGACAATGGCCGCTTCGCGTTCTGGCTGGTAATCCGTCGTTGCCACCAGCAGGCCATAACCCGCCAGCCGCGCCTGTTGCTCCATGGCCTCAAGCTGCAAGGCAAATACCGGGTTACTGAGTGAAGGAAGTAAAACCCCCAGCGTGGTGGAGTGTTGCGTGCGAAGCTGGCGCGCAATATGGTTCGGTCTGAACCCCAGCTGTTCCGACGCATCCAGCACTTTTTTCAGGGTGCCAGGCTTGAGCAGATGGGGATCGGAAAAGGCACGGGCCGCGGTTGCTCGCGAAACGCCTGCCAGTACCGCCACACTGATTAAATCACTCATCTCACCCTCGTTTATCCGTAATGAGATCGATCTCATTGCTGCGTAAACTAACGGCGTTGTGTGACACGAACATCACGGCAAGATGACGTTGTGGTGACAGCAGCCCAAAATGCCGCCAACACGTCGCAGCCTGGGAAAGGCAACGTCCTGATTTTGCTGTAAGGCGCGGTGGCCTTGCTGGAGAGAGCCGGCATGAAGCCGGGAAGGAAACGTTCGGCGCGCAAGAACCGTGCGTCATTGCCGGGGCACGGAATAGAGATGCTGCCCGAGCTTTGCCCCTTCGTCGCCTCAGCTGAGAGGGATGATCATCGCCACGTCGGTGTCTTTACTCAGCCCGCTGACAGGCCAGCGTTGTGCATCCGTATGACGTTCTGTCGCCCACCGTGACCTCACAGGTCGCGTTTTACGCACAATCCCCTGCACCTGCTGCCACTGCGCCATTTCATTCTTCCCCACCAGTGGTTAAGATACGAAGAAGGCACCAATATTGACGTAAAAAAAGAACATTTCCGCTGCTTACCTGGCCAAATCAGGGATTCATTACAGGATAAAGGCATGTTGAACCGGTTAAAAAAGACGCTGATTGCGACGCTGCTCCCTGCACTGACATTATCCTGCCCGTTAACCTCGCACGCAGATATCAGTGACTCATTGCCGGATATGGGGACAACGGCAGCCTCGACCTTGTCGATTAATCAGGAACTGCAGATGGGCGACTTCTACGTCCGCCAGCTCCGCGCCAGCGCCCCGCTGATTAACGATCCCTTACTGAATCAGTACATCAACCAACTCGGGCAGCGCCTGGTTTCACATGCGGACGGGGTTAAAACGCCTTTCCACTTTTTCCTGATTCAGAACGATGAGCTCAACGCGTTCGCCTTTTTTGGCGGTAATGTGGTGCTGCACGCGGCCCTGTTCCGTTTTACGGATAATGAGAGCCAGCTGGCATCGGTGATGGCCCATGAAATTTCCCACGTCACGCAACGCCATCTGGCGCGCGCGATGGAAGATCAAAAACGCAATGCGCCGCTGACCTGGGTGGGCGCTCTTGGCTCCATTTTACTGGCAATGGCCAGCCCGCAGATGGGGATGGCGGCACTCAGCGGCACGCTGGCAGGCACGCAGCAGGGAATCATTAGCTTTACCCAGAACAATGAGCAGGAAGCGGATCGCATCGGTATTCAGGTGTTGCAGCGCGCGGGGTTTGATCCCCAAGCCATGCCTAACTTCCTGCAAAAACTGGCAGATCAGAGCCGTTTCTCTTCAAAACCGCCTGAAATACTGTTAACGCACCCGCTGCCTGACAGCCGCCTTGCCGATGCGCGCAACCGTGCCAACCAGATGCGTCCGGTGGTCGTGCAGTCGTCACAAGACTTCTATCTGGCCAAAGTGCGGTCACTAGGCATGTATTCGACGGGCCGCAACCAGTTGACGGACGATTTGCTCACGCAATATGCCAACGGTAATTCTCGCGAACAGCTCGCCTCACAGTACGGTAAAGCCGTGCAGTTTCTTCAGGCCAAAAGCTATGGCGAGGCGAAAAAGATCGTGGCGCCCCTGCTGGCTAAACAGCCTGAAAATGTCTGGCTGCTGGATCTGATGACGGACATTGATATCGGCCTGAACCAGCCGCAGCAGGCAATAGCCATGCTGACCGCCACGCAGGCGGCAAAAACCAGCCCGGTCGTGCAGCTAAACCTCGCTAACGCTTATGTGGAAGCGAAACAGCCCGCGAATGCCAGCCGCATCCTGAACCGCTATACCTGGACACATAAAGATGATACCAACGGGTGGGATCTGCTGGCTCAGGCCTCAGCACAGCAGGGACAGACAGATGAAGAACTCTTTGCCCGCGCCGAAAGTCTGGCGTTGAACGGCCAGCTCGATCAGGCCATTAGTGCCCTGAGCCGTGCCAGTGCACAGGTGCCGCTCGGCAGTCTGAAACAGGCCCGATACGATGCCCGCATCGATCAGTTGCGTCAGCTTCAGCAACGCTTTAAGCAGTATCAAAAAGGATAACAGGATGGTGACGCTTTATCATAATCCGCGCTGCAGCAAGAGCCGGGAAACCCTGGCGCTACTGGAGCAACAGGGTATTCACCCGACAATCGTGCGTTATCTGGACACACCGCCCGATCGCCAGACCCTGCAAATCCTGCTGCAGAAACTGGGTATGCAAAGCGCGCGTGAGTTGATGCGCCACAAAGAGCCATTATATGCGGCGCTGGGGCTGGATCGGCCAGAAATCGGGGAAAGCGCGTTGCTGGACGCCCTGCTGGAACATCCCAAATTGATCGAGCGACCCATTGTGGTTAACGGCGATCGCGCCCGACTGGGACGTCCGCCGGAAGCGGTGCTGGAGATTATTTAGAGACCGAGGGTTTCTTTCACGAAGGGAATCGTCAGCTTACGCTGGGCGCTGATCGACGCACTGTCCAGGCGATCCAGCGTATCAAACAGGGTACGCATTTCACGATCGAGCCGCTTCAGCAAAAACCGACCAACGTCTTCGGGCAGTTCAAATCCCCGCAATCCGGCACGCAGTTGTAAAGCCTGTAACTTATCTTCATCGGAAAGCGGCTGTAGACGATAAATTTGCCCCCAGTCGAGGCGGGATGCCAGGTCGGGCAAATGCAAATTAAGCTGACGCGGTGGGCGATCGCCGGTAATAAATAACCGGGTATTGCCGGTTTCCAGGATGCGGTTATAGAGATCGAAAATCGCCATTTCCCATGCTTCGTCTCCCGCAATGCACTGAATATTGTCGATGCAAACCAGCGGCAGTTGCTCCATGCCTTCCAGCACTTCCGGGACAAACCAGGTGCGTTTATCAAGCGGCACATAGCCCACGGCTTCGCCGCGTGCGGACATTTCAGCGCAGGCGGCGTGCAGCAGATGGCTGCGACCGCCCCCTTCACGAGACCAGAAATAGAGATAGCTGCCATGCTGCTGGCTAAGCGCACCCTTAATCGCGGCAATGAGCGACGGGTTTTCACCCGGCCAGAAGCTGGCGAAGGTTTCGTCGTCAGGTAAATAGAGTGGCAATGACAATTGTGCCGGCGTGTTCAGAAGCACCTCAGCAAGAGAACAAGCAAAAATCGGGGCAAGTCTATCATAGTTTTTAACCAGAGATGAATCGGGCATCCCTGCCCGCGTATTGACGTCTAGCTGCGCGATGACGACTCGGGGTTATCTTCTGCATCCAGAATCACTTCTTCCGGACGCAGTACGGAAATCACCCGAAAGATTAAGGACAGCGCAACGCCGACGAGTGTTGCCAGCGCCATGCCTTTTAGCTCGGCAGCACCGATATGCACTTTCGCCCCGCTAACGCCAATAATCAGGATAACCGAGGTCAGGATCAGGTTTTGCGCCTTGTTGTAATCCACTTTAGATTCAATCAATACGCGAATACCGGACGCACCGATAACCCCATACAGCAGCAAGGACACGCCGCCCATAACGGGCACCGGAATCGCCTGAATCGCGGCCGCCAGTTTGCCCACGCAGGAAAGTAAAATGGCGAAAATGGCCGCACCGCCAATCACCCAGGTACTGTAAACACGGGTAATCGCCATCACGCCGATGTTTTCGCCGTAGGTTGTGTTAGGCGTTGATCCAAAGAAACCTGAAATGACCGTCGATAAGCCGTTGGCGAACATCGAACGATGCAGTCCGGGATCGCGCACCAGATCTCTTTTCACGATATTCGCCGTGACCACCAGGTGGCCTACATGCTCGGCGATGACCACCAGAGCAGCAGGCAGAATGGTCAGCATGGCAATCCACTCAAAGCGCGGCGTATAAAAGGTTGGTAAGGCAAACCAGGGCGCATGTTCAACGCCGCTCCAGTCCACGATGCCCATGAATGCGGAAAGCGCGTAACCCACCAGCACACCGATCAGAATCGGAATGATGGCCATAAAACCACGGAACAAGACCGAACCAAACACGGTAACGGCCAGGGTGACGACGGAAATCAAGACGGTTGTGCCGTCCGGCGACTGGCCTTCGGCAGGAAGCAGTCCGGCCATATTCGCGGCTACGCCAGCCAGTTCCAGACCAATGACGGCCACGATGGCGCCCATCGCCGCAGGCGGGAACATCACATCCAGCCAGCCTGTCCCGGCTTTTTTAACGATCAGCGCAACCAGGCAGAACAACACGCCACACATAATAAAACCGCCCAGCGCCACTTCATAGCCCAGCGGCAGCAGCAGCAAGACGGGCGAAATAAAGGCAAAGCTCGATCCCAGATAAGCCGGGATTTTTCCTTTACAAATAAACAGATACAACAAGGTGCCAATACCGTTAAACAGCAATACCGTCGCCGGATTGATGTGGAACAGAATCGGTACTAATACCGTAGCGCCAAACATGGCAAACAGATGTTGCAGGCTGAGCGGAATGGTTTGCAGTAATGGCGGCCGTTCGCTAACGCCGATAGCGCGACGAGTCATTAAAAGTCCCCTTGAGTTAATCGTCTGTTTTTAGATAAAAAAAAGCCGACTCTGTGGTCGGCTAATTCATTTGATGGTCTGTTACGACAGAAAAAAGCGGCCCGGCCTGCTGCTGCAGGCTGAAAACACCGTGATGCGTGGAGCCGCGCATTTTCGTCATTACTTGGTGCCGAAGATTTTATCGCCAGCATCACCCAGGCCCGGGATGATGTAGCCTTTGTCGTTGAGTCCCTGATCCACAGAAGCGGTGTAAAGCTCAACATCCGGATGCGCTTTTTCCAGCGCGGCAATGCCTTCAGGCGCAGCGACCAGCACCAGCACTTTTATGCTGCTACAGCCCGCTTTCTTTAACAGATCGATCGTGGCGATCATCGAGCCGCCTGTGGCCAGCATCGGGTCAACCACTAATGCCAGGCGCTCTTCAATATTTGAAACTAGCTTCTGGAAATAAGGTACTGGCTCCAGGGTTTCTTCGTCACGGTAAACGCCCACGACGCTGATGCGTGCGCTGGGAACGTGTTCAAGCACCCCTTCCATCATGCCCAGACCGGCACGCAGAATAGGCACCACGGTGATTTTTTTACCTTTGATTTGATCAACCTGAACCGGGCCATTCCAGCCCTCAATTGTCACCTTTTCGGTTTCCAGGTCGGCGGTGGCTTCATAGGTCAGCAGACTGCCAACTTCAGAGGCCAGCTCGCGGAAACGCTTTGTACTGATATCATGCTCACGCATCAGTCCCAGTTTATGTTTGACCAGCGGGTGTTTAACTTCCACGATCTTCATTGTTGTTCTCCCGGAGTGAGTTGAGCTAAAAAAAATCGCCGGATTATACCGCCTTTTCGCCCCTGCGCCACATGTGCTTGCGCAATCAAATGCATTTTGTCAGGACAAAGTAAGGATTAATGAAAATCGCCAGGGACGCAATCTGAGACTCGCAAACGTTTGCCTGCGCTGGTAGAATTGCCGCGCTTTATATTAAACCACCAACCGCAACTCGCGTGGGGACCTCGCAGTGACCGATAAGACCTCTCTCAGTTACAAAGACGCCGGTGTTGATATTGATGCTGGTAACGCTCTGGTTGACCGTATTAAAGGCGTAGTGAAAAAGACGCGTCGCCCGGAAGTAATGGGTGGACTGGGCGGTTTCGGTGCGCTTTGTGCGCTGCCGCAAAAATACCGTGAACCCGTGCTGGTCTCCGGCACCGACGGCGTAGGTACCAAACTGCGTCTGGCGATGGATCTCAAGCGCCACGATGCCATCGGCATTGACCTGGTGGCGATGTGTGTCAACGACCTGGTGGTACAAGGCGCTGAACCGCTCTTCTTCCTGGATTATTACGCCACCGGCAAACTGGATGTGGATACCGCTTCCGCCGTTATCACCGGTATCGCCGAGGGTTGCCTGCAGTCAGGCTGTGCACTGGTGGGCGGTGAAACCGCTGAAATGCCAGGAATGTATCATGGCGAAGACTACGACGTGGCTGGCTTTTGCGTGGGCGTGGTTGAGAAGTCAGACATCATTGATGGCAGCAAAGTGCAGGATGGCGATGTCCTGATCGCATTAGGTTCCAGCGGCCCGCACTCCAATGGTTATTCACTGGTGCGCAAAATCCTGGAAGTCAGCGGTACCGATCCGCTGGTGGAACAGCTGGAAGGCAAACCGCTTGCCGATCATCTGCTTGAGCCAACCCGTATCTACGTCAAGAACATCCTGAGCCTGATCGAACAGGTCGATGTACACGCTATCGCTCACCTTACCGGTGGCGGTTTCTGGGAAAATATCCCACGCGTGCTGCCCGATAATACCCAGGCCGTGATTGACGAGAACAGCTGGCAGTGGCCCGCCGTGTTTAGCTGGATGCAGCAGGCCGGTAATGTCAGCCGTCATGAAATGTACCGCACGTTCAACTGTGGCGTCGGTATGGTGATTGCACTGAGCCCTGCCGATGCGGATAACGCCGTTGAACTGATGCGCGCCGCTGGTGAAAATGCCTGGAAAATTGGCGTGATTAACGCATCAGAAGCGGAAGAGCGTGTGGTCATCACGTCATGAAAAAGCTGGTTGTGCTGATTTCCGGCAACGGAAGCAATCTTCAGTCCATCCTTGACGCCTGTGCAAACGGGCGTATTCACGGCAGCGTCGCTGCCGTATTCAGTAATAACGCTTCCGCCTACGGCTTAGTGCGCGCCTCGCTCGCCGGGATTCCGGCGACCGCGCTGAATCCCCGTGATTTCAGCGATCGTGAACGTTTTGATCGGCAGCTTATGCATGAGATCGATGCTTATGCCCCGGACGTCGTCGTGCTGGCCGGTTATATGCGCATTTTAAGCCATGCTTTTGTGGCGCATTACGCTGACCGCCTGCTGAATATTCACCCGTCGCTTCTGCCCAAATATCCCGGTCTGCATACTCACCGCCAGGCGCTGGAAAACGGCGATGCTGAACACGGCACCTCTGTGCATTTCGTGACGGATGAGCTTGACGGTGGGCCGGTGATTCTACAGGCAAAGGTGCCGGTTTTTGCGGAAGACAGTGAAGCGGACATTACCGAGCGCGTACAACATCAGGAACATGCCATTTATCCACTGGTGATTAGCTGGTTTGTTGAAGGCCGACTAGCCATGCGTGAGGGTCAGGCCTGGCTGGATGGTAAACCATTGCCCCCTCAGGGTTATGCACACGAGTAACTCATAGGGAGCCTGGCTCCCTGCACCTGTCAGCCATACCGCCCGGTAATATAATCTTCCGTTCGCCGCACCTTCGGCGCAGTGAAAATGCGGTCGGTGTCATCAAATTCGACCAACGCGCCATTGTGCATAAAGGCGGTGTAGTCCGACACCCGTGAAGCCTGCTGCATATTGTGGGTGACCAGCACCAACGTGAAGTGCTGTTTCAGGGTGCTCATCAGTTCCTCAATCACCAGCGTTGAAATCGGGTCCAGGGCGGATGTCGGCTCATCCAGCAACAGCACGTCCGGCTCAATCGCGATAGCACGCGCAATCACTAACCTTTGCTGCTGACCGGTGGAGAGCGTCAGGGCATTCTGTGCCAGTTGATCTTTCACTTCCCCCCATAACGCCGCCGCCCGCAGTGCTCGTTCACAGGCCTCGTTCAGCACCCGCTTATCGCGCACGCCCTGTAAGCGCAGCCCATAAACCACGTTTTCGTAAACCGACTTCGGAAAAGGATTGGGCCGCTGGAACACCATCCCAACACGACGGCGTAGCGCGGAACGATCCTGAGTGGGCCGCATAATCGACTGCTGCTCAAGCAAAATGTCCCCGTCGACACGACAATTGTCGATCACATCATTCATGCGGTTAAAACACCGCAGCAGCGTTGATTTGCCACAGCCGGAGGGACCGATTAATGCGGTAATCCGGTTTTTAGGCAGTTGTAGCGAGATATCATGAAGCACCTGGCGCTCACCGTACCAGAGTGAAAGATGATCAACGGTTAGCGCAATATCAGTTTCGGGCATTGTAGTCATCGTCAGTTATTGAGTCATCAGGCGATAGCGTTCACGCAGACGGTGACGCAGGCCCATGGCTAACAGGTTCAGCAACAGAATAATTAACACCAGCAGCAGCGCCGTGGCAAAAACCAACGGACGGTCGGCCTCTGTATTAGGGCTTTGAAAGGCTAAATCATAAATCTGAAAGCCCAGATGCATGAATTTCCTGTCAAGGTGCAGATAGGGGAAGACGGCATCAACGGGCAATTCCGGTACCATTTTTACCACGCCAACCAACATCAGGGGGGCGGTTTCTCCCGCCGCGCGGGCCACCGCCAGAATCAGCCCGGTTAACATGGCCGGAACCGCCATCGGTAACACCACATTCCACAAGGTTTCGGCCTGGGTCGCCCCGAGCGCCAGCGATCCCTGCCTCAGACTATCCGGAATACGTGATAACCCCTCTTCCGTTGCCACAATCACCACCGGCAGGGTCAGCAAGGCCAGCGTCAGCGATGCCCAAAGTAAGCCCGGCGTACCGAACGTGGGATTCGGCAGTGCGCTGCTGTAAAACAGCCGATCGACCGTTCCGCCCACCAGCCAGACAAAAAAGCCCAGACCAAACACACCATAGACAATAGAGGGCACGCCCGCCAGATTCACCACCGCGATGCGCACCAGCCGAGTCAACGCATTACGTCCGGCATATTCATGCAGCCAGACTGCCGCGATGACCCCCAGCGGCATGACCACCACCGACATCAGCAGCACCATCAGCACCGTGCCGAACAGCGCGGGGAAAACGCCAAAATCGCTTTCGCCTTCGGCAGGTGAATCGCTGACAAAGCGCCACAACTGCTGTAAGAAGTGCCCTGTTTTTTCTGTTAGCGTCATGGCGTTGGGCTGCCAGGCGGCCACAATCTGCGACAGTGGGATACTGTGCTCAATGCCATTAACGTCACGCAGAATCAACACGTCACGCTCGCTTTCTTCTTGCAGGTTGTTGAGTCTTTCATTGAGCTGGATAAGCCGGCGTTCCAGGGCTGCCTGGTTGGCGTCGTATTCTGACTGCGCCTGTAAATCGAACTGCTTTTCCTCGCGCTGCTGTTCAGCCTGATCGTCTAACTGATCCAGTTGTTGATTCAGCTGGGCCATATCAATACGACGGATCTCGCTGGCCTGGCGCACAGTGAGCTGTACCTGTTCGAGTCGCTGCTGCAGTAGCGCATGGATGTTCTTTGCCGTCAGCGCCTCATTGTCTTCGCGCAAGCCGACAAGCCAGCCGTAAGCATTGCCGTGGCTGCGGCGCTGTAACACCATGATATCGTCCGGCTGACTGACCGCCGGTGCGGCTTTGCTGAGCGCAATACGAAAATCGGGCGCGGCCCAGTCGCGATTGCCGGTCTTGATCAGGTAGCGGTGCAGAAAGGCTCGCTGGCCGTCTGTCCCTTCAGCGGGTGCCGGATACTTCGACTGCCGCTCAAGGGTTTCACCCAGCAGGCGGGTTTGACTGCCGTCGGGCTGCGTAAACGTATAGAGCTCTACTCTGTGGGGCCAAAACGTCCGTAGCCCCTGCCATCCCAGCAACCCAATCAGTAAGGTAAACGCCAGCAGACACACCGTCACGGCCCCGGCCGTTAACCAGCGCCAGCGGTCGTTTTGTCGCATCACCTTCATGCCTGCTCCTTATACTGACTGAAGCGCAGGCGCAGGCGCTGGCGAATGAGTTCTGCAAAGGTATTAATGATCATCGTAAAAATCAGCAGCAATAGCGCACTTAAGAACAGAATCCGATAATGGGCGCTGCCCACTGCGGCTTCGGGCATCTCAATCGCGATATTGGCGGAAAGCGTACGCAGGCCGCTGAACAAGCCGCCTTCACTTTGCGGCGTGTTACCGGTCGCCATGAGTAAAATCATGGTTTCGCCGACCGCCCTGCCAAAGCCAATCATCAGGGCGGCAAAGATGCCCGCCGAGGCGCCCGGCAGCACCACGCGCGTCAGGGTTTGCCAGGGCGTGGCACCCAGCGCCAGTGAACCTTGTCCCAACGAGGCCGGTACGCTAAACAGCGCATCCTCTGCCAGGGTAAAAATTAAGGGCACCAGCGCAAACCCCATCGCCAGCGCTGCCACCAGCAGGTTACGTTGCTCGTAATGCGGTAGCCAGTCGCCGGCATCCGGTACGATCAGCGTCGGCAGCCACAACGTTAGCAGAGTGACAACAAGCAGCACAGGCAGTAATAACAGCACCTCGCGCCCCGGCTGCCGCCAGCGTTCAGGCAGACGATGGCTCACTACGCCGCACCCGAGCAGGCTACCGGCAAGTGTGACGGGCAGCAACAGCACGCCAATTAACGCCTGACCTACATGGGGCGCTAACCATAATCCTGCTATCAGTCCGATCACCACGCTGGGCAGTGCGCCCATCATCTCAATCGCGGGCTTAACCCAACGGCGCAAGCCCGGCGCCATAAACCACGCAGTATACATGGCAGCCGCCAGCGCCAGCGGTGTCGCAAACAACAGTGCCATGCTGGCCGCTTTCAGCGTGCCCACGACCATGGGGATTAAGCTGAATTTTGCCTGATAGCTGTCGCCAGCATTCGTGGATTGCCAGACCCAGTCGGGTTTAGGGTAGTTTTCATACCAGATTTTTTGCCAGAAATTACGCCAGGTCACATCCGGCCAGGCATTCGTCAGCTTCAGCGTTTCCCAGCCTGACTGCCGTTCCAGCAACAGGCTGTCGCCATGGGGTGAGAATTGCGCCTGAAGAATGCCGGGGGCCAGCTGACGTTGCAGGATCGGCCCATTCTGTTTACTGGCAAAGACTTTCAACATGCCGGCGTGATCAAAAGTGGCGAAAACCCGTCGCTGTGGCTCGCTGATGATCGTGGCCTGTCCGGCGCTGTGTTCAAAGGTACGCACAGGGTGTAAGCGCAGACCGTGCTCACCTGCGATGGAAAACCACTGGGTAATGCCGCTGTCATCCCGGATCAGCAGGGTTTGCCCTCCAGCCAGTAACTGCAGCTGCTGAGGCACCTGAGGCAGCGTCTGCGTTTCGCGCAGCCATGCTCGCCCGTCATCAATTTGCCAGACCCGCAGCAGGTGACCTTCGGTGGTATACAGCAGATCACCTTCGGGCGACAGTAACAGATGTTGGGGCTGCTGGGCTGGCAGCGTAATCAGCGATGCCTGCTGGTTAGTGCCCAGCGTCAGTATGCTTAATCCTGCGTCACCTGAGGCGGCAATGCGCCACTGTTCCGGGGTTATTGTGGCGAGCGCCATCTTTTTTATGCCACCCTGCGGCAGCCGAAACACGTTATCGCCTAGCGGAAAATGCCACTCGCCCTCGCCCTGGCTTATCACCGGTTGCAGCAGCGTTAAGTTGCCCTGGGCATTAAGCAGTAATGTCCTGTCGTCTGCGCTGGTCACGATTTGCTGTGGAACGGATGACAGCACTAAAGCCGGTGCCGCCGGTTGGCCATTCAGCGGAATAAATCGCGCCTTACCATCACTGCTGATGCGCCAGCCCAGGGTTCCCTGGTTGCCAATCGCCAGGGCCGGGGCCGAGTCCCACAGTCGTTGGCTGCTGATGCTTTGCACGCCCGGCGCGCTGAACAGCGGCAGGACCACCCAAAGCAACCAGAAGAACAGCAGCATCATCAGTAGCAGAATAGCCACCCCGCAAGACGTGACGAGGCGCCGCGTAAAGCGGTCAATCGCACGTCGTCGGCGATCGCTAAACTGCACAGGAATATGGTTTACGCTCATGCGGCCCTGATTATCCGGCGGAAATGAGTCGCTATGTTGCCCGTAGCTGGTTGATAAGACAACTTTTGCCGTTGGACAACCTTGCCATACTCTCGCCATAATGCAGTTGGATACTGTATCGTCGTCAGTCCTGCAACCGTCATACGGAGTGAGAATGGGTCAGGTAAAGCTTTATATCGAAAAAGAAATGAGCTGGTTGTGCTTTAACGAACGTGTTTTGCAGGAAGCGGCAGATAAAAGTAATCCGCTGATTGAACGTATGCGTTTCTTAGGTATTTACTCGAACAACCTCGACGAATTTTACAAGGTACGTTTTGCCGATTTGAAACGACGTATCCTGATTGGCGAAGAGCAAGGCTCTGCCAGTACGCCACGTCATTTATTAAAGAAGATTCAACAGCGCGTCCTGAAATCAGATCAGGAATTTGATGCCCTGTATAACGACCTGCTGCTGGAGATGGCGCGCAATCAAATCTTCCTGATTAATGAGCGTCAGCTTTCCCCCAATCAGCAAAGCTGGCTGCGCCACTATTTCAAGCATGAACTGCGTCAGCACATCACGCCGATTCTGATTACCCATGAAACCGACCTGACCGAGTTTCTTAAAGACGATTACACGTACCTGGCCGTTGAAATTATTCGCGGTCAGGATATTCAGTACGCCCTGCTGGAGATCCCCTCCGACAAGGTGCCGCGCTTTATTAATCTGCCAGCTGAACCGCCACGTCGCCGTAAACCCATGATCCTGTTAGATAACATCCTGCGCTATTGCCTGGATGATATCTTCAAGGGGTTTTATGACTACGACACGCTCAACGCTTATTCGATGAAAATGACGCGTGACGCAGAGTACGATCTGGTAACGGAAATGGAATCCAGCCTGCTGGAACTGATGTCCTCCAGTCTGAAACAACGTCTGACGGCTGAACCTGTGCGGTTTGTTTACCAGCGCGACATGCCGGACTCGATGGTGGCGCTGCTGTGCGACAAATTGTCGATTTCAAATTATGACTCCGTCCTGGCGGGCGGCCGTTACCACAACTTTAAAGATTTTATCGGCTTCCCTAATGTCGGGAAAAACAACCTGATTAACCGGCCGATGCCGCAAATCCGTCATATTGGCTTTGATGGTTTCCGCAACGGTTTTGATGCTATCCGTAATCGCGACGTGCTGCTTTACTATCCGTATCACACCTTCGAGCATGTGCTGGAATTGTTACGTCAGGCGTCATTCGACCCGAGCGTGCTGGCGATTAAAATCAATATTTACCGCGTCGCCAAGCATTCCCGCATCATGGATGCGATGATTCATGCCGCCTATAACGGCAAGAAAGTCACGGTTGTGGTAGAACTTCAGGCCCGCTTTGATGAAGAGGCCAATATTTACTGGGCGAAACGTCTGACTGAAGCCGGTGTACACGTTATTTTCTCGGCACCCGGCCTGAAGATTCACGCCAAACTGTTTTTAATTTCCCGACGTGAAGGCGAAGAGATCGTGCGCTACGCCCACATTGGCACCGGTAACTTCAACGAAAAAACGGCAAGGCTCTACACGGACTATTCCCTGTTAACCGCCGATGCTCGTATCACCAATGAAGTGCGCCGGGTGTTCAACTTTATCGAAAACCCTTACCGTCCGGTGACCTTTGACCATTTAATGGTTTCTCCGCAAAACTCACGTCGGATGCTGTATGATTTGATCGATAACGAGATAGCCAATGCCCAGCAAAAACGCCCCAGTGGGATTACGCTGAAAATTAACAACCTGGTGGACAAAGGGCTGGTAGACAGGCTTTATACCGCATCCAGCGTGGGCGTAAATGTTAATTTACTGGTGCGCGGAATGTGCTCATTGATTCCAGACTTGCCCGGGATCAGTGAAAATATTCGCGTAATCAGTATCGTTGACCGCTTCCTGGAACACGACCGTGTTTATATTTTTGAAAACGGTGGTGATAAGAAAGTGTTTCTTTCATCCGCTGACTGGATGACGCGTAACATTGATTATCGCATCGAAGTTGCCGTAGCGATCCTTGATCCACAAATAAAGCAGCGCATTCTGGACATTATTGCTATTCAGCTCAGCGACACCGTTAAAGCCCGGGTTGTCGATAAAGAGCTGACTAACCAGTACGTTCAGCGCGGCAATCGTCGTAAAGTGCGGTCGCAGATGGCCATTTACGATTACATTAAGAAGCTGGAACAACCTGAATAACGCCTATGCCAATCTCCCAAAAAAGTACGCCGAAACCTCAAGAGTTTGCGGCAATTGACCTTGGTTCCAATAGTTTCCACATGGTAATTGCCCGCGTGGTGGATGGTGCTTTGCAGGTTCTGGGGCGTCTGAAGCAACGGGTACATCTGGCCGATGGTCTGGATGCCAAAAATTACCTGAGCGAAGAGGCAATGGAACGCGGGCTGAACTGCCTGGCGCTGTTTGCTGAACGCCTGCAGGGTTTTAACGCCAGCAACGTGACGATTGTGGGCACCCATACGTTACGCCAGGCGGTGAACGCCGAAACCTTTTTGCAGCGTGCAGCAGAGGTCATTCCCTATCCGATTGAGGTGATTTCCGGCCACGAAGAAGCTCGCCTGATTTTTATGGGCGTCGAGCATACTCAGCCAGAAAAAGGCCGCAAGCTGGTGATCGACATCGGCGGCGGGTCAACGGAATTGGTTATCGGCGAGGATTTTGAGCCGCAACTGGTGGAAAGCCGTCGTATGGGCTGCGTCAGTTTTGCCCAGCTTTATTTCCCTGGCGGTGAAATCAGCGTAGAGAACTTTCGTCGCGCTCGCCTGGCCGCCACTCAAAAGCTGGAAACGCTGGCGTGGCAGTATCGTCTGCACGGCTGGCAGTATGCGCTGGGCGCATCGGGCACCATCAAAGCGGCCTGCGAAGTGCTGCTGGCCATGGGCGAGAAAGAGAAGCTGATTACGCCCGAGCGCCTGACCATGCTTTACGATGAAGTCATTAAGCACAAATCCTTTGCGGCACTGAGTCTGCCGGGTCTGTCTGAAGAGCGTAAAAGCGTATTTGTTCCCGGCTTAGCCATTCTCTGTGGCGTGTTTGATGCACTCGCCATCCGTGAGCTGACGCTGAGTGATGGCGCCCTCCGGGAAGGCGTGCTGTATGAAATGGAAGGCCGTTTCCGTCATCAGGATATTCGCAGCCGTACAGCCCAGAGCCTGGCTAATCACTATGCCATTGACAGCGATCAGGCCCGGCGCGTACTGGAAACGACTGAACAGCTTTATCTGCAGTGGCGCGATCAAAATCCCAAACTGGCGAATCCACAGCTGGCTGCGCTGTTAAAATGGGCAGCCATGTTGCATGAGGTCGGGCTGACCATTAACCACAGTGGTTTACAGCGCCATTCTGCCTATATTTTGCAGAACACTAACCTGCCGGGCTTCAATCAGGATCAGCAAATGCTGTTGGCGGCGCTGGTCAGATTTCACCGTAAAGCGGTGAAGGTGGATGAGCTGCCACGCGTGACGCTGTTCAAGAAGAAGCAGTTTTTACCCCTGATCTTTCTGCTTCGTCTGGGCACCTTACTGAACAACCAGCGCCAGGCCACGACGCGCCCGGATTCGTTAAAACTGACCTGCGATGACGGTCACTGGACGCTCACCTTCCCGGCAGGCTATTTCAATCAGAATAACCTGGTGCAACTCGATCTTGAGCGTGAGCAAACCTACTGGGATGAAGTAACCGGCTGGAAACTGATTCTCGCAGAAGCCTGATAATGCGGGCATTGACTGCCCGCATCACTGAACCGACGACGATGACATTACGAACCGATAATTATTTTGCCGAGACCTACGGCTTAACACCGACCCATTCTGAAGTGGTCGAAGCCTTACCTCAGTTGACGCCCGGAAAAGCGCTTGATCTGGGATGCGGAAGCGGGCGTAACACGCTGTTCCTGAATCAACATGGTTTTGAAGTCACGGCCTGGGACCATAATCCCGCCAGCCTGGATCGCCTGAATCACATTATTGCCACCGAAGGCCTGACCGGCATTCATACGGCCCAACAGGATCTGAACCAGGTGCGTTTTAATGGAGCCTACCAAGTGGTGCTCTCCACGGTGGTAATGATGTTTTTACAACCGGGAACGATCCCGCAGCTTATTGCCGATATGCAGGCCTGTACGGTGAAAAACGGCTTTAACCTGATTGTTGCGGCCATGAATACCGAGGACGCGCCCTGCCCGTCTGACTTCCCGTTTGCCTTTAAATCGGGTGAGTTAAGTCATTACTACCGCAACTGGCATATTGTGAAGTACAACGAAAACCGGGGACAGCTACATCGCAAAGATGAAAACGGCAACCGGATTAACTGCCGCTTTGCCACGCTGTTGGCGCAGAAAGCCAGTTATTAACACAGTTGTGTTTTTTTTAAACAACGGTTGATTTCACTGGGCGACTGTGACTAAATATTGCTGTCGCCCGGTTTGGGTTATTACAGGAATTACCCTGCGTGAACAGCGCCCTTTCTCCACGAAGACGTAAAAAAAGCGTCAGCATGACGCGGATTGTTTTACTGATCAGTTTTATCATTCTGTTTAGTCGCCTCGTTTTTATCCTGCCTGCGGCCTTCGAGCATCACCAGCAAAAACAAACTGAATCACCGCCGGTGATCACGACGCTTTCTGACAGTCGTTAATCGAAAGGTGTCATTAACCTGATTAAACGACGCGCAATCCCGCTGCTTGCGCCATTTTTTACATCCCTTTTCCAGTCAAAACGCTACACTTCGTGCAGGTGCTTTCAGACTAAAGGGATGCAATGTGTCTGCCTCACACTCTCAACGTTTAAGTGAAATTCGTCATCGTATTCTGACGCTGCTGCTCAATGAGCACGACCTTGTGGATGAATTACTGGATAAAGCCAGTCATCTCTCCCCTGAGCAGCAACGTGAAAATGCGATACATCGGGAAATACTCCAGCAAGACATCAGCCAGCTTCACGCCGCTGACCTTGCCGATATTCTTGAAGCCTTGCCTGAAGAAGCCCGACTGGCACTCTGGAGCCTGGTTCCGGGTGAAAAACGCGGCCGCGTACTGGTTGAAGCCTCAGAAACCGTCTGGGACAGCCTGACCGAAGAGATGAGCGATCGCGCCATCCTGCAGGCGATGGAACCGCTGGATATTGACGATCAGGCCTGGCTGGTGCGTTACCTGCCGCGCGACCTTACAGGACGCCTGCTGACCTCTCTGGAGCCGAACCTGCGAGCACGCATCCTGAGCGTGATGCAGTTTGACCGTGATCGCGTGGGTCGGGTCATGGACTTTAATATCCTCACGGTACGCGAGGATGTCACATTAGCCACTGTGCAGCGCTTTTTGCGTAAAGGCAAAAGCATGCCGGATGGCACAGACAAAATCTTCATCACCAATGAAAACAATCAGCTGCTGGGCGAGCTACTGCTAACCGATATCCTGCTGAACAAACCTAAGACTATGGTGAGCGACGTGATGAATTCGCATCCCACCACCTTTCAGCTCGACGACAAAGCCGAAGACGCGGCCAGTGCCTTTGAACGTTATAACCTGATCTCAGCGGCGGTGACCGATGCGCAGGGTAAACTTATTGGCCGTATTACCATTGAAGACGTTGTCGACCTGGTCAACAAAGAGAACGAAAGCAATATCCGTAAAATGGGCGGGATTAGCCAGGAAGAGGATGTTTTCGCCCCGGTGCGTAAATCTGTGCGTAATCGCTGGGCCTGGCTGGCGATCAATTTATGTACGGCGTTTATTGCATCCCGCGTCATTGGCCTGTTTGAAAACACTATCTCGCAAATTGTCGCCCTTGCCACGTTAATGCCGATTATTGCCGGTATTGGCGGTAATACCGGCAATCAGACCATCACGATGATTGTCCGCGCCCTTGCGCTGCATCAGGTTGAACCGGGCAACTTCTCGTTCCTGTTTATGCGCGAACTCGGCGTAGCCTTGATCAACGGCCTGTTCTGGGGCGCGATTATGGGCGGTATCACCTGGCTTATGTACGACAACATGGCGCTGGGCGGCGTCATGATGCTGGCCATGGTGCTGAATCTTCTGCTGGCAGCCATAATGGGTGTGATGGTGCCGCTGGTCATGACCAAAATGAAACGCGATCCCGCCGTGGGCTCCAGCGTATTAATTACCGCCATCACCGATACCGGTGGTTTTTTTATTTTCCTGGGCCTGGCGACGATCTTCCTGATACCGCATTGATTACTGGTTTTGATAACCGTAGCGCTGCAGCGATCCCATGACATTCAGTCGACGTGTCACCTGTGCCAGTTCGCAGGTGACCGCGGGCAGCTGGTAGTGATTGCGCTGCCCCAGCCACTCCAGCACATCAGCTAAATGCCAGATAGCCGTTTTGCCATCGTGTACCGGTAACGGAAACTGTTTACTGTGCGTCAGCATCAGTTTGCGCATGTTCTGACGTGATACACCAATCAGGTCTGCAACATCAGTTAAGCCGACAAAATCAGGCGCGGCTTCAACCATCAATGCGCCAGGAATAGCAGACTGCACATCTGCTATCGCACTGCTGAGTGCGTGGCTCGCCGAGTCGGCGTGGCGCGTAAATTCCAGCGCCAGCTTGCCTGCCACACCGGCACCGACCAATGCATCATCGCATCCTGCCTCCGCCAGTTTTTCCAGTAACGCATCAATGGACCCCGCTGATTCAGGCAATTCAAACCGCAAGATGAAATGATATTCCGTCATATTAATTCCCTCTTTTTAACGTATCAGTAACGGTACAGTTATCTACCACGCGCCGCAGCGCTCTGGCATGGTTATGGGCATTTTTTGGCGTGCGCCAGATACAGGTCAGACAGTATTCCCCACAGCGGCACGTCGCCAGATTTGCCGGACAGTACATTTTGCCCCATGCGTGATGACCCGTAGCCACCACGAGCCACCCCTGTGATTCTGCGTAACATAAGGCGGCTTCAATCTCTTTGCTGGGATGTCGCTTTCTGTCCACCATGGCGCCTATCATTCCTTGTCTTTAGAGGGTTGTCAACTGACAACTAAAGTGTCATTCGTGCGGTACAGGGGCAGCATGCGGGCTGTCTGGCGGCAGGTAAAACAGGTTGCGACTAAAATGGAAAGGATTACGCAAAAAAGTGTCAGCCTGACGTGATGGACGACAATCGAAGATAACAACGGAGGAAATATGTTTAAAACTGATGACCTGGTACAAGCGAAAACGGGCGGACCCAAAATGGTCGTACTGCGTGCCGATGGTGAAACACTGTGGTGCGCTCGCGTGGACGATGCCAGCAAAAAGGAAATTGAAGTTAACGCAGAAAGCGTCAATCTCTACCATGAAGAGGGCGATTTTGGCGTCTGTTAAAAGGGATGACGTGACTCACACCGACCGCAACGGTTAAGGCAACCGGCCATTCGGTTACCCGGGAGCCTGGCTTCCGGGTAACCTTTTCTGATTGCCCTATTCCGGGCTATTCGGCCGTCAGATTTTATTTTCCTGCAGGTTATTGCTGCCTAAACCACCGATAAAGGGCAGCCGCAACCGAAACGGGAAAAAGCCTATTCCCGCGCTTAACCCCAAAAGATTGAATTCAATCCCCTCTTCCGCCCCTAAGGTGATGCCTGCTACGCCGAGTATCGACACCTGAACCCCACGACCTGAAGGCGGTAACCCCACCGGACGCCATAATGGCCGGTAGTCTTTTCCCAGTGCGTTGGCGGGCAAGTCAAGCTGCAAGGCGGGCACGTTACGACCGATGTGCGCCATAAAGGTATTACTGTTGGGTCCAGGCCAGGCATGATAGGTGGTAGGCCAGGGATAGGATTTTATGGCGGCTTCAATTTGCGGGATCATTTTTTGCGCATCGGGGCCGCGATGCTCAACCAGCAGCCGCGGTTTTGCTCCGTACCAGTAGCCATCAGGCAGGGATGAATTGCGCCTGACTTTATCGCCACTGCCCCAGCTAATCACTTCGTAACGTGTATAGCGGGTTTCACCTGCACGTTTAAAGATAATCCACGGATGCACTGCGATTGCGCCTTTCCAGCCGTATGTCGGTGCGGCATAGACCTGAACAATAGCCTGACTGGCATGAGCATGAGGATCGGGCGCAACGCCAGCCGAATCCCGGCGAGCCGTCGCCCAGCCACCCTGGCCGGTAGCGTTGTTACCATGAGTGGCTTGCGCCAGGCTGGCCGCAAGCGACAGCAAAATCACGGTGAGAAAACAGAGACTGAAGATTTTCAGAGGCAGCATCGCGGTTCCTGCAGGTAAAAGATAAGGGATGATTTTGCAATGAAATATAGGGTTTGTATTCACTAACTATGCTGCGATGTCATCGCAATATTCACTCCCGCTGGTTAGTGGCTGCTGACGTAATGCCCGCCATCACGCAACGTTAAAAGGCCGTGATGGCTTTCACCACCAGCATGCTCAGAGGCGGGCTATACGCAGAATCAGCCAGCCTGAAACCCGCCCAGGCTCAGGAAGTAAACAGGGATACTCGCCGCCCGCATTCAGCGGGCGACCGGTCTGGGCTGCCCTTTGCTTTGCGGTCAGTACGGAAGGCGTCAGATCCAATCCCGAAGGCACGCGAAGCCTGCACTTCACCCATGCACGAGGCGGATAACAGATTCCAGGTGCATTTCATGCCTGGCGATTTCAGCAACAGCATAGGTTATCTTGAACCCGCCGTCTGAAAACTAGCCTGTTATCGCCTTTTCCGCTACACGTTGCAACCACGCTTCATAGCGCTGCTGCGCCTCCGGCGCGGCAGGTTGGCTGCGTGAGTTTATCTCACCTTCGATGCCAAATATTTTCCACATCAGCGGCGCGAGTCCTGCGATCACGCTGTGTTGACTGCTCTCCATTCTCAGCCATTCCAGACTGGATGTCTGGTAACCCGGCAGTGCCTCGGAGTGATAATCGAAAGCTTTGCCCAACCCGGAAAGATACATGATTTTAGCGGCAGTCAGGGATGGCCAGCGAAGGGAAATATTCAGCGGCAAGTCCAACATAGCGCGCTCATTCCAGACCTCCGAATACGGAACCTGTTGGTTAGCCAGCAACGTCAGCATTAACGATTGCCCCAGCCCGGTCAGATAGACAGGCAACGCGTCAGCCGGAGGACGTTGATGAAAGGCATCCAGTGGATGTTCGCGCTTCAGGCCGGCCTGCATCAGTAATTTTCGCTCCAGCTCCTGCATCACGTTGCCTAACCCGGCATCCGTTGCCTCTTCAGTTTCAGTCAACTGTTTACTGCGCGTGGTGCAGTTCCACAGCGACAACGCAATCTGCCAACGACGCTGTTCGCCCTCGCCAGTGCAGCCAATTTCCCCCGTCACCACATACTTCATGTCAGGAGGCAGGATCTCATAAATATCCTCACCCACCATCGGTTGGCCAGTGAGAACAGGACCATGGCCCTCCGCCATCAGAAAATAGGTGCACGCCGCATAATCACTCCAGTAATGTACGGCTTCAGCCAGATAGAGCGGAATCGCGCGCGACAGGCGGCCAAGCTCGTCTTCACGCTGTATGCCCTGGGCTGCTAATCCATCAGGTATTTTTGATAACGCAAAGAAACCGATCTTCGCTGTCTCTTCGGATTTTTGGTTAAACAGCCAGTCGGCTTTGCATAAGCCGTAATGCCAAATGGGCTGCGTGACAGATAACGTTGTGATTTTCACATCATCAGGCGCCACCTGCTGAACGGGTTCCGTTTGGCGACGTTTCTCTTCAAACGCTTGTCTGTAATAATCAAGATGCTGCTTGATCGGGGCAAAATTGAGTGCATACAGCTGGTTAAGAAGCTTGAGCCCCTGCTCCGTCTGGTCCTGCTCAAGATAAGCCTGCAATAAATTTATACCGGCCATAGGATCGTGCTTTTGAACATCGTAATGAGGCGCAACCAGCGAAATCAGAAGGGGAATCTCGCCATTTCGTCCCAGGTCACCAGAGATCATATACAGCGCGTCAGAATCGTACCGTCCACCCGACAGTACCTCGTCATAAAGTCCGCGAGCCTTGTCGGTTTCGTTATGCTCCAGATAAAAACGGGCCATCCAGAGCTGTGCCCGCCAGCTTCCCGGCATCGCGGCAATGCTGCGTAAGCCCTCGATATAGGCCTCATCACCACCCCGCTCGCGCTGGATGCTCGCCCACCAGAGTAAGCCATTGTCGAGGTTGGGGTCCGTTTGAATGGCCTGCCAGAGCGTGTCATCTGCCTGTTTATCCTCACCACGCTCGGAAAAGACTTTCGCCAGATTAGTGAGTAAGGTTCCTGTCGCGCCTGATTTATCGATTCCCTGGCGCAGGGTTTGTTCTGCCGCATCCAGTTGGCCGGTTTTCATCAGTACGATGCCGTGAAGGGTATGACTTCGCTCGGGATTGCTGTCAATGTCCACCAGGCGCTCCGCTGCCGCAACCAGATCGGAAGCAAAGGCGTCTTTCAACCCCATCAGAATCGCGGTGTACAACGCGTCCGCATCATCCCACTTCTTTTCCAGATCCGGCAGAAAGACCTTCTCACGCCATTCATTGCGTGCAATGTACATTTCCTGTCCATGAGCATCGTAAGCAACAATCATCTCCCGTTCTTGAGCGGGCTCGTCTGGTGCGGTATCGGCGGGTTGGTTTTTATTGCGCAGAGAAGAGAGAAGACGCTTAAACATGGTTAATTCAATCCTTGAGTAGTGAGACATCAGACAGCCTGATTGCCAGCCTTCATCATGCCGCCTGTGTTCGCGCCCTGAGGCGGTTTTACCGACTGACAGCGTAGCGGCACAGATATGAGTGTAGCGCTCAAAAAAACAGCTGGCACGAAATTGATTAACCAACGGGCAAATAGTTAAAAAATGCCGTCCAATAGCGATGCCGCGCCTCTTCCTTTTGCCTTTCGTCATTCACATTCTTATCGCATCAGAGAGAAAATATTAAGTAGCGCACTATTTAATAGTTTACAACACGATAAAATCCTGCCATCTTAGCCAAACTAAATAGCGCACTACTTAATCGCAAACACAAGGAAATCAAAATGAACGTGAAACTCACCGCAGGTGCTTTATTGTTAGCCAGCCAGATCACATCAGCATGGGCCAGCCCTGTGGAGAATGCGCCTGAACCTACCGTTGGTGTCGCCGCCTTTCTTAAAGCCCTTAACAGCGGCGGCGGCAAGCCCATCGAAACCTTAACGCCGAAAGAAGCACGCGCAGTGCTGACAGGCGCGCAGCAAGGCGCCGCGCTGCCGCCAGCACAGATTTCTGAAAAAACCATCACAGCATTGGGCAAACCACTCAAACTAACGATTGTTAAACCCGAACACGCCAGCGGAGTGCTCCCGGTATTCATGTTCTTCCACGGTGGCGGCTGGGTGCTGGGTGACTTCCCGACGCACGAACGTCTGGTGCGAGACCTTGTGAACGAATCCGGCGCTGCGGCGGTATTTGTGAATTACGAGCCATCACCGGAAGCCCATTATCCGGTCGCGATTAACCAGGCTTATGAAGCGACAAAATGGGTAGCCGAACACGGTGCGGAAATTGGCGTTGACGGTAAGCGCCTGGCGCTGGTCGGTAACAGCGTGGGAGGCAACATGGTGGCCGCCGTCGCGCTGCAGGCCAAACAACATAAAACCCCGGCGATTCGTTACGATGTGATGCTGTGGCCTGTTACCGATGCCCGCTTTGATGATGCTTCTTATCAGCAATTCGCCAACGGCTATTTCCTGACCCGAAACATGATGAAGTGGTTCTGGGATAACTACACAACGTCAGATAAAGATCGGAATAACATTCTGGCTTCTCCGCTGCGTGCCACTGAGGCACAACTGGCAGGTTTACCGCCAACGCTGATTCAGACTGCCGAACTCGACGTGCTGCGCGATGAGGGTGAAGCCTTTGGTCGTAAGCTGGATGCCGCCGGTGTACCGGTGACGGTTACCCGCTATAACGGCATGATTCACGACTTTGGTTTGCTGAATGCCTTGAGTAAAGAGCCTACCGTGCGTACGGCGATTGGCCAGGCGTCAGCGGAATTGAAGGAACATTTAAAATAAGTTCATTTCTTTCCAGAGATAAGATGGCTCATAAAAAATTGTGGCCAGAACAACATTAATGTAAACGATAACGTTTGACCAGCCGAAGAATAACGGCTGGTTATTTATTTGTCTCAAAGCTACCAAAGGGGCTTTTTTCTTAATAAGTCGATTATAAATTCGGGTATTGGTTTTCTCATAATGGCACAAGCCGTTATCTGTCGTTTTTTAGATACTCATGCCGGTCCTACTTATTATTGGCGTTAAAATCCAACAGATTACCTCTGTAATGAAAGCCATGCTTACACATCGGTTAAACTTAACCCACTGATTATATTGAGTTTTAATTAATTTCGTTGCCCAACACCACGATTTTCGACGGCGAGTCATTTCTATAACGTATAGTCACCTGCCGTCCCGGCTTGAACTCATCTGCATTGAAAATTTTCACCACTACGTCTTTTTGCGTCAGGATTTTTTCAGTCCCAGCGGTGAATTCGACGGTAAGATTGATTGAGAGGCGTCCCTCAGCATTCTGATTGCGATGCTGCACTGCATTAATAATTAGGGCCGTCGTTTCCGTACCATCCTGCATTGTGGACTCATTGCCGCGTGCCGCCAAAACGGAATTGCGAATGCCTATAATAACGATCATTACAATAATCGCCGTTGCGATTATCAGACTCCACATAGCTAAATTTGCCATTTTCATCTTCTTAAACAAAAGTGGTTAACGCGCTCAGAAAAGAGCGAAAACTAGATAGTGTTGTTTCTGTTCCACTAACAAACTGAATTTTATTGTCGTGGCGTTTAAGCTCGAAAGGTTTGTTTTTTATTGAAAATGCACCAACTGACACACTCATGACGGATGTACTAATTGTTGAGGTCGTAAAGCCAAAAGAAGCGCCAGTAAAACTTTCTGAAAACCCAGTAACGCTGAAAGAGTTTCCAGTAAAACTTTCATTATGAGCTTTTGCTTTGCTTTTAATATTTGGTGCGTCAAGGTTTATTTTCGTGGTGCTACGTAAGGTAATATCATGCGGACTATATATAGTGATAGTGCCGTCATTAACGTTCTGCGTCCAGTTTCCGCTATTAATATTTACTAGTACACCGTCATTAATGGTTTCAACTTTACCACCACTATCGATGGTCGTATTCAAGCCCTGATTATACGTTTCTGTCAGTTTGCCGGTTACGTGATGGGACTCTCTACCGTTAATGGTAGTATCACGGTAACTTGTTACCTCGACGGTATCTCCACCATCTAAGACTTTTAGCGTTCTTCCTTTTTGTATAGTCGTGTGCTCACCATTATTGAAGTTTTTCGTTTCGATATTATCAACGGTAGTCGTACGCTTTTGGTGATAATGAAAGGTTGCATCCCCGGAAATATTATCGTTTTGTTCTTTTTTTATCGCGGTGTTACGGTTGCCATCAATACTTACGTTCTGATCATTTTCAACTGAAACCTTCATATCCTTTTCTGAATGCAAATCAACAAGTTCATAACCTGGATTATCTTCAAAAAAAAGGTGGCTGGCATTGTCTTTATTACCATCTTTACTTCGAGTCATAAAACCCATCACTGTCGCGGCGGCTGGCAATTCCCATGGAGGCATACTGGCTTCGTTATATACTCGTCCAGTAATTATTGGCCTGTCTGGATCGCCGTTAATAAAGTCGATAACGACTTCGTCTCCAACTCGAGGTACTTGTACACCGCCAAAGCCCTGACCAGCCCATGCACTTGATACACGAACCCAGCAAGAGCTAGTGTCATCGCCTTTGGCATGCCTGTCCCAGTGAAACTTCACTTTTACCCTACCATACCTGTCAGTCCAGATGGTCTCTCCAACAGGTCCAACGACGCGAGCTGTTTGCGGCCCATGGGTTCGTGGCCATTCTGTTCGTTGTTGCGAGCGAAAATTAATATCTGCAGGAATCACTGCAAAATTTATCTTATGGATACTATCGGTGACGCTACCGCTAGCATAGCTGTTTTCTTCAAATGTATAATCTGCGCTGACAACAAGGTATTCATTACTATTAGCTTTATAGGGCGGCGCAGAGAGAGTAAAAGTGTATCCTGGCGCAATGCCAAGTGCCGTACCGGAAGCATCAACGCGTTGCTGTTCTGCCTGCCATTCTTCCTGGCGAATACGTGCATAAAATTCACCATGCTGCTGATCAACAAATCTTCCCGGCCACTCATAATAATCTATTTGACCTGGCGAGGGTGAAGCGGGGTTCTGCCGAGCCTGAAACATCCAGGCATGAGGTTTCCTAAAATCATAGTCATCTATGCTGTAAAGACCTGGCATTACTCGTTCACTTATAGCCCATTTCCCTATGCCTTCCTCACTGGTTGTACCACCTGACGGGCTGATATGGTAAGGAATAACTTCATAACCATTGAAAGGTTGATGACTCACTGCTGAATCCATTAGCACAAGCGTATGCGATTCCGCATCGTGTCGGAAAAAGAAATATATTCCTTCAAGTTCCATCAACCGTGAAATAAATTCGTAGCTACTCTCCTGATACTGAACACAATATTCCCAGTTACGGTATTCGCCAGTAAGCTTGTCTTCAACCTGTACATCATATTCGGACAGGATGGTCTTAACAATATCAGGAACCCGCTGATTCTGAAAAATACGCTGATCTCGATTTCGGAGTAGTGGCCATAAATCAGATTCAATTTTGAAGAGATAAACCGCATAACGAATCCCGTTCAGCTCAGTCCCCTGAAGGTTTACCTCCGTTATTTTACCGTTGAAATAACGAGGCTGCAGACTCTGAGTGGGAACGAACACTGTCAACGATTTTCCAAGTAGCGCTTTACGATCAATATTTTCATCTTGGCTGAGCATAGTAACGTTCAGGGTGAATGATCGGGACATTACTTCTGTACCATTCAATTTCCAGAACAGCAAGGATTCCGCGCCTGCTGGCGGGATTACTGTAATGCGGTTAAACATTCATTACCTCCTTGAAACATAACCAACCGAGATTGAGTTGAAACATCCAGCGTAAATGTAGTGCGTACTTAACAATTAAGTGCCTAATACTGCTATCAAGCTGATAAAATATGTAATGATAGTACCGTTATGGATTCTATTAATCACATATTTCTTGTGGGTATGTGGGGTTCATACTACGTTTACAGAAAATTCTTAATCCGTTATGCTAATATTGTTAAAACATAAATAGTATGCAGTATGGTTCAACACTGTAACATTGAAGCACGATATTATATCAGCCATCATATAAAACTACCGCAGCTACTTTCAACATCTGCAATAGCCTGAGCTAAATAATCAGGACAATCGATGATGTAAGCTGCATGCAGATAATCTGCGCCTGACTCCTTTCCCTGTCATCTCCCCCACGAAACGATTGTAAAGCTGAATGGCGTTGCAGTAAGTTTTCAGTTGTGCACTGCATAGAGAAGTTTTGATGATAATGTACAGTTTTAGAGCTATTTTCAGGCTCTTCAGCATGCCGATAAGGCAAAAATTATTACCGACGCTAAATCGAGTCTTTCAACAATGGATAAAAAGAAAAAGCCACCAGCAAAGGCTGATGGCTCAAGGTTTTTACAGTTCGGTGTCAATCGTCAGCAAAAGGCTGTAAATCATTCCCACTCAATCGTCGCCGGTGGCTTGCCCGAAATATCATAAACTACCCGGGAAATGCCGTTAACTTCGTTGATAATGCGATTGGATACGCGTCCCAGGAAGTCATACGGCAGGTGCGCCCAGTGGGCGGTCATGAAGTCGATGGTTTCGACGGCACGCAGTGAGACAACCCAGTCATATTTACGGCCATCGCCCATCACGCCAACGGAACGCACAGGCAGAAACACGGTAAAGGCCTGGCTGACTTTGTTGTAGAGGTCGGCTTTGTGCAGCTCTTCAATAAAGATGGCATCTGCGCGACGCAGCAGGTCACAATACTCTTTCTTCACTTCACCCAGCACGCGCACGCCAAGGCCAGGCCCCGGGAACGGATGGCGATAAAGCATATCGTAAGGCAAACCTAACTCCAGACCGATCTTACGCACTTCGTCTTTAAACAGCTCGCGCAGCGGCTCGACCAGGCCCATCTTCATCTCTTTTGGCAGGCCACCCACGTTGTGGTGCGACTTGATCACGTGCGCTTTACCGGTAGCCGAGGCTGCGGATTCAATCACGTCAGGATAAATAGTGCCCTGAGCCAGCCACTTCACGTCCTGCAGGCGCAATGCCTGCTCGTCAAACACTTCGACGAAAACGCGGCCAATGATTTTGCGCTTCGCTTCCGGATCGTTTTCCCCTGCCAGGGCATTCAGGAAACGTGCTTCACCGTCAACGTGCACAATATTCAGACCAAAATGGTCGCCGAACATGTCCAGCACCTGCTCAGCTTCGTTCAGGCGCAGCAGCCCGTTATCCACGAATACGCAGGTCAGGTTTTTACCGATGGCGCGATGCAGCAGCATGGCAGTCACTGACGAATCCACACCGCCGGATAAGCCCAGGATCACTTTGTCGTTGCCGACCTGCACACGCAGACGCTCGACGGCATCCTCAATGATTTTCGCCGGTGTCCAGAGCGCTTCACATTCACAAATATCCATCACGAAACGTTCCAGCATGCGCAGTCCCTGACGCGTGTGCGTGACTTCCGGGTGGAACTGCACGCCATAGAAGCGTTTCTCTTCGTTAGCCATGATGGCAAACGGACAGGTTTCTGTGCTGGCGACCGTAACAAAACCATCAGGGATAGCAGTCACTTTATCGCCGTGGCTCATCCAGACATCCAGCAGCGGTTTACCGGCCGCGCTGATGGCATCTTCGATATCGCGAATCAGCGCGCTTGCGGTGTTGACTTCAACCTGCGCATAGCCAAACTCGCGCTCGTTGGACCCTTCCACCTTGCCACCCAACTGCATCGCCATGGTTTGCATGCCGTAACACACACCCAGAACCGGTACACCCGCAGTAAACACATAGTCAGGTGCGCGCGGGCTGTCGTTTTCGGTGGTACTTTCCGGGCCGCCAGACAGGATGATGCCGCTTGGATTGAACTGGCGAATCTGCGCTTCGGTGACATCCCACGCCCAGAGTTCACAGTACACGCCAAGCTCACGTACGCGGCGCGCGACCAACTGAGTATATTGAGAACCAAAATCGAGAATCAGAATGCGGTGCTTATGGATATTTTCCGTCGTCATTGAGGGGTTTCCAGAACGGTGACTTTAAGTAAAGCGCCCGGCTGTTGCCGGGCGGGAAATCTTACGAGGTTATGAACCCATGCGGTAGTTTGGTGACTCTTTGGTGATGGTCACATCATGCACGTGGCTTTCATTGATGCCCGCACCGCTGATACGCACGAATTCGGCTTTGGTTCGCAGATCATCAATGGTCTGGCAGCCGGTCAGGCCCATACAGGAGCGCAGGCCGCCCATTTGCTGATGCACGATCTCTTTCAGGCGGCCTTTATAGGCCACGCGGCCTTCGATACCTTCTGGCACCAGCTTGTCAGCAGCGTTATCGGTCTGGAAGTAGCGGTCTGATGATCCTTTAGACATCGCGCCCAGCGAGCCCATTCCACGGTAGGATTTAAAAGAACGGCCCTGGTAAAGTTCGATTTCACCCGGCGATTCTTCGGTACCTGCCAGCATCGATCCCACCATCACACAGGACGCGCCCGCCGCAATCGCCTTAGCGATATCACCAGAGAAACGAATCCCGCCGTCTGCGATAACCGGAATACCCGTGCCTTCCAGCGCGGCAACGGCGTCAGAAACGGCGGTAATCTGAGGTACACCTACACCGGTAACAATACGGGTGGTACAAATTGAGCCAGGGCCGATACCGACTTTGACCGCGCTCACGCCAGCTTCAACCAGCGCCAGCGCACCTGCACCTGTCGCCACGTTGCCGCCGACGATTTCAAGCTCAGGATATTTAGCGCGGGTTTCGCGAATACGTTGCAGCACGCCTTGGGAGTGGCCATGCGATGAATCAATAAGCAGTACGTCCACACCCGCTGCAACCAGGGCATCCACGCGCTCTTCATTGCCCGCACCTGCACCCACGGCGGCACCGACACGCAGACGACCCTGCGCATCTTTACAGGCGTTAGGTTTACGTTCGGCTTTCTGGAAGTCTTTAACGGTAATCATGCCCAGCAGGTGGAAACTGTCATCCACGACCAGCGCTTTTTCTACACGCTTTTCATGCATTCTGTGCAGCACGACATCACGGGCTTCGCCCTCTTTCACTGTAACCAGACGCTCTTTCGGCGTCATAACGGCAGTGACGGGCTGGGTGAGATCGGTAACGAAGCGCACATCGCGACCGGTGATAATGCCCACCAGTTCGTTGTCCGCGTTAACCACCGGATAGCCGGCAAAGCCGTTACGTTCGGTCAGCTCTTTGACTTCTGCCAGCGTGGTGGTTGGCAACACGGTCTGCGGTTCGGTGACCACGCCGCTTTCATGCTTTTTAACCTTACGCACTTCATCTGCCTGGCGCTCAATCGACATATTTTTGTGAATGAAGCCCAGACCGCCCTCTTGCGCCAGCGCAATAGCCAGACCCGCTTCGGTCACGGTATCCATCGCAGCAGAAAGCATTGGAATGTTCAGACGAATGTTTTTGGTCAGTTGAGTGCTGAGATCGGCCGTATTCGGCAGGACGGTGGAGTGTGCAGGAACGAGCAGGACGTCGTCAAAAGTGAGTGCTTCTTTAGCGATTCTTAACATGGCAATACTCCACCTTGGGTGCGTGAGAATAGATAAAATATTGCCGCGGCATTATACAGGCCGTAATCGATTGCCTCCACTATTATTTAATAAAAAGTCTTGATCCGCACAATCAGCAATGTAGTATCGACTGATTAACCTACTGATTTGGAATTTGATCTTCGTCACATGTCGCTGCCGCCAAACGCCAATATTTTTACCGTCAGCCGTCTCAATACCACAGTGCGTCAGCTGCTGGAAAATGAGATGGGTTTGGTTTGGCTCAGTGCCGAGATCTCCAATTTCACCCAGCCTGCCTCGGGTCACTGGTACTTCACCCTAAAAGATGATGGCGCACAGGTACGCTGTGCCATGTTCCGCAATGGCAATCGTCGCGTCACGTTTCGTCCTCAGCACGGTCAGCAGGTCCTGGTGCGCGCGAACATCACCTTGTATGAACCGCGCGGCGATTATCAGCTGATTATTGAAAGCATGCATCCCGCTGGTGAAGGCCTGTTGCAGCAGCAGTTTGAGCAGTTGAAAGCTAAGCTGGCACAGGAAGGCTTATTCGAGCCCGGGCACAAAAAACCCTTGCCCCAACCGGCTAAACAGGTTGGCGTTATTACTTCCGCGACCGGTGCAGCCCTGCACGATGTACTGCGTGTGCTGCATCGTCGCGATCCGTCATTGCCTGTGGTGATTTACCCCACCGCCGTACAGGGCGTGGATGCGCCTGCCGCTATCGTGCGCGCCATTGAGCTTGCGAACCAGCGTGCAGAGTGCGACGTGCTCATCGTGGGGCGCGGCGGCGGTTCGCTGGAAGATCTGTGGAGTTTTAACGACGAGCGAGTCGCGCGTGCGATTTTTGCCAGTCGCATTCCCGTGGTCAGCGCGGTGGGCCATGAAACCGACGTGACTATTGCCGATTTTGTTGCGGACCTGCGCGCGCCAACGCCTTCTGCCGCGGCAGAGATTGTCAGCCGTAATCAGCTTGAACTTCTGCGTCAGCTGCAGTCACAACAGCAGCGGCTGGAAATGGCGATGGATTATTATCTGGCACGCCAGCAGCGGGGCTTTAGCCGTTTAGATCACCGCCTGCAACAGCAGCATCCGCAGTTGCGCCTGGCCCGCCAGCAGACTGCACTGTTTCGCTTACAGCAGCGCCTGAGCGAAGCGATGGAAGTGCGGCTGCGCAACGCCAGCCGCCAGCAGGATCGCCTGTCACAGAGGCTGGCACAGCAGCAACCACAGAAGCGCCTGTATCTGGCGCAACAAAGCCTGCAAAGCTGGCATTATCGCCTGCAACAAAGCATGGAGAAATTGCTTAACCGCGACAAAAACCGCTTCGGTCAGCTTGCGGCCCAGTTGGAAGGCGTCAGCCCGTTAGCCACCCTGGCGCGTGGCTTCAGCGTCACCACCGACAACGCGGGTCAGGTGGTGAAAAAAACACGTCAGTTAAGCAACGGCGATTTACTGCGTACCCGCCTTGATGATGGCTGGGTAGAAAGTCAGGTCACTCAGCTGATTCCTGAAAAACCGAAACGAAAGAAAAGCATTTCTTAACTATACTTCCTGGTACATCCCTCGTGCCAAGGAGTCTACAATGGCTTTCAGCGTTATACCTCCCTACATTCTTCGTAAGATTATTGCTCACGGTTCCGGCTATCAGCAGGAGCAGGCGCGCCGTACGCTCACCCACGTTCAGCACCTGATGGCGGAGCACTGGCAAAAGACCGCTGCACCCAAGACCACGCAGGCCGGGAAGATTGAGCGTGAAATCTATGACGCCAAAAATCAGGAAACGTTTCCGGGCACCCTGGTGCGTAAAGAAGGCCAGTCCTCAAATGGTGACATTGCCGCCGACGAGGCCTGGAACTATCTTGGCGTAACTCATGACTTTTTCTGGCAAATCTATAAACGCAATTCTCTGGATAATAACGGTTTGAAATTAGCTGGCACCGTGCATTATGGCGAGAAATATCAGAATGCCTTCTGGAATGGTCAGCAGATGGTATTCGGAGACGGCGATGGTGAAATCTTTAACCGCTTTACCATCGCAATCGACGTTGTTGCGCATGAGTTATCGCACGGTGTCACAGAAACCGAGGCCGGTTTGATCTATTTTGAACAGGCTGGCGCACTGAATGAGTCGATGTCCGACGTATTTGGCTCTCTGGTGAAGCAGTTCAGTAAGAAACAGACGGCGGAGAAAGCCGACTGGATCATTGGTGAAGGCTTGCTGGCGAAAGGTATCCACGGTAAAGGCTTGCGATCGATGTCGCACCCCGGCACCGCTTATGACGATCCCATGTTGGGTAAAGACCCGCAACCGGGCCATATGGACGATTATATTAAAACGCGTGAAGATAACGGCGGTGTGCATCTGAATTCTGGCATTCCTAACCGTGCCTTTTATCTGGCAGCAAAAGCATTAGGTGGATTTGCCTGGGAACAGGCAGGGCAAGCCTGGTATGACACCTTATGTGATGATAATTTGCATCAGGATGCTGACTTTAAAGCCTTTGCACAGTTGACCGTGCAGCACGGTGAAAAGCGCTTTGATCGTTCTGTTGGTAGCAAAATTGAACAGGCGTGGAAAGAGGTAGGCGTATTATGAGTCAACTCCCCGAACTTACCGATGACGCAACCATTGTGGTTACGCGTGAAGGTGGCTTTGCTTTTATTCCCGGCTTACGTAGCGAGCGTCGTTTTCCTTTGGGTGAACTTCCTGCGCCAGAGAAACAGCGCGTCTGTAAAGTGCTGGAACAGGCGATGCCGCTGTGCGAACCAGAGGAAAAAGCGGCTAAGGTAGGCGGCGGGGACCAGCGCTATTTTCGTATCCAGATCCAGTACGCCACGCGCCGTGAAGCAGGCACTGTAGTGCTCCTGATACCGGAGCAGTCGGCACCGCCGGAGCTGGCGTCGCTCTTCCGCGACGGAAAATAAGCAGAAAAAAGGGCCGCTAGCGGCCCTTTTCTTTTATCCGTTACGACGTGCTGTTACTTGCTGTCAGGCAGCGCATAAGCAATCACGTAATCACCGCGATCCGGTGACTGACGTGCACCGCCTGCCGAGATCAGAATGTACTGCTTACCGGTTTTTGGTGAGACATAGCTCATCGGGCCGCCCTGACTTCCCACAGGCAGACGCGCTTTCCACACCTCTTTACCGGTTGCGCTATCGAATGCCCGCAGATAGTAATCCTGGGTGCCGGCAATAAAGACCAGACCGCCCTGAGTTGCCAGCGTGCCGCCCAGCGTTGGCATACCGATTGGCATTTTGGCGCGCATTTTAATCCCAAACGGACCGGTATCCTGTACGGTACCAACCGGGACCTGCCAGACGATTTTCTGGGTTTTCATATCGATAGCTGACAAGGTACCAAACGGCGGTGCCTGGCAGGGAATGCCCAGCGGTGACATAAAGCGGTTCTTGTTCACCGCATAAGGTGTGCCTTTCAGAGGAACGGCGCCCATACCGGTATTAATCGCTTCACCGCCGTTGCTGCCACGGGAAACCTTGCTGGTATCCACCGGAATCATCTGTACCCACAATCCTAAACGCATGTCGTTGACAAACAACAGGTTGTTATTTGGATCGGTGGACATGCTGCCCCAGTTCATCCCACCCAGCGAGCCAGGGAAGCTCAGCGACTTATCGGTGCCCGGCACGGTAAACAGGCCGTCATAGCGCATGGATTTAAACGCGATACGGCAGGCAAGCTGATCGAACGACGTGGCGCCCCACATATCAGACTCTTTCAGTTTCTGATTGCCAATCATTGGCATACCGGTCGAATGCGGCTGGGTTTTCGTATATTGCTCGTTCGGGATATGCCCCTGCGGCATCGGCAGCTCTTCCACTTTAGTGAGAGGCTTGCCGGTCAGACGATCCAGCACAAAGATCATGCCGGTCTTGCCACCGATAACCACCGCAGGTTTGGTGCTGCCGTCCTTCATCGGGAAGTCGATCAGGCTGGGCTGCATCGGCAGATCGAAGTCCCAGAGATCGTTATGTACGGTCTGATAAACCCACTTCTCTTTGCCGGTTGTGGCATCAAGCGCCAGTACTGAGGCACCGTATTTATGGTCGAGTGCGTTGCGGTTCGCCCCCCACAGATCGACTGAGGAGCTTCCCATTGGAATAAACACGGTGTTCATGGCCGGATCATAGGACATGGGTGCCCATGAGTTCGGCGTACTCCGCGTGTAGTCCTTACCCGGCATCAGAATGGCATTGGGATCGGTATTGCCCGGGTCAAAGGCCCAACGCATCTGGCCGGTGATCACGTCAAAACCGCGCAACACACCGCCTGGCATGTCTGTTTTAACGTTGTCAGCCACGCGCCCGCCTACAACAACCGTTGTACCGGCAATCGTGGGTGCAGACGTGAGCTGATAAAGGGGATCGGGCGCATCACCCAGGCCCGCTTTGAGATCGACGATGCCGTGGTTTCCGAAGTCCTCACAGAATTCACCGTTGTCGGCATTGATAGCAATAAGACGTGCATCAATGGTATTCATCAGAATACGGCGCTGGCAGCTGTCTCCGGCAGCCAGAGTCACGCCTGGGACCGGCGTTGATCCCGGTTGAGTTGGCTGGGTAAGCGGTTTGGTGGCATCAAAATAGGCCAGTCCACGGCAGCGCGGCCAGACTTCTGCCTGGGCATTAATTTCACGCTTCCAAATCTGCTTGCCGCTGTCGGCTTCAACCGCAATCACATTGTTATGCGGGGTGCAAAGATAGACGGTATTTCCCACCTGCAGCGGGGTTTGCTGATCTTCAGCACCATTGCCGGTTGGGCTTTCTGGAATATCGCCAGTGTGGTAAGTCCAGGCGACCTGCAGATCCTTCACGTTATCGCGGGTGATCTGGTCCAGCGCAACAAACCGGCTTCCCCCTGCGGTATTCCCATAGTGATCCCAGTTTTGCTGTTGCTTTGACTTATCCACCGGGATCAGCGGCAGTTCCTGACCGGTTGAAGCAACGGTAGGATGAGGCTGGAACATCTGCACTAATGTGGCAACCATGCCTACGGCAATGACGGCAGAAAAGGCATACGAGACTTTTGCCAGAGAAGGCTTATTTTCACGCTTACGCAGCGCGGGCCATGTGATGAATGCCAGGATCATTAAACCCGCAGGCACCATCAGACGGGAAACCAGTGGCCAGAAATCCAGCCCGGCGTCGATAACGGCCCAGATTAACGTCCCGACAAACACCAGCAGGAACAGAACCACTGCCGATGATTTGGCACGGACAAACTGAATGGCGGACAGCACCATCACGATGCCTGCAATCAGAAAATACCAACTGCCGCCCAGCGTCGCGAGTTTTCCCCCGCCAACAGCAAAGAACAGGCCGGTTGCCAGTAGCACCAGCCCGAGCAGCACGGACCATATTCTCAACCCTTTACCGGATCGAGATGATGTTTCAGCCATAACACTTACTCTCCTGATAAACAAAGCCGCTCCCGTCCTGTGCGACCCGGCTCATCGCCGGTCACGGTGCAGGAAAAAGAAACAGCGTTGTTTTATTCCAATTAAAGCGGACCCGCGTTCATGAAAAGAATGATGTGTTCCGGAGGCAGCCTATGCTGGCGTGACTCCGTCATGACGCGGCAAAAATTGTACCACCTGGTACGTTATCCCGTGAAGGTTTATACGTGTTCGTTACGAAGCAATAGCATTTTCGCTACAAATTTTTACGCCGTTACGGCTCGCAGCGTTTGGATCGTTATGTGTTGCAGGTTGAAGCACCCAAGCGTCAGGCAGGAACAATCCTGTAAGTCAGACGGTGTTTTGAAACTAAGCCGTGACCATGATTACAAAAGTAGTCAGTCGCGCCGCAGCTTCTGAGTTGCTCAAGGGGCTGATGGCAGTCGGGGCAGACAGGCTGATAGTGATAACGGACACCACAACCGGTACAGATAAGATCGGTGGCGTCCGGGGCTAAGGGTTGCTGACATTTTTCACAGGTTGCGCTCATTTTTTTCATCCGGCCAGGCAAATAAGCGCAATTCTATGACAAAAAAAAGAGGGCCATCTGGCCCTCGATCAGTTAACGCTTATTTTTCTTCATATGCGCCATCAAACGCTTGCGCTTTCGCTGTTGCGTCGGCGTCAGCAGATTGCGTTTACCTTCATAAGGGTTTTCACCCTCTTTAAACTGAATGCGGATTGGCGTCCCCATCACGTTCAGTGAACGACGGAAGTAGTTCATCAAATAACGTTTGTAGGAGTCCGGCAGGTCTTTAACCTGATTACCGTGTATCACCACAATCGGTGGGTTATAACCGCCCGCATGGGCATATTTCAGTTTAACGCGACGACCGCGAACCAGCGGTGGCTGATGGTCTTCCGCTGCCATGTTCATAATGCGCGTCAGCAGTGACGTGTTTACTCGCTTCGTGGAGCAATCGTATGCTTCCGTGACGGACTCAAACAGGTTGCCTACGCCGCTGCCATGCAACGCCGAGATAAAGTGCACGCGCGCAAAATCGATAAAGCCCAGACGGAAGTCGAGCGTTTCTTTGACTTCGTCACGGACTTCCTGCGACAAGCCATCCCATTTGTTCACCACGATCACCAGTGAACGTCCGCTGTTCAGGATAAAGCCCAACAGGGACAGATCCTGATCGGAAATGCCGGCACGCGCATCGATCACCAGCATCACGACGTTAGCGTCTTCAATCGCCTGCAACGTTTTGATTACCGAGAATTTCTCGACCGTATCCGTGATTTTTCCGCGCTTACGTACGCCAGCGGTGTCGATCAACACATACTCGCGACCGTCACGTTCCATGGGAATGTAGATACTGTCACGGGTGGTGCCTGGCATGTCGTAAACGACCACGCGATCTTCACCGAGAATACGGTTAGTCAACGTAGACTTACCGACGTTAGGACGGCCAACAATCGCCAGCTTAATTGGCAAGGTTGTAGGATCGAAATCATCCTCTTCTTCCTCTTCCTCACCGTTTTCTTCTGCCGCTAAGGCTGCCCAGTAAGCTTCGTTTTCGTCTTCTTCGGTCATCTCGACCGGATCGACCTTCTCCATCCACGGCAGCAGGGCCGTTTCAATCAGGCTGGTGACGCCGCGGCCATGAGAAGCGGCGATGGCGTGAATCTCACCCAGCCCCAGAGAATAGAAGTCTACGACCGCCTGATCCGGATCCAGTCCGTCAGTTTTATTCGCGACCAGAAACGTCGCTTTTTGGCGAGAGCGAAGATGTTTTGCAATTTGCCGATCGGCGGCCATCATGCCTGCGCGCGCGTCCACCATAAACAGCACAACGTCTGCTTCTTCAATCGCCAGCAGCGACTGCTCTGCCATACGCGTTTCAACACCGTCTTCGGTGCCATCAATACCGCCGGTATCGATAACAATAAATTCGCGCCCTTCCACTTCGGCGCGACCATATTTGCGATCGCGAGTCAGTCCAGGAAAATCCGCTACCAGCGCATCTCGTGTGCGGGTTAAACGGTTAAACAGCGTAGATTTTCCCACATTGGGACGCCCAACCAGCGCGACCACAGGTACCATAACAATGCCTCAATAATGTATTAAATCGCCCGAATGGCGTGATTATAACGGCTTTAGCCACTCAGTTCAGGCTTAAGGCGCTAAGGATACCATGCCTGACTAAAAACGAAACGGCCCCTGATGAAATCAGGAGCCGTTGTGCCGGAAGGATAACCCTGCCTGACAACTTACCCGTTAGCGGGTAATGGCGTAAACTTCACCGTCTTTTGACTGAATCAGCAACTTGTCGCTGGCGACGACTGGCTCAGTCTGGAAGCCTGAACTGTCCAGCTTTTGCTGGGCAACAAAACGGCCGTCGGTGGTGTTCAGCCAGTGCAGATAGCCTTCGCTGTCACCGACCACAAGGTAGCCGTTATACAGGACCGGTGAAGTCAGATTGCGATGCAGCAGATCGCTTTGACGCCAGATAGCCACACCGCCATCCGCGTTGAGGGCAATCACGCGATCGTCCTGATCCACCAGGTAGATACGACCCGCATCCACAATCAGATCTTTCACACCGCCGATTTCACGTTTCCACAAAATCTGACCAGAACGTAAATCCAGTGCAGTCAGGTTACCGTTGTAGGCCAACGCATACACAACGCCGTTAACAATGACCGGCGTGGTATCCACATCGCTCAGACGGTCGATTTCTGTCGCACCGCTCGGCTGTGAAATACGCTGCTGCCAAATCAGCTGGCCCTGGTTCAGAATAACGGCGCTTACGCGGCCGTTATCGCCACCCACGATTGCGCCACCAAAGGCTACAGACGGGGCAGATTCACCGCGCAGTGACAGCGCAGGCATATCCAGGTTAACGGTCCATTTTACTGCACCGCTGGTTTGATCAAGTCCCTGCAGCATACCGTTGCTGGTGTGAACCAGTACCAGGCCATCGCTGACCACCGGACGCGACAGCGCTTCGCCCGCGGCTTTGGCTTGCCATGCAATCGCACCATCGCTGGTGTTCAATGCATAGACCTGGCCACGTTCGCTGCCGATGTAGAGGCGGTCGCCACTCACGGTGATACCGCCAGACAGCATGGCAGAGCGGTTTTTCGAGAAGAAGCCGGTTTTCTCAGAGAGATCGACTTTCCATTTTTCTTTACCATCCGCCGCGTCGAGCGCTTTTACGATACCAAAGCGGTCAGCAGCATAAACGGTGCCGTCTTGCCAGGTCGGGTGCAGGTTAGAGTAGAAATCACCGATTCCATCACCCACGCCAGTGCTCCACACGGTCTGAGGCGTGAACTGATTTTCCACCTTCGGCAATGGGGCCATTTTCACTACATCTTCTTCGCCGCTGAACAGCGAGCAACCACTGAGCAAGGTGACTGAGATCAGCCCCGGCAGCAGGTATTTACGTAATTCCATGCGCTCTCTCTTGACTGGCTTAGCTTAAGTTATTCATCTTCATCTGCATCATTTGCTTCAGTGCAGGAGACGCATCAGATTCGACGCCTTTGCTCCATGCATCGCGCGCGCCCTGCTTATCGCCTTTGCTCAGCAGCGCTTCGCCGCGGATGTCAGCAACAATGGCTGTCCAGCCATCACCCTTCACACCGTCAAGGGTTTTAAGTGCTGCATCAGCCTGATTTTGTTGCAGTTGAATGCGTGCCAGACGCAGGTTAATGACCGCCTGCAGGTTGGCATCTTTCGTGTCTTTCAATCCGTTTTGCAGCAGGGTTGCGGCTTTGTCCAGCTGATTGCTGTCGACATACTGCTTCGCCAGATCCAGTGCCGCCAGGGCACCGTAGGTATTACTGTTTTCGCTGGCGAAAGTGTTTACCGCTTCCAGCGTTTCTGGCTTACCGGCCTGCATGGCACTGGTGACTTTCTGGTATTCAGCTGACACGGTTTTAGCTGAATCCTGCTGATGGCTGGACCAGTAACGCCAGCCGCCCAGCGCAGCGATCCCGATGACGACACCGACAGCTAAGGCTTTACCGTTGTTGGCGAAAAAGCGACGCAGCGCATCAACCTGTTCGTTCTCATTGCTATAAACTTCCACGCAATCCTTCTCCTTTCAATGGTTGTGCTGTGACACGCTTACTGCAACAGCGTGCGCAGTGCAGCAGCCGCATCTGCCTGCGCCAGCGTTTGCTGTTCGCCATTGCGCAGATCTTTAATCACGACCTGACCGGCCTTCTGTTCATCTTCACCCAGCACCAGAGCAACGCGAGCGCCCCACTTATCCGCACGGGCAAACTGCTTCTTGAAGTTACCGCCACCAAAGTTGGTCATCAGTTTTATGTCGGGCAGTTGGTCACGCAGCTTTTCAGCCAACTGCATCGCCGCTGACTGAACCCCCTGGCCGGAAGCGATAACATAGACATCGACATTGCGCGCGGGTTCAAATTCGGGATTAACCGCCTGCACTAACAACACCAGGCGCTCCATTCCCATGGCAAAACCAACCGCAGGCGTTGCCCGACCGCCCAGTTGTTCGACCAGGCCATCATAACGACCACCACCGCAAACGGTGCCCTGCGATCCCAGGCTGTCGGTAACCCATTCAATCACCGTGCGGTTGTAATAATCCAGCCCGCGCACCAGGCGCTGATTGACTGTATAGGCAATACCGGCGTCGTCCAGCAGCGCACGCAGACCGTCAAAATGCTCGCGTGACTCCGCATCCAGATAATCGCCCAACTGGGGCGCATCATTTAACAACGTCTGAATATCGGGGTTTTTGCTGTCGAGTACACGCATTGGGTTGCTGTACATGCGGCGCTTGCAGTCTTCGTCCAGCGCGTCTTTGTGCTGTTCCAGAAATGCCACCAGCGCGTCGCGATAGCTGGCACGGCCTTCAAGCGAACCAATGGAGTTCAGTTCCAGACGAACATGATCGGCGATACCCAGCGCTTTCCACCAGCGCGCATTCAGCATAATCAGTTCGGCATCAATATCCGGCCCCTGCAGGCCAAACACTTCAACGCCTATCTGATGAAACTGGCGATAGCGCCCTTTCTGAGGTCGCTCGTAGCGGAACATCGGGCCCATGTACCACAGGCGCTGTTCCTGATTATAAAGCAGACCGTGTTCGATACCTGCACGCACGCAGCCCGCCGTCCCTTCCGGACGAAGCGTCAGGCTTTCGCCATTGCGATCGTCAAAGGTATACATCTCTTTTTCAACCACATCGGTAACTTCACCAATGGCGCGTTTGAACAGAGGAGTCTGCTCTACGATGGGTAAGCGAATTTCGCTGTAACCATAGTTCGCCAGCACTGACTTCAGTACCGCTTCAATCCGTTGCCAGATGGCCGTATCCGCAGGCAGAAAATCGTTCATCCCGCGAATCGCTTGAATATTCTTCGCCACGTTAAAATCTCTTAATACAAAAAAACCTGTCCGGCATCATACCTCATGAGGATGAAACCGCACAGGCTCAGCTAAAAAAGTCATGCATGCCGAACAGGAACCGGACTATTTTTCCAGTTGCTGCACGTCAATACGACGGGATTCATCCAGCATGGCCGCTTTGGCACGAATGCGCGCTTCCAGTTGATCGATCATATCGTCATTATCCAGACGCACGCGCTGACGCACGCCATCTTCATAGAAGCCGCTTTTCTTGTTGCTACCGGTCACGCCCAGCGTGGATACCGTGGCTTCGCCCGGACCATTCACCACACAACCGATAATGGAGACGTCCATCGGGGTGATGATGTCTTCCAGTCGCTGCTCCAGAGCGTTAACCGTACCGATAACGTCAAACTCCTGACGTGAGCAGGTCGGGCAGGCAATGAAGTTGATACCGCGAGAACGAATGCGCAGCGACTTCAGAATATCAAAGCCGACTTTCACCTCTTCAACCGGATCGGCGGCCAGAGAAATACGCAACGTGTCGCCAATCCCTTCGGCCAGCAACAGCCCCAGGCCGATAGCGGACTTCACCGCACCTGCGCGCGCGCCGCCCGCTTCGGTAATCCCAAGATGCAGAGGCTGCTCGATTTGTTTTGCCAGCAGACGATAAGATTCAACCGCCAGAAAAACATCCGAGGCTTTAACGCTGACTTTGAATTGATCGAAGTTGAGGCGATCAAGATGATCGACATGTCGCATCGCTGATTCCAGCAGGGCCTGCGGCGTAGGTTCACCGTATTTTTCCTGCAGATCTTTTTCCAGCGATCCGGCGTTAACACCGATACGAATAGGGATATTTTTATCGCGGGCGCAGTCAACGACGGCGCGAATACGCTCGTTATTACCGATATTGCCCGGATTAATACGCAGGCAGTCTACGCCGTATTCAGCCACTTTAAGCGCGATACGGTAGTCAAAGTGGATATCGGCAACCAGCGGCACATTGACCTGCTGCTTAATCAGCTTAAAGGCTTCTGCGGCATCCATGGTCGGTACCGAAATGCGCACGATATCAACGCCCACGCGCTCAAGGGCTTTAATCTGGTTTACCGTCGCGGCCACGTCAGTGGTGCGGGTGTTGGTCATCGACTGGACGGCGATTGGCGCGCCGTCGCCAACGGGCACCTGGCCGACGTAAATACGTTTGGACTTACGGCGGATAATGGGTGCTTGGTTATGCATATTTCTTCTCCACAATTGCCCGGTACACGCGATACGCTGTTATTGCGCACCCAACGTCAGGCGAGCAACCTGGTTATTACGGATAAAACGACTTAAATCAACGGGTTTATTCTGATATTGCACCTGAACAACGGATGGCGCGCCAATTTTCAGACGATAAGGCGCTGTGCCTGACAGGCTCAGTTTGCCGCCGCTACGCTGAATACCGCTGAACAGTTTTTTACCGGTAGCATCCGTGACGTCCAGCCAGCAGTCGCCTGTAAAGGTCATGACCACTGAATTGGGATCGGCAGCCGGTTCGCTGACCGCCGCTGCGCCTACTGGCATCTGCTGCGCAGTGTTAGCCGGTGCAGTGCTACTGGTATCAGTCGGTGCCTGCGAAGGCGACACGACTGCGTTGTTCTCTTCCGGCTGCGTCGCCGCAGCCGTGTTATTGCCGTTACTGCTTTCAGCGGGGGCCGTGCTGGTCGCTGCACCAGTGTTAGCCGGTGTACTGCTGGTATTATTGTTCAGCGGTACGCTGGTGCTGTTATCCGTTGATGCGGCGTTAGTTTGCCCTAACGGGATTGACTGGCTGCTGTCGCTGCTACTGCCGTTCTGATCGGCCATCGACACCAGCTCATCCTGAGAGGCTTTATGGTTCTGCCACCACCAGGCACCTGTCAGACCGACCACCACGAAGATCACCAGCCAGGTGAAAATCATCAGCCAGCCGTCGCGTTTCTTACGGCGTTTGCCCAGGGAAAAGCTCTGCATCGGCTCAATTTTTGTGGCGCGAACCGGCGTCTGTTTTTCCATCATCGGCAGCAGTTCCTCTTCAGGAATATGCACCAGACGGGCATAAGAACGGATGTAACCGCGCAGGAAGGTAGAGGCTAAATTCGCAGGTAATCTGTCTTCTTCAATTTCACGTACGGTAGAAAGTTTAAGGCACAGGCGTTCAGCAACATGTTGCTGCGTGAGTCCCATTTGTTCACGGGCCAGACGCAGGCGTGTACCTGTGGAATGAACTGCAGAATTTTCTTGAGTGGCTTCAGTATTCATTAGCTAAATAACGCTGGTACTGTATCGATTGCGGAAAACGTCGCGCTAACTGGTCGCCATAACGTGAAACGTCTGCGGCATTTCCCTGTTGCGCGGCGAAACGTATGTGTAACGCCAGGCTGCGTGCCGTCGTCGGCAGCGGCTGGTAAAGCTCTAATAATAGCGCTACGTTAGCCCACTGGTCATTTTCGACCGCGCTTTCAGCTTCGGCTAGTAGCGCCTCTCCTTTACTCTGGTCCGCATCGAGCGCATATGACAACGCAGCACGCGCTGCCTGTCTGTCCCCTGCCCGCAGATAACAATACCCCGACAGTTCATACGCATCGATACGGGCGTCTCCTTCCTGCGCACCCTTCGCCCGGATAAACTGTTGATGCGCATCATCATACTGCCCTAAAGCGCAAAGAAACGCACCGTAATTGTTAGGGATGTAACCATTATGTGGCGCAATTCGCTGCGCATTTGAAAAATGGAAATGCGCAGCGGCGTTTTGCCCTTGCCGCTGAGCCAGCCTGGCTAAGGCCAGGTGCACCCGGTAATCCTGGGGATCAGCAGCCTGTGCCCGCAGGAGATTGCGGCGCGCCGCGGGGTAATCTTCCACTGCCAGGTAGTGCATCCCCAATTGCAAACGCAGTTCTGCTGCCCCGGGTTGTGACGGTGAACTGACACAACCGCTTACAACAAAAACGGCCAGTAATGCCGCGCGCATCCCTTTGCACATATCGTCTCCATCCTGTTATCTCCGTGGCGGGCATCAGCCTGCCACGCAGAGACAGAATGGGAAACGCTGTTAATCAGCCTTTCAGAGCGCCTTCACAGATATCGCTTCGCCCGCCATTTTCTTACGCAGGGTACGCTTGGTACGGTCAATGACTTCACCGGCTAACTGACCGCAGGCGGCATCAATATCATCACCACGGGTTTTACGCACAATGGTGGTAAAACCGTAGTCCATCAGCACCTTAGAAAAGCGGTCGATACGGCTGTTAGAGCTACGGCCATAAGGCGCACCCGGGAAGGGATTCCATGGGATAAGGTTGATTTTACAGGGCGTTTCTTTCAGCAATGCTGCCAGTTCATGCGCATCATCCGTGCTGTCGTTAACGTGATCCAGCAACACATACTCGATGGTGACACGTCCCTGGTTTGCATTGGATTTACCAATGTAGCGTTTAACCGCGGCCAGGAAAGTTTCAATATTGTACTTCTTGTTAATGGGTACGATGTCGTCGCGCAGTTTGTCGTTTGGCGCATGCAGCGAAATCGCCAACGCAACGTCAATCATGTCACCCAGCTTGTCGAGGGCCGGAACCACGCCCGATGTCGACAAGGTGACACGGCGTTTTGACAAACCAAAACCGAAGTCATCCAGCATGATTTCCATGGCCGGGACGACGTTATTCAGGTTGAGCAACGGCTCGCCCATGCCCATCATCACCACGTTGGTGATAGGACGCTGGCCGGTGACTTTGGCGGCACCGACAATTTTTGCAGCACGCCAGACCTGGCCAATAATTTCTGAAACGCGCAGATTGCGGTTAAAGCCTTGCTGTGCCGTCGAGCAGAATTTACATTCCAGTGCGCAACCCACCTGAGATGACACGCACAAGGTCGCGCGCTCACCTTCCGGGATATAAACCGTTTCAACCAGCTGATCGCCTACGCGAATAGCCCATTTAATGGTGCCATCCGTTGAGCGCATCTCTTCGGCCACTTCCGGGGCGCGAATTTCGGTGAGTTCCATTAAGCGGTTACGCAGCTTCTTGTTAATGTCGGTCATCTGCTCGAAATCATCGCAGCAGTAGTGGTAAATCCACTTCATCACCTGATCGGCACGGAACGGTTTTTCACCGAGCGAGACAAAAAATTCACGCATCTGCTGACGGTTAAGATCCAGCAGGTTGATTTTTTGGCTCTTCGGAGAGACGGAAATAGGCGAGGTGGACGCGGACGTCACAATCTGTTCGGACATAATGTTCTCTGGCCTCGTTGTTACACGTTATGGCGCTGTTGGGAAAAGAAAAAAATTACGCCTTCACTAAGCTGACTCAATGAAGGCGCAATATTGTACAACATCTGCTGCCTGATAACAGGTGAGACTTGCCTGTGTTCAGCAGATTTTTGTAAAGCCGCGTACGCGTCAGCCGCTAAGGGATTAACGCGTGCGTGGGCAGATTTCGTTTTCGCCGAAGAAGTAGGCAATTTCACGGGCTGCTGATTCTGCAGAATCTGAACCGTGCGTGGCGTTCTCGGTGAAGCTGTCAGCATAGTCAGCACGCAGTGTACCGGCCAGTGCGTTAGCAGGGTTAGTTGCACCCATCAGGTCACGGTGACGCTGAACGGCATTTTCACCTTCCAGCACGGAAACCACAACCGGGCCAGACGTCATGAATTCAACCAGACCGTCGAAGAACGGCTTGCCCTGGTGCTCTGCGTAGAAACCTTCAGCCTGCTCTTTGCTCAGCTGCAGCATTTTTGCGCCAACGATTTTGAAGCCTGCGCTTTCAAAACGGTTGTAGATAGCACCGATCACGTTTTTCGCGACGGCGTTTGGCTTGATGATAGAAAAAGTACGTTCGATTGCCATGATGACCTCTGTCTTGACGTTCTGAAGAAACCGGAGGCGCGCCCCGGCTAAGAAACGGCGCCGATTATAGGGGTTGAGTGTGACGTTGCCTATCACAGAACCCATAATTTATTGAAAAATCTTGATCTGCGTCTGTGCGGACAGCTTTCCACTGTGATTTAGCGCAAAAAACACTCAATCGCGGGTAAAGCCGACGTAGGCGAGTTGACCGGCTTCATCCATCACCACCAGCTGATAATCGCCAGCCCGGTCAAGGCGCAGCGACAGCGTGCCGTTCTGACTTTCCGTCTCAAGCGGCTCGCCATTTAAAAACCACCAGCGCTGAACGCCCTGACCACCCTGCACCGCCACCGGCATCACCAGCGTCGTAGTACCCGGCAGCGGCTGAACGCGCTGTCCTTCGATAACGCCGGTGACAATCAGCGGCGCGCTGCTACCCTGCTGCAAAGGCGGACACCGGGTGTCGATAGCCGGTAAACGCTGCGCCCGACGCTCCTGCGGCGGCAGCCAGGCCTCCAGCGGCAGCGGCCACACCAGGCGTTCATGGCTGATAGCATGCGGACAATCCGCCGCAACCCGCAAACCCTGATCGTTCTGCCAGTAGTGCAGGCGTAAGCCGCTCAGGCTTTCCTGCCCCGGCGCGAGTAAAGTGGGCGGTAGCGTCTCATTTAACACCCAGCTCTGCCGCCGCTGTCGACAGTTCTCATCCCCGGCAGGCAATGGCTGACCGCCAGGCCAACAGATGCTGGCCACGCTGACCGACGCTGGACGCGGATCGGTGGGCATTTCCTGAGCGGCTACGCGGTTCATCAGTACGCTGTTAATTTGATTCATGACAGGCACGGCAGACGCGAAGCCAAATTGGCCGGCCACCGGAGTGGCATCCGGTCGTCCAACCCAGACGCCGATTAAATAACGAGGATTTATTCCCACCGCCCACGCATCGCGGTAGCCATAGCTGGTGCCGGTTTTCCACGCCAGCGGTACGACAGCAGGCGCGCTGCCATTGCCAGCAGGCTGAGCCTCTCCCGCCAGAATACGGCGGATAATCCAGGCGGCCCCCGGCGACAGCAGCGGGCGCGCCTGTAAAGGTTGATCGGCCATCCAGCGCAGTTGAGCGGCGTTGCCATGACGGGCAAAGGCACTATAGGCCGCGACGATATCATCCATGCGCGCCCCGGTGCCGCCGAGTATCAAGGAGAGGTTTGGCTCCGCCCCCGGTGGGAAACGTAAATTTAGCCCCACGTTGCGCAGACGTGCGGCGACATTTTTGGGGCCAAGCGCCTCCAGCAGTTGAACGGCGGGCAGGTTTAGCGATCGTACTAATGCCTCGCTGGCACTGACCGGGCCATGAAAACCGGTATCGAAGTTGCCTGGGCGGTAATCGCCAAAGCGGCGCGGGACATCCTGCAGTAAGGACTCGGCATGAATGAGCCCATCGTCCAGCGCCATGCCATAGACAAAGGGTTTTAATACCGAGCCTGGCGAACGCACGCTGGCAATCATATCGACATGACCAAACCGGCTGTCATCACTAAAGTCTACGGAGCCGACATAACCCCGTACCGCCATTGTCGTGTGATCCACCACCAGCATCGCCAGCGAGGTCCGTGGGGGGAGCTGGTTTTTAACATTCAGCGCCATGTTTTCCAGTTCACGCTGCAGGGACGGGTCCAGCGTAGAGACAATTTTATCGTGCGTGGTCATCGACAGCAGTCGTCGCGCCAGCAACGGCGCCATCTGCGGCATCTGGCGCGGCGGAAGCCAGACCGGTTCCTCGCGGATTTCGGCGACCTGGCGGGGCGACCAGACATGATACTGTGCCAGCCTGTCCAGCACCTTGTTACGTGCGGCTTCCGCCCGCTCTGGCCAGCGATCGGGGCGCAGACGACTGGGTGCCTGCGGCAATACGGCCATCAGGGCCGCTTCGCCTCGTGTCAGCTGCGACGGGGCTTTTCCCAGCCAGCTCCAGCTTGCCGCCCCAATCCCTTCCAGCGTGCCACCAAAGGGCGCGCGATTCAGATAAAGCGTTAAGATGTCGCGTTTAGAAAGATGCCACTCCAGTTGCAGAGCGCGCCATGCCTGAATCAGCTTGCCGCGCAGTGTTCGCGGTTGCGGGTCAATGAGTCGTGCCACCTGCATGGTTAAGGTGCTGCCGCCCGAAATGACGCTGCGATGACGCAGATCCTGCCAGGCTGCGCGAAGCAGGGCCAGGGGATTAATGCCGGGATGGTACCAGAACCAGCGATCTTCATAGGTCAGCAACGCCTGTAAATAGGCAGGCGAGACGTCACTGGGGGTGACGGGATAGCGCCAGATGCCCTGGCTGTCGGCAAAGCGCCACAGTGGCGTGCCATCCTCGGCGACCACCACGCGTGCGGGCTGCACCTCTTTGAGGGGCAAGGGGAATAACCGATCCAGAATCAGCGGGATAAACAGCAAGGCCAGAATAAAAAGCGGCAGGGCTACCCACCGCTTTTTGATGTGCCTGTTTTTGATCACAACCCGGCCCGGCTACGGTTGTACATGCAGCTGTTGCGGCGTAGCGCCAATCGCCCGCCACTCAGGTACGTACATCGATTCCACCTGCGGTGGCGGCATGTGGTAGAGGCCCGGCGTCACCGCGCGTGCCAGATACATCAAGGTTGCAGGACGATAAGTATCCACTGCCAGCGCGGCAACGAAGCGATCGTCACGGAACTCAATATGCCGGATGTTGGCCTGCTGCATATCCATCATGCTCTCTTTTAACGCATCCGCACTGTCACCCAGGCTGGCACTGCTGTCTGCCAGATTCTGGTTTTCCAGCTCCAGTCCGGCCGGTAACAGATCCACGACCAGCGCATCGCTGATGCGGCGTTTCGCGGCCACGGTAAGACGGACCACCAGCAATTCACCGCTGCGCAGATTATTGAGATCCGCCAGTTTACCGTCCAGGGTGAAGTACTCTCGCTTAACGGACAGCATATGGCTGACCGGATTCGGCGGCGTCAGCGGATAACCGACCACATTCAGGCTGCCATACAGCGGTGCCGTGCCAGGATTGCTCACCTCAACGCCTTGCGCCAGTTGTTGATTATCCAGCCCTTTATTCACAGGCCCACTGCTGCTTACGGGCGGTTGATGACCCTGTAATATCGCCTGCCAGTCCTTACCCTGTGCGGTTTGCAGCGTGCGCGCCGCCAGGTAAAGCGCATTGTTCTCCTGGGTGGAGAGCCAGCGCTTCCCGTTCAGCTCTTTTGACAGTGACAGCAGCAGGCTGTTTTGCAGTTCCGGCTGCAGCTGATATTCCGCTAACAGGGCGATCATCATCCCCTCATCGCGCACCGTGCTGCCATAGTCGCCAAACCAGCGGCTTTCAGGTCGTGACAGCGTGGCGCCCTGCATCACAGCCAGCGGCGAACGCTGTCCATCCCCCATCAGCTTCAGCGCTACACCCAACTGCATCAGCGCCAGCCCCGATTTGGCCTTGTCACGCTTTTCGTAAAGCGCACGCAACGCACCCAGTGGCGCACGCTGCTGACGCGCCAGCACCAGGCCGGCATAAGCCTGAACGCTGAAACGCAATGCATCGGTGTCGGCACTGCCACCGGCGGTGATTTGTGAAGGGTCCTGTAAATAACGCAGCAGCCGTGCGTTAGCCCGATCAATCACGTCAGGGGGCAAGGCATAGCCCGCTTCGCTGGCACGCAGTAAAAAGTCGGTAACATAAGGTGTGAGCCAGAACTCCTCTTCACTCTGCTTACTCCACAACCCAAAGCTGCCGTCAGCACGCTGCATCCCGGCCAGACGGGCGATGCCGGTGTCAACGGCGGCCCGACGAACGTCATCACTGCTGGTTTTTATCCCCATAGCGCTGAGCTGCGCCTGACTGGTATAGAGCGACGGCCAGAGACCGCTGGTGGTCTGCTCCAGACAGCCATAGGGATAGGCATAAAGCGCACTGATGTAGCTGGCGATATTTAAAGGCGGACGACGACTCAGGGTCAGTTGTCCACTCAGGGTTTCTGCATCCAGACCCGCAAATGCCGCCGCCGTGACCTGCCAGGGGCTATCGTGGTCAATGACAGCGGCAAAATTGAGGGTTTGCGCAGGATAAGGCGGCCTTACGCCAATCTTCCACGTCTGCTGACTGGGCCGCACCGTCTCACCGGGCAGGTTCAGTCCTGAAATCTGCACCTGCACTTCGCCGTCACCAAACCCGGTTTTCGCCGTCACGGGCACCTGCAAGGTGGTCCTTTCGCCTTTTGCCAGCGTCACATTTTGTGTAGCCGCGCCCGACAGCCCTATCAGACCTTTGGCAGTCAAATCTACCTTCAGGGTTTGCGGCAGGTCCGTCAGATTGGTGATATCCAGTGCCAGTGACGCGCTGTCCCCGCTGGCCAGAAAACGCGGCGTGGCCAGTTCGCTGACCAGCGGGGCAGCCACCACCAGTTTGCGTTCTGCTGCGCCAAAGCTGTCATCGCTCCAGACCTGCGTCATCAGCCGCAGCTCGCCGTTAAAGGCCGGAATGGGCAGCGTCACTGAGCCCTTGCCGTTTTTATCCAGCGTAACGGCCTGAAGTTGCTGTGCCACGATATTGACATGGGTGACCGGTTTTTTACCGCCGCGCGTCATGGATTCGTCTTCACCGTCTCCGCCAAAGCGCAGAGCGGCCAGCCGTCCACCGCCTTCAATCAGTTGACCAAACACATCGTACTGATCGACGTTATAACGCTTGCGACCGAAAAAAGCCGTCCAGGGATCTGGCGTTTTATAATCCGTCACGCTTAATACACCGCTGTCTACCGCTGACAGCAGGACGTGCACCTTGTCAGGCAGCGGGCCGCCTTCACGGCTGGCCTGAACGTTCACCGTCAGGTTCTGCTCAGGACGGACCTTATCGGGTGCGTCCAGCGTCAGCGTTAAACGTCGCGCCTCGGTCGCCATCGGCAGATGTAACAGTCCGACCGCCCGTTTCGGCGTTGCGCCGCTGGCCTTGTCCCCTTCCCGAACCACAATGGCACTGAAATAGAGATCGTGACGCTGCCAGTTGTCCGCGATCGGCACGTCCACCTGCGTTCCACCCTGCGGCACCGTTAAGGGTTGCCACCAGAGCGTCCCGCTACTGGATTCCACCATCAGATAGCCTTTCCCGGCCGTGGGCGATTCGACCTGCAAATGGACGGTTTCACCCGGCTGATACGCGGCTTTATCCAGCTTCAGCTTGACCTGGTCCGGACGCAGTGCGCCTGTACCATTGGTATTATCCTGCCAGTCATAGCCCGCCTGAAAACGCACGCTGCTAATGATTTTTTCACCCGACTGGACCTCAAGCCGGTAGCTGCCCCACTCAACCGGGAAGCTGACCTTCGTGCTGCCGTCAGCGGGAATGCTGACAGATTGCTCATCTTCCTGCAGGTCTTTGGCATCGTAACGTGACTGCCAGCCTTCGCTGTCAGAGAAACTCCAGTAGTAATCACGTCGTTCACGAATCAAACGCACATCAAGCTTTTCTGCCGCCAGCTTAGCGCCCTGACTGTTGGCATAAACAATATCGAATTCTGCCAGGCTGTTTTCTGGCACGGTCGGCTCATCGTGATAGCTGTCATTGCGGTAATCGTAAACCGACTTATTGCCAAACAGCGGACGAATGCCGGGCAACGCGTCCGCGGGCCAGATGGCCTGAGTAGCACGTCGGGTGACCGGGCGACCGCCGGTTTCCAGCAGGCTGGCCTGCAGTATCAGGTTCAGCGGTGAGTGAAGCTGATCCCACTGATTATCCACGGTCAGTTGCGCCTTGCCGTTGGCGTCAAGCTTAAGATCGACATCGTCCAGACTGCGCTTCAGGCCCTGTTCGGTGATGTCACCAAACTGGTAGCCCGGCAGCGCAGCAACCGCCTCACGGGCCGGACGCAGATAGAGCTGTCCCTGCAGCTGATTCCCTGCCGCAGGCGCGCCATACAGATAACGCCCTTCAATGTCGAACGTAATATCGGCATCGGCAGGCTGGGGTTGTTCATCGTTTTTCAGCGTTAATGCCATGCGCTCAGGCAGAAAATCCTCAACGCGGAAATGCCACTGCCGCAGCTGGTTATCACCGGTATTCAGCCGGAGCATCCAGCCGCCGGTCATCGCCGAAGCCGGTAAAGCAAACCGCTGCTGATAGAAACCGTCCTGCGGCTGCCAGACCACCGTGCGCACTACCTCGCCGTCAGGCTGTACCAGTTCTGCTTTAACCGGTTGGGCCGGTAAAGGCTTGCCGTCAGCATCGCGCAGCAGCGCATTGACGATCACCGTTTCGCCAGGCCGATAAATGTCTCGTGGGCCGAAGACGAAGAGCTGTTTGTCATAGCCTTCGGGCCCCGCTACGGGGAATTCGGCTAAATCCAGAGCCGGACGTGCCAGGTCGATCAGCGAGGTTTGCTCGCCCTTCATGGCCAGCAGGAACTTGCCTTTTTCATCTGCATTAAGGCGCAAATGACCGCTGCTGTCGCTGGTGCCGTTTTGCAGCACCTGACCTTTATCATTCAACAGCCTGATACTGACGCCGGAAAGCGGTACGCCGTTTTCCAGACTCTGTGCGAAGAGTTCAAACTGGGTGGGAAAGCGGTGCAGCGACAGGCCGATATCGCTCAGGGTAAACAGCGTCGCAGGCATGCTGTAGTGATAAGTGCCCGCCTGCTTCATCACCGCCAGATAAACCCCTGGCTGCTGAAGCGGCTTAATGTCTTTCAGCGGCAACTGCAGTTTTTCCCGCGTGTTACGGGCCGGGTTGAGTTCAAAGCGGCCGGTATACACCAGTTGGCTGGTTTTCAGCAGTTCCTGAGATTGCCAGGTAGACAGGTTGTTGCCGTAATTCCACTGGGATAGGAATTCCGCCAGGCCCGCATTTTTGATTCGGAAAAAATCCACATCCACCTGGTCCACGTTCAACGCCAGTACCGGCAGCCCCTGAGCGATACGCAATGGCAACAGGGAGCCTCGGCTGGCAAAGCCCACCATCGGCTCAATGTCACGGGTAGTGATTTTTTTGCTGTAGGCCGTTGCCAGCGTCTCACCGCTGGCGGCGCGCAAGCCCGAATCGACGGTCACGGTGAACTGACGAGAGGGTTCAGGATGGCGAAAACGCAGGGCTTTACGATTGCTGGAAAGCTCCCAACCACCATCGACTTTGCCGTGTTTATCGTCGATCAACCTGACCTTTTGCGCCAGATCCTGCTTGTCATCCAGCGGCTGATTAAAGGTTAAAACCAACGCCGCCGCGCCATCAAGCTGTAATTCAGAGAGATCGATAATGGTGAGCGGTTTGCTGGCCTGCGCGCTGGCTGCAGGGGTTTCTGCACTGACGGGAAAAACAGGTAAGGTGGCGACAGACAGCAGCGATCCACCGATCAGCATGCTGAACAGCAGCCGGTTAATGCGTTTTTTCATGGTAAATCCTTCACCGGGTCCCAGGGGAATTGTTGTATAACGCTGGGCAATTTCACATCAATGCTCGCATTTAATCAACGCTTCTCTTGAGATGGTGTGCACATTACCCGACACTGGCATGACAGATTGCTGAGATGAGGTTGTTATGACGACGCCACTGTTTGTGTCCGCCGACTGGTTACAAGAACACTACAACGATGAAACGCTGCAGGTACTGGACGCACGTATGCTGCCGCCAGGCATGGATGCGGTTCGCAATATCCAGGCTGAATACCTGGCGGGGCATTTGCCCCAGGCACCTTTCTTTAATATTGAAGCACTTTCCGATCACACCAGCCCTTATCCGCATATGCTCCCGCGCGCTGAAAGTTTTGCCGTGGCCATGCGCGAGCTGGGTGTGAACAGTGATAAACATCTGATTGTTTATGATGAGGGCAACCTGTTTTCTGCGCCCCGCGCCTGGTGGATGCTACGCGCATTTGGTGTGGCGCAGGTTTCCATTCTGGCAGGCGGTTTACAAGGCTGGAAAGCCGCCGGCTTGACGCTGGCGGAGGGCGAAGTGAGCCTGCCTGAAGGTGAATTTGACGCAGAGTTTGATGACGGCCTGGTGAAACGCCTGACTGACGTGCTGCTGATTAGCCATGAAGGTGGTGCGCAAATTGTGGATGCGCGCGCGGCTAACCGCTTCAATGCCGAGGTAGATGAACCGCGTCCCGGTTTACATCGCGGGCACATTCCCAACAGTTTGAATCTGCCGTGGAACCTGCTGGTTGAACAGGGACAACTGAAGCCGGCATCCGAACTGCGCGCCCTGTTTGCCGAAGCAGGCGTGGATATTCATCAACCCATTGTCGCCACCTGTGGCTCAGGCGTGACCGCAGTCGTGTTGATTCTGGCGCTGACGTCGCTGGGTGTCCGGGATGTCTCGCTCTATGACGGTTCCTGGGGCGAATGGGGCAGCCGGGACGATTTGCCGATTGCGAAATAAGGAAACGCGCGGCCAGAGCGGCCGCGCGCGTTGTCAGATAATACGCTGACCGCCTTTGAACTCGCGCAGGAAGCTTCCCCAGCGGCGTTCATAAAAGGGCGTAATGTGGGCGGTAAAAAAGTGGCTAATGCCGCGATCTTCTGCCGTGACCTCGCAGATATCAATGGGTGCATCATCCAGTAATGTGTCGCTGGCAACGCTGCCGGCGGCCTGAATAATCGTCTCAATATCGCTGTCGGCTTCAATTCCAATCAGCAAGTTAGCCTGCTCATCAGCATGTTCTCGGATGCTGGCAACAAAGGCGCGTTTCACCTGCTTATATTTACTAAACAGCTGGGTCAGAGAGTCGATCATCTGAGCGGGCGGCTCTGCCACTTCTGACAGCAACAGCGACTGCCCCCCTTCCAGCACGCTTTGCTGCGTGAGTGCACTGCCCTCTTCGCCCAGCAGATGGCTGATTTCCGCGGCGGAGAACTCTTTGCCGGTAGGCAGCTTTGGATTAAGAAACAGGGTTTCGCCGCGCGTCATTTCAAACAGGGTGCGCACGGGTAAACGTAAATACGCCTGTTCGTCATCGACGGCGTCGCTCATTGCCTGTTCGGAAGTAAAAAACGGAATGACGCTGCTGCCATCCTCTTTCTCCCAGTGCTGGAGATCGACTGGCGTGCTGGCATCCAACTGCTGGCTGGTACTTTCGCCGGGGACCCAGACATCGGCTTCCAGCAACAGCTGGAAAAATTCAGGCCGGTGCGCAGGCTCGGTCGCTGCCAGCTTCAGCACCTCTTCAAGACGGTTCATAGTTTACTTCTACCTTCAAAAAGCGGTGGCCAGGCCACCGCTGGATTGCGCTTATTTCAGTAAGAGGTTGGCGAGGGTCCGCACCCCAAGACCGGTTGCACCGGCAGCCCACTGATCCACCGCGCTTTTGCGGTAGGTGGCTGAGCAGTCAATGTGTAACCAGCCCTGCTGATAGTTGCTGACGAAATACGACAGGAACGCGGCAGCGCTGCTGGCACCCGCCGAGTGCGCCGGGCTGGCGATGTTGTTCAGATCGGCAAAGTTCGACGGCAGATGGTTGCGATGGAATTCTGCCAGCGGCAAACGCCAGAAAGGTTCGTTTTCGCTGACTGCGCTGCCCATCACCGACTGCGCCAGATTATCGTCAAAGGTAAAGAGTGCGTGATAATCGTTACCCACCGCCGTTTTCGCTGCGCCGGTCAGGGTTGCCGCATCGATCAGAAGCGTCGGGTTCTGCTCGCTGGCATCAATCAGACCATCAGCCAGCACCAGGCGGCCTTCAGCGTCGGTGTTCATCACTTCCACTGACTTGCCGTTGCGGTAACGAATAATGTCGCCCAGCTTAAAGGCGTTGCTGCTGACCATGTTATCCGCGCAGCAGAGGTAGAGCTTAACGCGCTTATTCAGGCCGCGAGAGATTGCCATAGCCAGTGCACCGGTCACGGTGGCTGCGCCGCCCATGTCTGACTTCATCGAGTCCATGCCAGCGCTCGGTTTCAGGCTGTAGCCGCCGGTATCAAAGGTAATGCCTTTGCCCACCAGACACGCGTAAACGGGAGCTTCGCTGTCGCCGGTTGGGTTGAAATCCAGCGCTAAAAAGACCGGCGGACGGTTGGAGCCGCGACCGACGGTGTGCAGGCCCATATAGCCTTGTTCACGTAAATCGTCGCCTTTGGTGATGCGATAGCTGACGGCTTCACCACCCAGTTCACTGAGTAAGTCGATAGCGCTGTGCGCCAGTGTTTCCGGGCCCAGATCGTCTGCAGGTAAATTGATGGTATCGCGCACCCAGCCCACGATCTTACGGCGGCGATCAAACTCCGCCTGCTCGTGTTCACCCAGTTGCGGCCAGTCCACCTGGTTTTTACCTTTTGGACCTCGATAGCCCTGCCAGAACGCCCAGCACTGCTCCAGGTGCCAGCCTTCACCCGCCAGCGCCACATGACGAATGCCCTGTCCATCCAGTTTACGGGCGGCCCGCTGGATGGTCATCAATGCATCCGCATCACGCAGGTGCAGCGTCATGCCGTTTTCGTTGCTGCTTAACAGCGCTTTTTCGCCCCAGCGCGCATCGGCGGGCTGGCTGCTGAGAGTAATCTTCATGGGTTGTGTATTCATTGTAGGGCTCCGTATTCGTTATTCGTTTCATCCAGCCTGTTTTTGCGACGGCTTTTAATTCAGATGTTACGCTGCACGCCGCAGACGTTGTCGGCGCACAGTTTGTCAGCCTCGGCTGGCAAATGCATTATGACTTCATGAGTTCGCGCAGCCGGGTAACAGACTTCTGCACCAGCGCGATGGCATAGTCGATCTCTTCTTCAGTGGTAAAGCGTCCCAACGAGAAGCGAAGCGAACTGTGTGCCAGCTCTTCGTTCAGGCCAAGCGCGCGCAGGACATAGGAAGGTTCCAGACTGGCAGAGGTACAGGCCGATCCAGACGACAGCGCGAGATCTTTCAACGCCATGATCAACGACTCACCTTCAACGTCAGCAAAACTCACGTTAAGAATGTTGGCGCAACTGTGCTGCAAATCGCCGTTTACACTCACGCCACCTGTCTGACGAAGTCCCTGCCAGAGCCGGTCACGCAGTGCAGCCAGGCGCGCCATCTCTTCTTCGCGGACTTCACGGGCAATGCGATAGGCTTCACCCATACCGACAATCTGGTGCACAGGCAAGGTGCCCGAACGCATATTACGCTCATGACCGCCGCCGTGGATTTGTGCATCGATTTGGATACGCGGTTTACGGCGCACATACAGCGCGCCGATGCCTTTGGGACCATAAACTTTATGGGCGGAAAAAGACATCAGATCGACAGGGAGTTCGCTGAGATCAATCGGGAGTTTACCCACGCTCTGGGTCGCATCAACATGAAACAGGATGCCCTGTTCGCGACAAAGCGCGCCCAGCGCGGCAATATCCTGAATCACGCCGATTTCATTGTTCACGTGCATGATCGACACCAGAACCGTGTCGTCACGCAGCGCCGCGCGCAGATCCTCAACAGCGATCAGGCCGTTCGCGGCGGGCGTCAACCAGGTGATGTCAAACCCTTCTCGTTCGAGTTGCAGGCAAGTATCAATCACCGCTTTATGTTCGGTTATGCTGGTGACAATGTGCTTGCCACGCGCCTGATTGAAATGGGCGGCGCCTTTAATCGCAAGATTATCGGATTCGGTCGCACCGGAGGTGAACACAATTTCACGCGGGTCAGCATTGACCAGCTCTGCAACCTGATTACGCGCAACGTCCACCGCTTCTTCTGCTTGCCAGCCGAAACGGTGTGAACGGGAGGCCGGGTTACCAAACGTGCCATCCAGCGTCAGGAATTGCATCATTTTGCTGGCCACACGCGGATCGGCCGGCGTGGTGGCGGCATAATCCAGGTAAATCGGTAATTTCATTGCGCTACAGCTCCGTATAGAAAATCATACGTATTTATAGCAGATTCAGCCCCTACCGCGTTAGCAGTAAGGGCCGGAGAAGCGGAGGATTACGAGGCGCGAAGGTTAACGTTGATTTCCTGAGCACGGGAGTTCTGGAAACGGCGGTTGTCGTTGGCATTTTGGCGATCGGCCACGTCCAGGATTTCCTGATTATTCACCAGCTCGGCCAGCGTAATGTTGTTCAGGAACTCACTGATGCGCACGCTCAGATCGCGCCATAAGACGTGAGTCAGGCAGCGTTCGCCGCCCTGGCAGCCTTCTTTACCCTGGCACTTGGTCGCGTCCACGGACTCATCCACGGCAGTAATCACTTCACCTACCGCAATCGCATTGGCTTCTTTACCTAACAGATAGCCGCCACCCGGGCCACGAACGCTTGCGACCAGGCCATGCTTGCGTAAACGCGAGAATAACTGCTCCAGATAGGAGAGCGAAATGCCCTGGCGTTCAGAGATATCAGCCAGTGGAACCGGGCCCTGGTGAGAATGCAGGGCAACGTCCAGCATAGCGGTAACAGCATAACGTCCTTTGGATGTCAGTCTCATAGCATACAACCTCAATAGCGTCCGGTTATCGGAGGATTAGCGAAGATGACAGCAAGTCTGACATTCCCGAGTAATTTGGTCAACTATTTAACCAAGTAAATTACTCAAGTATTTAACCTGGTAATTTACTCAACTATTATTCGCTGTCCGGCTTCGTCTTTTTGCGCTTCTCAAAAGATGAGAGCATACCGCGCAAAATATTCAGCTCATCGCGTTCAGGACGGGCGCGCGTATACAGACGACGCAGTTTGCTCATCACCTGACCGGGGTTGGCTTCGCGGATAAACCCGCTTTCCAGCATCATGTTTTCCATATGCTGATAGAAGCGCTCCAGATCGTCCACCAGCGGATAAGGTGAAGCGTCGTACTGCGGTTTTGGACTCTGCTTCTCTTGCGCCTGCAGCCAGGCCATGCGCACTTCATAAGCAATAATCTGCACGGCCATCGCCAGGTTGAGCGAGCTGTATTCTGGATTGGCCTGGATCGCCACGTGATAGTGGCACTTTTGCAGTTCCTCGTTGGTCAAGCCAACACGTTCACGGCCAAACACCAGCGCGACGGGTGCCTGCTGCCCTTCTTCAATGCTTTTAACACCGCATTCGCGGGCGTCCAGCATCGGCCAGGGCAAAGAGCGGGAACGTGCGCTGGTGCCCACCACCAGGCTGCACCCGGCAATGGCCTCATCCAGCGAGTCAACAATCTTCGCCTCGCCAATCACGTCACTGGCACCCGCAGCCAGAGAGATAGCCTGAGAATCAGGCTTCACCAGCGGGTTGACCAAATAGAGGTTCGTTAACCCCATGGTTTTCATGGCGCGCGCTACGGAGCCCATGTTGCCGGTATGAGAAGTTTCCACCAGCACGATACGAATATTTTGCAGCATAGTTGGGATCGGTCAGAAAATGATGAGGCGTACTCTAACATAAAGCAGGACATTTACCGAACACCCTGCTATACTCCGCGCCGTTTTCCCCGTTCTTTAACATCCAGCGAGAGATACCGATGCATCCAATGCTCAACATTGCCGTGCGCGCAGCGCGCAAGGCCGGAAATTTAATTGCCAAGAATTATGAAACCCCGGACGCCGTCGAGGCCAGCCAGAAAGGCAGCAACGACTTCGTAACTAATGTTGACCGCGACGCAGAACGCCTGATTATCGAAGTCATTCGTAAATCTTACCCAAAACATACCATCATCACTGAAGAAAGCGGTGAGCTGGAGGGGGAAGATCAGGACATTCAATGGGTAATCGATCCGCTGGATGGCACCACCAACTTTATCAAACGTCTGCCCCACTTCGCCGTTTCTATTGCCGTCCGTATTAAAGGCCGTACAGAAGTGGCTGTCGTATACGATCCAATGCGTAATGAACTGTTCAGCGCCGTGCGTGGACAGGGTACGCAACTTAATGGATACCGCCTGCGTGGCAGCATCGCTCGCGATCTGGACGGCACGATTCTTGCCACCGGTTTCCCTTTTAAGCTCAAGCAGCACGCGCCAGCCTACATGAACATCCTGACGAAACTGTTTACCCAGTGTGCCGATTTCCGTCGCACGGGTTCTGCTGCGCTGGATCTGGCCTATGTTGCGGCAGGTCGGGTTGACGGTTATTTTGAAATTGGTCTGAAACCCTGGGATTTCGCCGCAGGTGAACTGCTGGTGCGTGAAGCTGGCGGGCTGATTACTGACTTCACAGGCAACCACGGCTACCTGCAATCAGGCAACATCGTTGCCGGTAATCCTCGCGTGGTGAAATCGCTGTTATCCGCGATGCGTGATGAGCTGAGCGAAGCGCTGAAGCGCTAAAAGAAAAGGCGGCACGTTAACGTGCCGCCTTTTTTATTGCCTGTCGGTTAGTGACGTTCGTGTGTGAGTACCTGAGCTGGCTGAGTACGACGACCCACCATTCCCATCACACCTGCCAGTACGGCTTCAATAATCAGGATAAAGAAGGCATACCAGCTGGCTTTGGCCGTTGCCTTGGCAGCCTGTTCGCCGGCTTCACGCGCTTTCTGCTCTGCCTGTTTTTTCAGTTCCTGATATTTCTGCATGGCCTGCTGATAGCTTTGTTCAGCCTGATTAACGATCTGTTCTGCTTCCTGATCGCTTTTTCCGGTCCGCGCTTTAATAATATTTTTTAACGCATCACGGTCGGCTGCCTGTAACGTATCTGAATGACGTTCAATGACGCCTTTAAACCAGTTGGTTAAATCTGTGTCGGCAGTTTGAGGATGGTTAGCGGTATTATTCGCCTGGTTCTCTGCATTCTGCGCTTCATTATTCGCATCCTGCTTCAGTTTTTCCGGCTGTAATTCAGGCTTACCCGTTTGACGCAACGTAGTTTCCAGTTCTTTCTGCATATCGTTTAAATTAATATTGTTTTGCTGCAGTTTGTCTTTTGCCATTTGCGTAACAGATGGCGCGGCCGCTGAAATACCACTGCCTACCGCCTGAAAACCCGTGCCAAGAATATTCATGGCACCGCCTAATACGCTACTGGCAAGGCTGACCGCCAGGTAAATAGTTAAAACGGTGCTAATACCAAACATCAGCAGTCCATGCAGCGCACCTTCACGCTGGGCCAGGCGTCCGGCGACGTAACCACCGGCAGCAATGGCGAGCAGCATTTCAATTGCCGTCCAGACTAACGCACCGGTTCCCAAATGTTTAAATGGATTATCTTCCTGCAAAGGATCAATGGTGGTAGCACCAATTGCCGTACCCAGCAAGGTTAATAATATGTGAATAATCAAAGCACAAATTACACCGGCAAAAATGGCACTCCATGAAATGCGTTTAAGGGGTAAACCTGCCGTTCCAGTTACCAGCGGATCGTGGTAACCATTATTAATACGGGTATCAGCCATGAGATATTTTCCTCGCAACACAGAAAAGCCGTGCCATGTTTATTTATTCCCAGGATGGGAAGTGGATTAGCTGTTAATAGCGTAGTCAGTGAAAACAACTTTCACCACTAAACCGTCAACAGAAAAATGAAAATAGCAGAGGAAAAGAAAAAGCGGAGAATTCACAGCGGAAATTGACTTCCGCTGCTAAGGAAATTAAAACGGCCGGATTCCACCCGCCAGCCCGGGTTGGGCTGATTGCCAAAGTGCACAGCCCACAACAATTAATGTCAGGCTTCCCACTAATGCCAGCACAGGCAGCAGACTGCGCGCACCTTTACTCGCCTGGCTGTCAGCGCCAAGACGTTGCGCCAGAGCACGGGAACGCTGAACCAGTAAACCAATGGCAGAAATGGTCAGGGCGGTGCCCAGGGCCATGACGGCAGCAGAGAGCACGCCCCACAGATAAACGCCAATCACCTTAGAAAACAGCAGCATCATAACCGCGCCAGAACAGGGCCGCAGTCCCATCGACACCACCACCAGCAGTTGGGTTTTGCCGTTAACTGCGCCGGCCACCTGCTGCGCACTCGGCAGATGTGCATGCCCGCAACCACAATGCTCATCATGTTGATGGTGAGGATGGATCGCATGAATTTTCATTGCCGACGGTGGACGCAGCAGCAACCAAAGCGTCTTGATTGCCCGGTAGCCAACCCAGATGCCTAAGGCAATAACCAGCAGGTAGCTGCCCTTCTCCAGCCAGAAACTGCTGAGATGCAGCTGGCGCGACGAGGTTTTCAGCACCACGAGCATTAGCGTGACCAGGATAATGGCGACCGAGCCCTGAAGCAGGGAGGCCAGCAACGTCAGCTTCATGCTGGTTTTTAATTTTGCCGGATGGGTTGCCAGGAAGGTAGTAATCACCACTTTACCGTGGCCCGGCCCTAATGCATGGAGCACGCCATAAATCAGGCTAAATGCCAGTAACGACAGTCCGGCATGATGGGGCTGCTCTGCAACCTGCTGCAGGAGCTGGGTCATCTGGCGATGCAACACTTTTTGCCAGAGAACACTTTGCAGGAGTATCTGCGGCCAGTGTAGCCAGATTGCCGCCCCCACCGTGCCAAGCGCTGCGGCAAATAGCGCCAGCGGCCACAGCCTTTTTTTGGGCCTCGTCGTAAGCGTTAGTGACATGTCAGGATCACCGTTTGCGCGAACTGCCTGCCTAAATCCATATCCTCTGGCGGCGCATCCGCCTTGTCGAGCGAGAGGGCATATTGTTTCAATGAATCGTCAGGCTTTGGCGTATGTAACGTAAATGAACAGCGTGACTGTAAAGCTGGCGGTACGCTTAGCGCCTCAGGTTTGTCGTAAAACATATCGACGAAGTAGGTGGGATCGAAGGTCAAAATCTCGAAGCGCTCATTGTTGAGTAAAGGCGGCTCGGCCAGCGGCAGGACAAACTCCAGGACCGCCTTGTTGCCGCTGCGTGACAGATTGTACTCTGTTGGTAAATTCAAGAACTTCACCCGCTGCTTGTTGTGCCAGATTTCAGAAAAGTAATGTTGTCCAAGCACGTTAGCCATCACTCCCGCAGCCAGCTTCTTCCATACCACCGTACCCGGTTTGGCATCACTCGCGTCATACAGCAAATCGGCAGACGTAATCTCATCCATGGTCCAGGTCATTTTCAGGCCAGTGAAACGATCGTCCTTCGTGACCAGCTCGGTTTTCATATCGATAAAGCTGTGGGGATGTGCCAGGACTGACGAAGTTACCAGGCAGAGTAGTACGAAAAACATGCGTTTCATAATGTTATAAAGTAACTTTCCTGATGAAAAGGTTTCATAAGTAACAAAATTTTGTGACCCGCCTTAAACCTCTGAACAAAAAGTCGGGTAAACCGTTCACGGGTCCAGGTGGTTGACTATTCTTAGCTAAAAATAGCCTGCTGGATAATGATTGATGAGTTCTGCTACATCTTCAGCACCACTCTTCACCGGTTTACAGCGTCGCTGCCATCTGTTGTTACTGCTGTTTCTGCCTGCTCCCGCGCTGACGCTTAAAAGATTAAGCCTGCTAAACGGAGTGGATATCGCCACCGCGCGACAAGATATCGCGGAAGTCGGTGATGAGATACAGCGCTATCATCAACTGGAGCTTCACCAGATGGTGGATGGCAGCCTACGTATTCATGGTACAGAGCTGGATCGCCGAATTTGCTTAATACACAATTTGCGACGCAGCCTGCGACTGTCGCAGGCCTTTGTCTGCGAGCATTTTGCTGCCCCCTTACGTCAGCGCCTGAAACAGATGAAAATTGAAAAAGCGCTGTACGATGAAACCAACTTGCAGGCGCTAATTCAGCACTGCAGCCTGTGCCTTAATCGCCCGTTCAGCACACGCGATCAACTCTTTTTACAAATATTTATGAAATACGGTCTGTGCCAACGCCAGCCTGCCATCTTTACTGCCCAGCAGCAGGCATGGCTGGCAGCAAAGGCAGAGCGTCAGGCCGCAACAGATGTCATCCATCACTGGCAAAAACGCTGCCATCTGTCGCCGGACGCCAGCGAGACTGATTTCTGGACGCTGCTCTTTAGCCTGCTCCACTCGCCTGATCCTGACTGCGTCACGCATTCCAGTGAACAGCGTCTGATGCGCGCCACTCAGCGACTGATTGATGACTTTGAGCATTATGCTGGCAACGCTTTTCATGAACGATCTGAACTGCAGCAGCAGTTATATACCCATTTAGCTCAGGCGCTGGATCGCACCTACTTTACTATTGGTATTGATGACAGTGTGGCACAAGACGTAACCAGGCTTTATCCGCGCCTGCTGCGCACGACACAGCAGGCGCTGGCCGCTTTTGAGCAGGAATATGAGATCTGTTTCGAAGCGGAAGAGGTTAGTCTGATCACCGTGATTTTAGGTGCCTGGCTCATGCAAAGTAGTGCGCTACAGGAAAAACAGGTGCTGCTGCTTACCGGTGACGATCCCGAGCTGGAACAGGATGTCGAGCAGCAGATCCGGGAGATCACCTTGCTGCCTGTCAATATTACTTACCAACGCGTTGAGGATTTTCAGCGCGATGGCGCACCGCGCGAAGTCGATTTAATTATTTCGCCTTATGTGACTTCGCTGCCGCTGTTCTCGCCCCCGCTGATTCACGCAGAACTGCCGCTGACAGAATACCATCAGCAACGCATTCGCTATTTGCTTGAATCGTAGCGCGGGCGCAGGAACAGTGCAGGCAGTACAACCAGCGCCATGACCCAGAAGAGATGCCCCTGCAGATGGGTAAAGAGGACGCCGCAAATCATGGTCATCACCGCAATACCGCCGCCCATCGCCAGCGCCGAATAGAGTGACTGCAAACGAATAACATCCGTTCCCTGACGTGAAGCGATGAAACGCATCGCGGCCAGATGGCAGACCGTAAAGCTGCCGCAGTGCAGAATTTGCGCCACGATCAGCAATGGCAAGGCGGTGCTGGCTCCCAGCAGGCTCCAGCGAATCAGCGCACAGAGGCCCGAGAGCAGCAGCAGATCGCGCGCGCGCCAGCGGGGAAACAGCCGGTGACTCAATGCAAATACCACAATTTCAGCCACCACGCCCAGCGACCATAAATAACCGACCACCGACGCGGAATAGCCGCTCTCCTGCCACCAGATTGCGCTGAAGCTGTAATAGGCGGCATGTGCGCCCTGTAATAACGTGACGCACACCATAAAGCGCCAGACCGCGTTTTCCTTTATCAGGTCACGCCAGGCCTGCCAGCCACCGCTTACCCCGCCCTGCCTTTCGCTGCCCTGAGGATGTGTCTGTGGCGTCAGCAACATGCCCGCCAGCATGCTGACCAGCCCCACTGACAGCAGCATGAGGATCGCCTGTGAAGAGAACGCACTCACCAGCATCCCGGTCAGCGCCGAGCTGATCACAAATGCCAGGGAACCCCACAGGCGCACGGGCCCATAGGCCAGACCAATCTGCTGTGTCCAGGTTGCAGCCAGGGCATCGCTTAACGGCACCAGCGGTGAGAAAAACAGGTTAAAACCGGTCATAACCAACAGCAGCCACATCCACTGTTGCCCGACCCAATACCCGACGGCAATAAAACAGGTCAGCAGCGCCAGCAGCCGTAACGCCGTAATCAGTTGTGCTGGATTTTTAACCTGGGAAGCAATAAACAAACTGCCAACAAAGCGCGCTACCATGCCGCATCCCAGTAACAAGCCAATTTGTTCAGGGTCCAGACCGACACCTTTAAGCCAGACGCCCCAGAAAGGAAGATAAATACCGTAACAGAAAAAGTAGGTGAAGTAGCTTAATCCAAGCCACCTGGCGGAGCCGATTGCCATGTTCCCTCCAGCAGCGATGCTACCAGGCAATAATAAGTGGTCGTTACTTTGGCAGAGCCGGGTCGTGCAGGCAATAAAAAAGGATGGCCGGGGCCATCCTCTTGTCAGACTGTGTTTTCAACAGAGCCTGTTATGCGTAAACCGGCAGACGCGCACAGATATCCAGCACTTTCTGCCTGGTGCGTTCAATGGTGGCTTCATCATTGACGTTGTCTAGCACATCAGCGATCCAACCGGCCAGTTCACGCACGTCCGCTTCTTTAAAGCCACGGCGCGTGACGGCTGGCGTACCAATACGCACACCTGAGGTGACAAACGGACTTTTCGGATCGTTCGGCACGCTGTTTTTGTTCACGGTGATGTTAGCACGGCCCAGCGCGGCATCCGCTTCTTTACCGGTCATGTTTTTGCTGACCAGGTCGATCAGGAACAGGTGGTTATAGGTGCCACCTGATACGATGTTGTAGCCACGCTCAATCAGCACCTCTACCATTGCTTTGGCGTTTTTTGCCACCTGCTGCTGGTAGACTTTAAACTCAGGCTCCATGGCTTCTTTGAAAGCAACGGCTTTACCTGCGATGACATGCATCAGCGGGCCGCCCTGTCCACCAGGGAATACGGCAGAGTTAAGCTTTTTGTACAGCTCTTCGTCGCCACCCTGAGCCAGGATGATGCCACCACGCGGACCCGCCAGGGTTTTGTGCGTTGTGGAGGTCACGATGTGCGCGTGAGGTACCGGGTTAGGGTAAACATCCGCAGCAATCAGACCCGCAACATGCGCCATATCAACAAACAGCCATGCACCAACGCTGTCAGCGATTTCACGCATTTTAGCCCAGTCGCAAATACCGGAATACGCCGAGAAACCGCCGATGATCATTTTAGGCTTGTGGGTTTGTGCCAGATCGGCCAGTTCGTTGTAGTCAATTTTACCGGTTTCATCGATACCGTAAGGCACGACATTATACAGTTTGCCTGACAGGTTAACCGGCGAACCGTGCGTCAGGTGACCACCGTGTGCCAGGTTCATACCCAGGATGGTATCGCCGGGCTGCAACAGCGCGGTGAAAACGGCAAAGTTAGCCTGAGAGCCTGAATGAGGCTGAACGTTGGCATAGTCTGCGCCAAACAGGGCTTTAGCACGATCGATAGCCAGTTGCTCGACAATATCCACGTATTCGCAGCCGCCGTAGTAACGCTTGCCCGGATAGCCTTCGGCATATTTGTTAGTGAGCTGTGAACCTTGCGCCTGCATAACACGCGGGCTGGTGTAGTTTTCAGAAGCAATCAGTTCAATGTGCTCTTCCTGACGCACTTTCTCTTGCTCCATCGCCTGCCACAACTCGGCATCATAATCGGCAATGTTCATTTCACGCTTTAACATCCGCATCTCCTGACTGGCTATCTTTAAATCGGCAATTTACGCCCCCTGAGGGCGAAGGCTGACAGTGTAAACCGTTTTATCTGGGTAAGGTAGGGTGAATTCCCTCTTTTTACGCAAACGTTTGGCTATGGAATAGCAAAGCATTTTCACCGCATTTTTTGCAATGCTTGCCCTTCAACATTATTCCTGACGATGAAACAGATTTCCTTCCATTTTGTAGCGAAAACCTGCCAGTTGCTGCCAACAAAAAGTAAGCGAAGATTTACAGCGTGAAAGAAGTGGATATAAGATGCATTTTAAATGCAACTTTAAACGAGGTGTTGTCATGCTTGATGCACAGACCATTGCTACCGTGAAATCCACCCTACCCGCCATCGCCGCCTGTGGTCCCGATCTCACGGCGCATTTCTATAACCGCATGTTTTCTCAGCATCCGGAACTGAAGCATGTCTTTAACATGAATAACCAACGTAATGGCGGTCAGCGCGAAGCCCTGTTTAATGCGATATGCGCCTATGGGGCAAACCTGGAAAACCTGACGGCGATACTGCCCGCTGTTGAAAAAATTGCTCAGAAGCACACCAGCCTCATTATTCAACCCGAGCAGTATGCAATTGTGGGTGAGCATTTACTCGCAACCATCAAGACACTGCTGAATCCGGGTGATGAGGCGCTGGCCGCCTGGGGACGCGCTTACAACGCGCTGGCAGAGGTATTTATTCAGCGTGAAGATGCCATTTATCAGGCGTCAGAACAGCAAAAAGGCGGCTGGCGCGGGAAGCGGGTGTTTCGCATTAGTGCGATGGAACAGCAAAGTGCCGTCATTAAAAGCTTTACCTTTACGCCTGTGGATGGCGGCCCGGTTGCAGCGTTCAAACCCGGACAGTATTTGACGCTTCACTTACAGCCTGCGGGGTTTGAATATCATCAGATTCGTCAGTACTCACTAACCACGGCCAGCAACGAGAAAACCTACCGTATCGCGGTTAAACAAGAAGCGCTGGGGAGTATATCAGGCTGGCTGCACCGACATGCCGAAGTGGGTGACGAGGTGCAGCTGGCCGCGCCGCATGGCGATTTTTTCCTGCAGGTGCGCCCGACGACGCCGGTCACACTCATTTCTGCTGGCGTGGGACAAACACCGATGCTGGCCATGCTGCACGCGTTAGCTGCACAACGCCATCCGGCGCCCGTCAACTGGCTCCACGCTGCCGAAAACGGTAAACAGCATGCCTTCGCAGAGGAAGTAAACACGACCGGTGCCCTGCTTCCTGATTTTGTACAGCACATCTGGTATCGCGCGCCCGATGAACAAGACGCAGGCCGCTATGATGCGCAAGGTGTTATGGATTTGGCGACAGTGTCAGCGCGGCTGCAGGATGTGAACACCCACTTCTACCTGTGTGGGCCGCTGGGCTTTATGTCTTTTATCGTTAAGCAGTTGCATGCGGTGGGCATTGCGGCAGAAAGAATTCACTATGAGGTGTTCGGGCCGCATAAAGAGATGTGATCTCAGGACATAAAAAAGCCCGCAACAGGCGGGCTTCTGACTCAATCGTAATCAAATCGCTTCTTCGTCTTCTTCGCCGGTACGAATACGCACTACCCGAGCCACATCGAAAACAAAGATTTTACCGTCGCCAATTTTGCCGGTTTGCGCGGTGCGCATGATGGTTTCGACGCAGGTATCAACGATATCGTCCCCGACCACCATTTCAATTTTGACCTTAGGCAGAAAGTCCACCATGTACTCTGCGCCACGGTAGAGTTCCGTATGGCCTTTCTGGCGGCCAAATCCTTTTACTTCGCTCACGGTCATGCCGGTGATGCCGACTTCAGCGAGTGCTTCACGTACGTCATCAAGCTTGAAGGGTTTAATAATTGCATCGATCTTTTTCATGTCAGATCCTTTCCTCACGCCCTCCATGTGCAGAGGGATTTTTAAGTATAAATGTCGCTGGCAATGCCGCAGGCTTATTGGGGCAGAAAACTACTCTTTAAAGTCGCTGGCGTCCAGTTCATGCCGTGACAGCAGCTTATAGAATTCAGTACGGTTACGTCCAGCCAGACGCGCGGCGTGGGTGACATTTCCTTTGGTCATCTGCAACAGTTTGCGGAGATAATTGAGTTCGAACTGGTTTCGCGCTTCTACAAAGGTAGGCAACGCACTGTTCTCTCCGCTCAGCGCCTGCTCCACCAGCGCATCGCTGATAACCGGCGAGGAACTGAGCGCAACACATTGCTCAATAACGTTAACCAGTTGACGTACGTTACCCGGCCAACTGGCAGATATCAGGCGCTTCATCGCATCAACGGAAAAGCTGCGTATCTGTGGTTTGTGCCGTTCTGCCGCCTGACGCAGCAGATGGTTCGCCAGCAACGGGATATCTTCTGTGCGCTGATGCAGCGCCGGAATTTTCAGATTCACCACGTTAAGGCGATAAAACAGATCTTCGCGGAACTCTTTCTTTTCCATCGCCTTTGGCAGATCCCGGTGCGTTGCCGAGATAATCCGCACGTTAATATCAATATCATTGTTGCTGCCCAGCGGCCGGACTTTCCGCTCCTGTAACACGCGCAGTAATTTCACCTGCAGCGCAGGCGGCATATCACCGATCTCATCCAGAAACAGCGTGCCGCCCTCTGCGGCTTTAAACAGCCCGTCACGCGCGCTCACCGCACCGGTAAAGGCACCTTTGGCATGACCAAACAATTCTGACTCCAGAAGTTGCTCGGGTAAGGCCCCGCAGTTGATGGCGATGAACGGCTGCCCCGCGCGCGGGCTTGCCGCATGAATAGCCTGCGCCAGCACCTCTTTACCCGTTCCGCTTTGCCCGTTGATCAGCACACTGACGTCTGACTGAGCCACCATATGTGCCTGTTCAAGCAAACGCAGCATCTGTGGGCTGCGGGTGACAATCGCTTCCCGCCAGCGATCGTCACTCACTGGCGCGCGCTGTGCCAGGGCCTCATCTATCGCTTTATACAGTGCGTCGCGATCGACCGGTTTGGTCAGGAAGCTGAAAACGCCCTGCTGCGTTGCCGCTACCGCTTCCGGGATCGAGCCGTGAGCCGTTAAAATAATGACCGGCAAGCCTGTATGACGCTTTTGAATTTCGCCAAATAATGCCAGGCCGTCCATTTCATCCATGCGCAGATCGCTGATGACCAGCTCGATTTTCTCTTTCTGCAAGAGTCGAAGCGCCTCGGGTCCACTGGCGGCAGTGGTCACCTGATATCCCTCACTGGTGAGGCGCATACCTAACAGTTTGAGCAGGCTGGGATCGTCATCCACTAAAAGCAGGTGTGCTGCATGTTTCACCATTACTGTTCGTCCTCTTGTGGCAGGGCCGTTCCGTGACTGCCGTCAGACATATCGGAGGTTTTGCGCGACGAAAGCTGGCGTTCGATATCGGTTAAACGCTCCAGTTTGCGCTGGGTATCACTGAGCTGCTGACGCAGTTTTATCTGCTGTTGACGCAGTGAATCTGATTGCGCATCGCTGCTCTGCTGTAAATGGGCGTAACGCGTACGCATGGCGCTTAGCTCAAGCTGGGCAACCTGATTACTGCGCCAGAGCTGAATGAATGCCCGCAGGTTGGACGGAAACTGCTCACTGTAGCCATCGAGCACGTTGATGTAGTCACGACGCTCCAGCGGCGTCACATTGCCGTTTGCCATTAAGACGCCTTGCTTAAACGCTCGCGCCCAACTGTCTACCGGCCAGCGATGGGCCTCCGCGCGCGCTTCCGCGGGAGAAAGCCGTTCAGCACAGTCGATACTGCGCATCCAGTAAAGGGGATTCGTCATAGCGGCGCTATTTTCAATGCGCCAGATATCGCCGCAGTACGTGGTGAGATAGTCAACCAGGCTGGCTTCAGGCACCACAACGTTGCCGCTGGCAGGCTGGGTTGTTGAGGTGACCGGGGATGAGGCACATCCACTGAGCATCATGCTGCTCAGGGCGCTTAAAATAATGACGGCGAAAAATTTCATGCTTCAGACTTTCCCGGCTGTGGTATTCAGTTCGATGCGAAAACAAACATCAGCGTCGTCGCAGGCAACCAGTTGCAGGCTACCGTGCATACGGCGCAGACAATCCTTTGCGATGCTTAACCCCAGTCCGCTGCCTTTAACCGGCCCTTTGCGCTGGTGACTGCCCTGGAAGAAAGGCTCAAAAATCATCTCCTGCTCATTTTCGGGAATGGGCGTGCCGCTGTTAGCCACCTCGATCACTATCCGGTCGTCCTGCTGGCGGCTGCGCAGCCAAATGTTACCGGATTCATTGCCATAGTTCACGGCGTTAGAGTAGAGGTTATCGATCACACTCATCAATAGCATAGGCTCTGCCTGGCAATCCGTTGCTTTGAGATCGATATCGACATGCATGAGTTTGGTTCGCGCCGTAAGCGCATGCGCGTTAACCACATCATGCACAATGTCATTCAGCTTCACCGCTTCTAGCGTAATCGGCCCATCGGCGACCTTACGGTTATAATCAAGTAATTGTTCGATAAGGCGTTGCAGATGACGGCTGCTGTTATCCAGTATTGAGACAATTTCTTTTTGTTCCGGATTCAGTGCGCCCGCCACTTCATCCGCCAGCAGTTCTGTGCCTTCACGCAGGCTGGCCAGCGGTGTTTTAAGTTCATGTGAAAGATGACGTAAAAATTCATGGCGCTGGGTTTCCAGCCAGGCCAGGCGTTCACTTAACCAGATAATGCGCTGCCCCAGAGAACGTAGCTCCCGCGGGCCACGAAACACCATACTGCTTCCCAGCTCACGTCCTTCACCAAGGCGATTAATCATGCGTTCAACACTTTTTACCGGACCGATGATCATGCGGGTAAACAGCAGGGTTAACGTCAGACTGATGATAAACAGGATCAGCGCCTGCCAGCCGAAGAACTGGCCGCGATCGGCAATTTCACGCTGCAGCTGCAGACCACGGGCAAACACCACTTCTCGCGTATCCTGGACCAGCTGCACGTTCGTCGCTGAAAACTTTTCCAGTGCCTGAGCGGCGTGAGTTACGGGATTGCCGTTATCACACTGCAACGTTTCCAGTTGTGGCAGCGTGGCCTGCAGGGTTTTAAACGCCGGTAAATCAGGCAGGCTATCGGCATGGGAACTGAGCATCTGACTGTAGCGAATACGCTGCGTCTGATAAAGCTTTGCCAGCGACGTATCACCCAGCACGCAGTACTGGCGATAACTGCGCTCCAGCTCAATGGCGGTTCGAGCCATGGCCTCACTGCGCCTGACGTCGGTAAACGTATTGCGGTTGGTGTCGGCAGCCTGATCGCTTAACGCCGACAGGCTTTCCCAGGCCTGCCAGGCCAGCACCAGCAGCGGAAGGAGCACCAGCAAAAAGGCCATCAGCACCAGCTGGCGCAGGGACCGGGGAAATAAACGCCATTTTTTCACGCGACAGCTTCCTTAAAGATACGCTTATCGGATGCTAGCGGAGTCAGCCCAGAGAAGGAAGAGGCAGAAAAGAAAACGGCAGGCGCGATGGCCTGCCGTTAGCGTGCCGCCCTGGCAGCACGTGAGAATGGGTGGAGCCTAACTCAACGTTGCGTCCGATGCTTGATAACGATGCAGAACATACGATTATCGGTGTGGTGGACGACAGGCTCCGTTTGGTGCGTCATTCGGGCTTTATGAGCTCTGCCCGCAACGCGGTGGCAATCATAAACAGGTGAATGAGCAGCGTGTTAAGTATAGCAAGGTTCATGCCAACAATGAAAGGCCCTTTATTTTCAGGGCATTGGCTGCCAGCTTACCTTTTAACGCTTCGTTCCGGACCGTCTGGTCTGCTAAAAGTGTCGCCAAATACCAACACAATTCTGTGATTCATAATCTGCTGAGAAAAATCATCAAGATAGATGTCACCCATTAGCGACAAAAAAAGGTGACGGCTGTCTCCTTTTGCCAACAACCGCGCCATAAAAAAAGGGAGGCACTCAGGCCTAATGCTGGTCACTTAAGGTGACCAGCCTTTTTTTTATCGGCATATTTCCGGGATCTTATTCGCAGCTCCCGC